>NZ_CP061725.1:310905-621811 GCF_014764405.1 Micromonospora craniellae | reverse complement strand
CAGATCGTCGGTGAGTTCGTAGAGCTCGTGTGGGTCGAGCACCGGTGCGGCCTCCCTGGTTGCGCGTCACGGGTCGCCGGGTTGACGGCGTCCCGATCGCCAGAACGTACCCGTCATCCTGATGCATTCCTGTTGCGGCGGGCCGTTCGGCCCGGCATCGGTGTAGCAACAACCGACCGGGGTACCGCGTTGCCGCCGCGGGGTACACATGGAGGGAAGCACCCGAAGGGAGAGCGATGAGCGATTCCGTCCCCGCCGACGGCCAGCCCGTCACCCCGGCGCCGGCCGGGCCGGCGTCCGAGGGCGAGGCCGTCGAGGCCCCGCCGGCCAGACTCTGGGACCGGATGCGTCAGGATCCGCAGTACGCGCCGGAGCACCTGGCGATGGAGGCGGTGCGCCGGCTCGGGCCAGAGGCGGCGCGGTGGGCCCGGCAGGTCCGCGCCGACCACCCGCGCGCCACCGAGGAGGCCATCGCGGAGCAGGCGGTACGCCGGTTCGTCAACCGGGCGCGGCTCTCCGGTGCCGTCTCCGGTGCCGCCGGACTGCCCGGCGCGGTGATCGACGTGGGGGTGCTGGCCTGGACCCAGGCCCGGATGGTGCTGCACATCGCTGCCGCGTACGGGGTGGACCCGACACATCCCGACCGCGCCGCCGACCTGCTGGTGCTGCAGAAGGTGCACAAGGTGGCGGCGAGTGCCCGACTGGCGCTGGGGGTGGCGGCCGGGCGGGAGCGGGCCGGCGCGTTGTTCGGCGGCGGTGGCGGGCAGCAGGCGCTGGGCCGGGTGATGCTGCGGCTGGGCGTACGGCTCGCCCAGATGGCCGGCGTACGCGCCGCGAAGCGACTCTTCGCCAAGGTGGTGCCCGGCGCCGCGATCGTGCTCGGCACCTGGGCCAACTCCTCGGCCACCAAGGGGCTGGCCGAACGCTCCCGGGCCATGTACCGCCGACCGGAGGGCCCGCCCATCCCGGCGCCCCGCATCTCTCCGGAGTAGACGGAGGGACCGGAGCCGTCGGCGCGTCAGTCCGCGTAGCCGGCGGAGCGCCAGGTCACCTCGGCGAGGCGGGACTGGCCGGCGGTGTTGGGGTGGAAGTAGTCCAACCCGTTGACCAGCTTCAGGTCGAAGCGCACCCGGTGCACCGCCCCGCCGTCGTGGCGGCACCGGGAGCCGTACGCCCGGCAGGCCGCGCGAAGTTGGCTGTTGTACGCGTTGATCCGCTCCCGGAACTCCGCCCGGCGGGCCCGGTCGGCGGGGGCGTCCGAGGTCGCGTCGGCCAGCAGTGCCGGGCAGACACCGCGTCGCCAGGCCCGGGCCGCCCGCGAGTCGTCGTGCCCGACCTCCCAGAGCCGGTACAGGTCCGGAATGCTGACCACCAGCACCCGTGCCTTCGGGCGGCCCTCGCGCAGCACCCGCAGCCCCCGGTCGATCTCGGCCCGGAACTCCTTCACCGGGGTCATCGCGTCGATCGTGCCCCGGCAGGCGTCGTTGGCGCCGATCAGCACGGTCACGTAGTCGGCGCGGTCGCGTACCGCCCGCTCGGCCTGCCCGGCCAGCGCGGCGGCCCGCGCGCCCGGACGGGCGTGGTTGTGGGCGTTGCCGCGCAGCCTGGGGTTGCGGTCCACCAGTCGGTGGTAGTGGCTGTCCACCCGCAGGCCGTCCCCGGTGGACCAGGAGTTGCGCTCGCACGAGGTCAGGACCAGGCAGGAGCCGAAGCCGGTGGTGATCGAGTCGCCGAGTGCCGCGACAACCTTGGGCGAGCCGGGCCGGGGTGTGCCACCGTCGCTGGGCCGTGGTGTCGGTTCCGCGCCGGCCTCGCAGGCGAGCGCGACCAGTGCGAGCAGGCTGACCACGGCGGTGGTCCAGCGTTTAGGCATGAGTTCCCCAGCCTCACAGCACACAGCAACAGCATGGTGACTCTACGCGTGGCGTGGGCGGTGCTCCCGTGCTGGTGTCGGAGATGCGGCAGATGCCTGCGGTGGCCCGAAGCTACGTGCTATGCGCTACGGGACCCGGTGGCCGTGCAGCCCGGCCGTCGCGGGCCGTCGATGTCACGCAACGCACCACCGGAACCAGCGACGACGGTTAGCGTCGGCCCGGCCGGGTAGGTGGGGACGATGACCCGATCACAGCCCCGACGTGCCCGAGGCACGGTCGGCCACGCGTACAGCGCGCTCAACCTGAGGCTCGTGCTGGCCGGCTTCGGGCTCGTCAGCATGGTCGTCTTCGCGGTGCTGGCGTTCCGTGCCGACGTGGCCTGGTTGGGTGTGGTCTGCGTCGTCTTCGCGGTGATCGCCGTCGTCGACCTGGCCGTCATCCAACGTCGTCGTGCCGCCCGCCGTCGCGAGGAACCCGGTGTACGGCACTCGCTCTTCGAGTGACGGGAGAAGTCCTGATGTCCATCGCCACCACCGACCCCCGGACCGGACAGGTGCTCAAGACGTACGAGGCGATGTCCGACGCGCAGGTCGACGCGGCGATCGAGCGGACCGATCTGGCGTACCGGGACCTGCGGTCGACCTCGATCGCGCAGCGCGGTCGGTGGCTGGAGGCGGCGGCGGACCTGCTGGACGCGGAGCGGGACGAGATCGCCCGGCTGATGACCACCGAGATGGGCAAGACCTTCGCCGCGTCAAAGGCCGAGGTGACCAAGTGTGCCGCCGCCTGCCGGTTCTACGCCCGGCACGCCGCCGAGTTCCTGGCCGACCGCCCGGCCGACGCGTCGGCGGTCTCCGCGACCCGGGCGTTCGTCCGCTACCAGCCGATCGGGCCGGTGTTGGCGGTGATGCCGTGGAACTTCCCGCTCTGGCAGGTCGTCCGGTTCGCCGCACCGGCGTTGATGGCCGGCAACACCGGGTTGCTCAAACACGCCTCCAACGTGCCGCAGACCGCGCTGCTGTTGGAGAACGTGTTCCGCCGGGCCGGCTTCCCCGAGGGGGCCTTCACCACGCTGCTGGTCGGCTCCGACGCCGTCAACCGGATCCTGAGCGACCCCCGGGTGCGGGCCGCCACGCTCACCGGCAGCGAGCCCGCTGGCCGCTCGATCGCCCAGATCGCCGGTCGGGAACTCAAGAAGACCGTGCTGGAACTGGGCGGCAGCGACCCCTTCGTGGTGATGCCCTCGGCCGACGTGGAACTCGCCGCCGAGGTGGCCACCACCGCCCGCTGCCAGAACAACGGCCAGTCCTGCATCGCGGCCAAGCGGTTCATCGTGCACGCCGACGTGTACGACGTGTTCGCCGAGGCGTTCGCGCACCGGATGTCGGCGTTGCGGGTCGGTGACCCGATGGACGGCGACACCGACGTCGGCCCGCTCGCCTCCGAGCGGGGTCGCGACGAGGTCGACGCCCAGGTACGCGACGCTGTCGACAAGGGAGCCACCGTGCTCTGCGGCGGTGAGAAGCCGACCGGTGACGGCTGGTTCTATCCGCCGACCGTGGTCACCGACCTGCGGCCGGACATGCGGATGTGGAGCGAGGAGGTGTTCGGGCCGGTCGCCGGGCTGTACCGGGTCTCGTCGTACGACGAGGCGATCGAGGTGGCCAACGGCACCTCGTACGGGCTCGGCTCGAACGCCTGGACGCGTGACGCGCAGGAGCAGGAGCGCTTCGCCACCGACCTGGACGCGGGGGCCGTCTTCGTCAACGGCATGACCACCTCGTACCCGGAGCTGCCCTTCGGTGGGGTGAAGAACTCCGGCTACGGCCGGGAGTTGTCGGCGCAGGGCATGCACGAGTTCTGCAACGTCAAGACCGTCTGGGTCGGCGAGGGCGCGGCCACCGCCGGTGCCGGCGCGCACGCCGAGTAGCCGGCACCGCCGGTGTGCCCCGGGTGTAAGGAGGGGGCCCTTCCTATACACCAGGCGTTAGCAGGGGACCCCTGCTTACATCCGGCCCGGCGTGGGTAGGGAACGCCGGCATGACGGCGATCGGCTTCCACGCCTCTCACGAGCAGATCCACCCGCGCGCGCTGCTGGAAGCGGTGATCCACGCCGAGCGGGTCGGCTTCGACGCGGCTATGTGCTCCGACCACTTCGCGCCGTGGAGCGAGCGCCAGGGCCACTCCGGATACGCCTGGTCCTGGCTCGGCTCCGCGCTCCAGGCCACCGACCTGTCCTTCGGGGTCGTCAACGCGCCCGGGCAGCGCTACCACCCGGCGATCATCGCCCAGGCGATCGGCACCCTCGGTGCGATGTACCCGGGGAGGTTCTGGGCCGCCCTCGGCTCCGGTGAGGCCGCCAACGAGCACATCACCGGCGAGGTCTGGCCGCGCAAGGACGTCCGCAACGCCCGGCTGCGTGAGTGCGTCGACGTCATCCGCGCGCTGCTCGCCGGTGAGGAGGTCAGCCACGACGGCCTGGTACGCGTGGACCGGGCTCGACTGTGGAGCCGCCCCGAGCAACCGCCGGCCCTGGTCGGCGCGGCGGTCAGCGTCGAGACCGCGCGCTGGTGCGCCGAGTGGGCGGACGGCCTGATCACCGTCAACGCGCCGGTCGAGCACCTGCGCCGGATGATCGAGGCGTACCGGGAGGCCGGCGGGCGCGGGCCGGTGCATCTCCAGGTGCACCTGAGTTGGGCGCCCGACCAGGCCGACGCCGAGGCGCTCGCGTACGACCAGTGGCGCAGCAACGTCTTCGCCCCGCCGGTCTGCTGGGACCTGGACACCCCGGAACACTTCGACGTGGTCTCCGCCGAGGTGCCGATGAGCCGCCTCGCCGAGGTGGTCAACATCTCCGCCGACCTGGGCCGGCACGTGGGCTGGTTGGAGGAGTACATCGACCTCGGCTTCGACCAGATCGCGCTGCACCACGTCGGGCAGGAGCAGCGGCCGTTCCTGGACGCGTTCGGCGATCGGGTGCTGCCGAAGCTCCGCGGCCAGGCCGGCTGATCCACTCCGGCCCCGATCGAGGGCGAGCCGCAGGGCGGCGGGGACGACTCAGTCGAGACGGCGGGTCAGCACCTGCCCCGGCCACTGTGCGCCGTCCGGTCGGGGCACCGTGAACGGGTCGGTGGCGGTGAAGCCCTGCCGTTCGTACCAGCGCACCAGCGCGCCGTCGTCGCCCGCGTAACAGTCCACCCGCAGCAGCCCGACACCGCGTTCCCGGGCCAGCTCGGCGGCGTGCGCCAGCAACCGGCCACCGATCCCGGCCCCGGCGTACGCCCGGTCGGTGACCAGCAGGTTCACCTACAGCTCGGGCTCGGTGGCGGGTGGCACGTACTCGGTGGCGCCGCCCACCACCAGTGCGCCGACCGGCTGTCCCGCCACCCCGCCCCGCCGCACCACGATCTCCGTCATACCGGCCATGCTGCCACGCGACGATCAAGAAGTTCGGGCCCCGATCCAGCGTGGACCGGGACCCAAACTTCTTGATCAACTGAGGAAGGGTGGGGGCCGGGTGGTGGGGTGGGGTGGGGCGGTCGCCGACGGCCCCCCACCCGGGGTTCAGGAGACGGTGCAGGGTGAGCCGTTGACGGTGACCAGGGCGGGGTTGGGGTTGGCCCCGGGGCCGGTGGTGGCGTTGAAGCCGAAGGTCACCGTGGCGCCCGGGTTGATCCGGGCGTTGTACGACTCGTTCCTGGCGGTCACCGTGGCGCCGGCCTGCGTCACGTTCGCCATCCAGGCTTCCCGGACCTTGGCGTCACCGGTGAAGGCGAAGCGGGCGGTCCAGCCGTGCACCGCGCTGGTGCCGGTGTTGCGGATGGCCACCTGGGCGGTGAAGCCGGTGCCGCCCTGCCAGAAGCCGTAGTTGGTGTAGGACACCGAGCAGGTGGGCGCCGGCACGGCCGAGGCGTCCCCCTGGTCGGCCAGGAACGAGGAGATCCAGGTCAGCGCCGAGTTCCAGTTGATGGCGACCTCGTTGGTGGAGTACGAGGCGATGTCGTCGACGAAGCAGAACATCGGCGCGCAACCGGCCAGCAGTTGCTCCACGAATGGGTCCTGAAGGGCGGCGTTCGGGCCGCCGGCCAGCGAGCCGGCCGGTGGCTTGGGCATGGACGGGTCGAGCTGGTGGCCGAAGATGCGGCTGTGCTGGTTCTCCGCCGCGTGCTCACCCCACCCGGTCACGTACGAGATGTTCAGCGCGTTGCGGCCGAAGATGTAGTCCATCGCCTGCACCGCCCCGTCCCGGTACTTTGCCTCGCGGGTCAGGTCGAACGCGGTGGCCAGCACGATCGCGTTGTTGATCACGTTGCTGTTGCCGCCCCAGAAGTAGCTGCCGGCGTCACCGGGCATGGGCAGCCCGTACGCCTGCCGCTGGATCTCGGCGAGGTACCCGTCGGCGGCGGTGGTGACCGAGGCGCGGGCCCGGGCCAGGTCGGCGGCGGGCAGCCCGTTCGGCACGGTGGCCAGGTCGAGGCGGCCCAGCGCGGCGACGCTCTGCCAGCCGAAGCCCCGGTCGTCGAAGACGTCGCCGGTGTGGTGCGGCGACGCGGTCAGGTCGGTCAGGTACGCCCGCTCGCCGGTGGTCAGGTACAGCTCCACGGCGGCCCAGTAGAACTCGTCGGTGACGTCGCTGTCGTCGTACGGTCCGCCGCCGACGCTGTCCGCCGGGCTGGCGTACCGGGTCGGGTTGGCCTTGGCCGCCGCGTACGCGGTCCTGGCCGCGTTGCCGCAGCGCGTGGCGAACGCGGCGTCGTAGGGGGCGAACAGCCGGGCGCACTGCGCGGCCACGGCGGCCAGGTTGAGCGTGGCGGCGGTGGACGGCGGGTGCAGCTCGCGCGGCTCCGGGTCGTCCTCGGGCTGCAACGGCAGGCCGGTCCAGGTCCGGTCGTGGATCTTGTGGTGGGCCATCCCGGCCAGCGGCTTGCCGGCCGGCACCTGCATCCGCAGCAGGAACTCCAGCTCCCAGCGGGCCTCGTCGAGGATGTCGGGCACCCCGTTGTCGCGCTCGGGCAGCCGCAGCGTGCCGTCACCGAGGGCGGCGCCGAATCCGGCGGTGGCGGCGTTCTTGGTCCGCTCGAAGGTACTCAGCAGCTGGTAGGTGGCTATGCCGCCGTTCACGACGTACTTGCCGTGGTCGCCGGCGTCGTACCAGCCGCCGCGCACGTCGAGCCGGTAGTCGCAGACACCGGCCTGGCAGGGCACGTCGGTGTCGCCCTGGTTCGGTGCGATGCCCAGGTGACCGGCGGGGCGGGCGTACTCCTCGCCGACCAGGTCGCCGTCGATGGCGATGCCGCTGCGCTGGATGTAGAAGAACTGCAACGCGTCGGAGCGCAGCTGCTCGTAGAGCGCGCCGGAGATGTCGAACGGGTGGCTCGCCTCGCCGTCCACGGCGAGCGTCAGGCCCTGCCCGGGGGTGCGGTACCCGGAGAAGTCGACGGAGTGCACGTTCTGCGCCGACGCCGGGTCGACGCCGCGCGGGGTGGTGGTGCCGCTGGCGACCACGGTGCCGGAGGCGGCGCGTAGCTGCCAGGGCAGGGCCTCGGTGGCGTCGGTGACGACGGTGGCGTTCTTCGGGCCGCCGGGCAGGTAGCCGACCTGGTTGACGCGGACCCGGGGGCCGGTGTCCGGCACGTACGGCTCGGGCGGGTTGCCGCCGCGCAGCGAGACGTTGTCCAGGCAGACGGTCTGCTCCTCGGCGGCGCCGCCGACCTGGAAGATGAGCTGGGCGCGGTCGTCGTCCTCGGGTGCCACGAAGGTCCGTTCGATCCGCTGTTGGGTGGGGGTGGCGGCGGCGGTCACGGAGTAGTAGCCGGTGTAGGGGGCGTTGCCCAGCTGCAGCACGGCGGTGACGGCGTTGCCGGGGGTGGCGGTGACGTCGAAGCCGAGGGTGTACTCGGCACCGGCGACCAGTGCCACCGAGTCCTGGCCGATGCCGGCGTCCCAGGGGTTGGCCAGTCCGCCGGAGACGGTGGCGCAGAGCTGGCCGTCCGTCACCCCGAGCGGGCCGGTGCCGTAGGAGAACCACGGCGACACGCCGGAGCTGAAATCGCCGTTGGTGATCTGTTCGGGGGCCTCGGCCGGGGGATCGGCGTGGGCCGTGCCGGCGCTCGCGCCGGCCAGCGCCACGGTGGTAGCTGCGGCGAGCACCGCGAGGCGACGTCGGGATGGCGTCACGGAGATTCCTTCCGACGAACGGGACGGAATGGTGGTGGGCGGGTGTGTAACAGTTGGGAGCGCTCCCAGGTATCGGGCATGTTTCCAGGGCGGGCGGACGCTGTCAATCGATCCTGCCCGATGAAAATCGGGGGCGTCAGCCCGTGAGATTCGCCGCGCCACGCCCGGTCGTCCTGATCTCCTAGAGACAACGACGCACTATTCCTGGCAGGCTGCGTCTCATGACCCTGAAGCTGCGTTCCGCGGGGACGAGCGACCGTGGGCTGATCCGCAGCGGCAACCAGGACGCGTTGCACGCCGGGACCTGGCTGGTGGCCGTCGCCGACGGCATGGGCGGGATGGCCGCGGGTGACCTGGCCAGCGCCATCGCCATCGAGGCGGTGGCGCCGCTGGACGGGGAGATACCCGAGGACGCACTCGTCGCCGCGTTGCAGGACGGCATTGCGCTGGCCACCACCCGGATCCGCCAGGCGGTCACCGAGGACCCGCAGCGGCAGGGGATGGGCACGACCCTGACCGCGCTGCTCTTCGCGCGTACCGGTAGCTGCCTGGCGCTGGCCCACGTCGGCGACTCCCGGGCATACCTGTTCCGCGACGGCGTGCTCAAGCAGATCACCCGGGACGACACGTTCGTGCAGATGCTCGTCGAGCAGGGGGTGATCACACCGGACCAGGCCGGCAGCCACCCCCGCCGGGCCGTGGTCACGCAGGCCCTGCAGGGCGACGAGGTCTCCCCGACCTACGCGACGATGCTGCCCCGCCACGGCGACCGTTGGCTGCTGTGCAGCGACGGACTGTCCAACGTCGTCCGAGCCGAGACCCTGGCCGAGGTGCTCGCCGCCCACCCGGAGCGGGAGGTGTGCGCCCGTAAGCTCATCGATCTGGCGTTGCGCGCCGGTGGCCCGGACAACATCACCGTGGTCATCGCGGACGTGGTCGACGAGCCCTGACCCGCAGCCGCGCTCGGACCGCCGACCAGGGCACCAGCCGGTGCGGTACGCCGGCCACGTCGACCCGGGCCAGACCGGCCCCGCGGCAGGCACCGACCATCTTGGGTCCGAGCCAGTCCGCCGCGTGGGCGACGACCACGCGATCGGTGACCGCATCGGCCACCGCGAGCGGGGCGAGGGTGGTCTTGCCGGTGTCGACACCTCATCTGTTTGTCCCTGGTGGACCTTCGTTCGGGTCACCGGGCGTTGTTGTCGAACGGGGACCGCAGGTCGACCGCGAACCGCAGGCAGTCGTCGATGCGGTCGCGCATTCGCCGGCCGAGCGCGGTCAGTTTCCGGCCGGTCTTCGACTTCTCGTGCTGGTGGTCCTTGACCGCGACCAAGGCGGCCTGGCGGAACAGTCCGGTCTGCTCGGCCAGCAGGTCCGGGTCGATGCCGGACGCCGCGTGGGCGCGGGCGGTGTCCGCGGCGGTCTTGAGCCGCAGGAGCGCGTCGGCTGCCTGACCGGGCCACACCGCCCCCGGCACCCGTTCGCCGGCGGCGGTAAGCTCGCGTAGCAGGTGCGCGCAGCACAACTGGTGGGCGGCCGGGGTGTAGATGTCGTACGGCGCCCACGCGTCGCGCACAGCGATCCCGGCCATCGAGGCCATCACCTGCCCGGCGTCGATCCCGGCCCGACCGCGTCTCGGGTGCGCCCAGACCAGCGTGTGCTTCCCGGTGGTGGCCACGTGCACCCAGTGCAGCTTGCCTGCGACCCGCAGCCCGGACTCGTCGGCGTGCACCACCGGCGCGCTGGTCAGCGCGTCCCGGACCTGATCCACGAACTCCGAATCGGTCAGGGCGCGCTCGTGCCTGCCCTGCCATACACCCCAACCCGTCACAACCCGACCAGCCGCACGACCCCGGAACTTGCAACCGCCCTGGGTTGACCCCTCTATGCCGACTACGCCGCCGGGCTGCTTGGTCTGGAGGCGTACGTCACCTACCTAATGGCTGTCGCGGCCCGAGGTGACGGCCTGCCAGACCGGTACCGGGTAGGCGCAGCAGGACTGGGTGAGCCAAAGGCGCTACAGCGCGCCCTGGCCATCTGGGAGTCGCTCGACGAGGAGCAGCGGTCCCGGATTGTTGGTGGAGTTGTCGCTGGTGGGTGAGCATCGTCGGGGTCACGGGGCGTTGTATGACGCCCTGGCCTGCGGGCGGCTGGACATCGACCGGTAACGCACTGCTCTCGCGGCGGTGCCGTTGCCACGGGCGGCTGATGGTCGTCTGGTCCTGGCGGTCGACATCACCTGCTGGTTGCGGTCGGACGCGCATACCTCACCGCAGCGGATCCTGCGTCACACCTACGGACGTGGCAAGGATCAGACCGTCATGATCCCGGGCTGGCCGTACTCGATGGTCGTGGCCCTGGAATCGGGCCGAAGTTCGTGGACCGCGCCGTTGGACGTTGCGCGGCTGCTTGTGCAGCCAGCTCTGCCCGCGCACGTGGCCGCAGCGTGGGCCACGGCGGACGAGCGGTATGTCGGTGAGCACGACCGGTCTCGCACCGGCTGACGGCCCCGCCTCGATGTGCCCGGCGAGGCGGCGGATCAGCCGGCGCGGACCTCGTCGACGCCGGTGACGAAGGCGTGCCAGGCCGAAGACGGGAAGGTCAGCACGGGGCCGGGGCGGTCCTTGCTGTCCCGCACCGCCACCTGACCGTCGACGACGGCGACCTCGACGCAGTTGCCGTTGCCCACGCTGCGCGTACTGATGCGCCAGTCAGCCAGGGACAGGTCGAGCGCGGTCATCGCGATCCCTTCGTCGATACCGACCGTGACCGCGCCGAACGGTCACGTAAAGTAGCGAGAAGCTTCCTTCAGGCGCACCAAAGACGACGCTGGATCAAGCGCCAGACGCCGCAGCCTCTCGTGCACAAGGCTATACGAGCGCACCTGCGCGACCTCCTCCAGTGCCAGACCTGTCGTGAGGTTTTCCAGGTAAACCACGGCTGCGTCGGCGGCGTCGGCGAAGGTGAGGATCACGTACGGCGAGTTCATCGCCGGGTGGCCCCCGGCCGCGAATGGAAGTACCTGGATCGTCACGTTGGGTAGCTGTGTGGCGGCTTCCAGGTGGGCGAGTTGCTCCGCCATGACCGACCGTTCGCTCACGGGGCGTAGCAGCACCGCCTCGTTCAGCACCACTGACAGTTCGACCGGTTCGTCGCTGCGCAGCACGTCCTGTCGGCGTAGCCGGGCGGCCACCTTGCGGTCGATGTCGTCCTCGCCCGCGGTGAGTCGGTAGACCTCCCGTGCGTACGCCTCGGTCTGCAACAGCCCCGGCACCGCCTCCGCCTCGTACGTGCGCAGGGTGGCAGCCTCGGCTTCCAGTCCTACGTAGAACTCGAACCACTCGGGCAGGACGTCGCTGTAGTGCTGCCACCAGCCCCGTTGCTGGGCGCCTCGGGCGATCTCGATGAGCGCTTCGGCGTCGTTCCCGGTCACCTGGTACAGCGCCAGCGCGGCCCGGACGTCGCGCGGCTTGATGCCGATCTGGGCGTTCTCGATGCGGGAGAGGTTGCTCTTGGACATGTTTAGTTGCCGGGCGGCGACGTCCAGGGTCATTCCGGCGCGTTCGCGCAACTGGCGGAGTTCCCGGGCGATGCGGCGCCGGCGGACAGTGGGGCTCGCGGTCACCCTCCGAGTCTGTCACGGAAAGAATCGCAGGTCGCGTCAGCACGGAGTGCAACTGCCGAAAACGGGAGTTGCGTTGCGGTTGCGCTCGGTGCATTCTTGCCTGCGGTTAGCGATCGCTATGGACGGCCGGCCAGGGGGGACGCGTGCTCATCGCCGACGAGTTCTTTCTGATCGCCCATAACGACACCCGGGGCAAGGCCAAGCTGCATCCGGCCGCCGCCAGCTTCGGCCTGGCCGCCGGCCTGCTCGGCGAACTGGTCCTCTATGGACACGTGACGCTCGCCGCCGGTCAGGTCACTGTGGTCGACCAGCGTCCACCTGCCGACGCGTTGGCGCACACCGTGCTGGACCAGTTGGTCGGTGAGCACCAGCACCAGGCGGTGCGTACCTGGTTGAGCTTCCTCGCCCAGACGGCGGTGACCTCGGTGGGCGAGCGGCTGGCGCGCGCCGGGGTGCTGCGCCGGCAGGAGACGCGCCGACTGCTGCGGACCAGCGTCACGTACGTGCCGACGGACCTCAACGTCGCGGCCTGGCCGGCCACCCGACTGCGCGCGGCACTGGAACGTGCGGAACCGCCCAACGTGCCCGACGCGCTGCTGCTCGGGCTGATCGCGGCTGCCGGCCTGACCCGCGAGGTGTTGTGGAGCGCGGGTCCGCGTGCCCACCACCGGCTGAATCTGATCATCCCGGCCCTGCCGGCTCCGCTGAAGGAACTCGTCGGACAGACCGAGGCCGCCGTGGGTGCGGCCGTGCTGCGCGGCATCCCCTGAGCCGGTACCTCCCCTTCCTCTCCCTGACATCCGGAGCAGTCATGTCTTCGACAGCGACACCCGAACGACCGAGCAACGTCTCCGAGGCGCTGGCCCGTGGCCGCCTCGGGGTGCCCTCGGTGGTCTTCTTCGTGCTCTCCGCGGCAGCGCCGCTGACCGTGGTCGCCGGGGTGGTCACCACCGGATACGGGGTCGTCGGGGTGCTCGGTGTCCCGCTGGCCTTCCTGGCGGTCGCCGCCGTGCTGGCGCTGTTCTCCGCCGGCTACGTGGCGATGGCCCGCCGGATGGCCAACGCCGGCGCCTTCTACGCGTACGTGGCCCGGGGGCTGGGTCGCCCGGCCGGGGTGGGCGCGGCCTGGGTGGCGCTGATCGCGTACAACGCCCTCCAGGTCGGGCTCTACGGCACCATCGGCGCGGCGGCGGCACCGGTGCTCGACCGGCTGTTCGGGGTGACGCCACAGTGGTGGATCGTGGCGCTGCTGGCCTGGGCGCTGGTGGGTCTGCTCGGGCTGCTCCGGGTGGACATCAACGGCATGGTGCTGGCCGCGCTGCTCTGCGCCGAGATCGCCGTCATCGTACTGTTCGACCTCGGTCAGCTGGGCAACCCGGCGGGCGGCAGCGTCAGCTTCGCGGCGTTCTCGCCGGACAACTTCTTCGTGCCCGGCCTGGGCGCGGTGCTGGTGCTGGCCATCCTCGGTTTCGTCGGCTTCGAGGCGTCGGTGGTGTTCAGCGAGGAGAGCAAGGACCCGCAGCGGACCGTGCCGATGGCCACCTACCTCTCGGTGGCGATCATCGCGGTGGTCTACGCCCTGTCGTCGTGGAGCATGACGGTGGCGGTCGGCCCGGACCGGATCGTCGAGGAGGCCGGCGCCCAGAGCGTCGAGCTGATCTTCAACCTGGCCGGCGCGCACCTGGGCGACACCGTCCTCACCATCGGCCAGGCGCTCTTCCTGACCTCCGTGCTGGCCGCGATGATCTCGTTCCACAACACCACCGCGCGGTACGCCTTCGCGTTGGGCCGCGAGCGGGTGCTGCCGGCGGTGTTCGGGCGCACGTCGCCCACGACCGGCGCCCCGCAGGCCGCCTCGCTGGCGCAGAGCGCGCTCGGCCTGGTGGTGATCCTGCTGTACGCGCTCAACGGCTGGGATCCGGTCCTGCAACTGTTCTTCTGGCTGGGCGCCAGCGGTGGCTTCGGCGTGTTGCTGCTGATCGCGACCACCGCGGTCGCCATCATCGTCTACTTCGCCCGCAGCGCCGAGCCGGAGACGATCTGGCGACGGCTGATCGCACCCGGGATCGCGGCGATCGCGCTGGCCGCCATCATCGTGCTGGCGGTGCAGAACTTCGCCAACCTGCTCGGCGTCGAGCCCGACTCCCCGCTGCGCTGGGCCTTCCCGGCGGTGTATCCGGTGGCCGCGCTGCTGGGTGCGCTGTGGGGACTGACGTTGCGCGGCAGCCGGCCCGACACGTACGCCCGGATCGGCCTGGGGGCGGAGAGCGCCGCCGCGGTCGTGGCGCCGCCGTCGCCGGTCGAGGCGGAGGCGCGGCGATGACCGGGACGACGATCGACCGCCTCGGCCTGGCTGACAGCCGTTGGGTGGCCGAGCGCATCGCCGAGTCCTTCCTGGTCCTCGACGCCACCCGGTGGCTGGTCCCGGACGAGGCCAAGCGGGAGGCGGTGCTGGCCGGGAACTTCGAGATCATCGTGGCGCACGCGATGCGGCACGGGGTGGTCTTCGGTACGGCGGACCGGGCCGGCGTGGCGGTCTGGCTGCCGTCGGTCGGTGAGCCGCTGCCACCGCCGGAGGACTACGACGCCCGGCTGGCCGCCGCCTGCGGGGAGTGGACCCCGCGCTTCGTGCACCTGGACGAGTTGTTCGCCGCCCACCATCCGCACCGGGACCACCACCACCTGGCGCTGCTGGCCGTTCGGCGGGATCGCCAGGGGCAGGGTGTCGGTTCGGCGCTGCTGCGGCATCACCACGCCCGACTGGACGCCAGCGGTATGCCGGCCTACCTGGAGGCGAGCAGCGAGATCGGCCGCGACCTCTACGCGCGGCACGGATACCGGGTGTCGGAGCCGTTCCGGCTGCCCGACGGCACGCCGTTCTGGCCGATGTGGCGGGAGCCGTCCGCCACCTGAGTCGTCCGCCGCTGCCGGCTCGGCCGACGCGGGCGCCGGCCCGTGGGCCGACGGGCCGAGGTGGTGGTGCGGACACGACGGTGGCCGGGTCCTCGCAGGCCCGGCCACCGTCGCCACCCCCTCTTAGTACGTACCGTCGAGCTGCCCCCGCAGCTTCGTCAGGGCCCGGGCCAGCAGCCGGGACACGTGCATCTGCGAGACGCCGATCTGCTCGGCGATCTGCGACTGCGTGAGGTTGCCGTAGAAGCGCAGCGTGAGGATCTTCTGCTCACGCTCGTCCAGCGTGGCCAGCGCCGGCCCGAGGGCCACCCGCAGCTCGGCCAGCTCGAACTCGCTGTCCTCGCCGCCGAGCATGTCGCCCAGCTCGGTCGCCCGGTCGCCGTCCCCGGTCGGGGTGGACAGCGACACCGCGTTGTAGGCGCGGGCACCCTCCAGGCCCTCCAGGACCTCTTCCTCGGTGAGGTTGAGGTGGCTGGCGATGTCGGCGACCGTCGGCGAGCGACCCAGGGTCTGCAACAGCGAGCTGTTGGCGTCGGAGATGGCCAGCCGCAACTCCTGGAGCCGGCGGGGGACCCGGATGTCCCAGGTGCGGTCACGGAAGTGTCGCTTGAGCTCGCCGATGATGGTGGGGATCGCGTAACCGGCGAAGTCGACACCCCGGGTGGGGTCGAACTTGTCGATGGCCTTGATCAGGCCGACGGCGGCGGTCTGGGCCAGATCATCGGTGGGCTCGCCGCGCCCGCTGTAGCGGTGGGCGAGGTGGTTGGCCAGCGGCAGCCAGGCCTCGATCGCCCGGTCACGCAGTGCGGCCCGGGACGGGTGCCCGGCCGGCAGCGCGGCCATCGCGTTGAGCAGGTCGGCGGCGCTGTCGGTGAGCGACCTCGGGTCCAGCTTGGGCGCCGTGGGCGCCGGGGCGGTCGCCGTTTCGGTGAGCGCGGTCATGGTGGTCCTCCCTGCACCTCGTCCGCGGATAAAGACGTGACGCTTTGGTCAAGAGCCTGCTAGTCCGTTCGGGAGTCACCTTAACCTGATCGTGCCGCAGAAATCTAGCCGAACGGACGATGTACTTAAGCGATTTTCAGTCACGAAACCGTCTCAAGCGGTCATTCGTAGATCAAGTGCCACCGGATCGGAGGGCGATCCCCGATCTCGGCTGGCCGGTTCAGACGATCCCCCTTCGGTCGTCCACCGCGTCACCCGCACCGGATGGGGGTGTGGTGTCACCGATCGGCGGAGTGGCGGGTGGGGTCGGTCTGATGACTGTCGCCTATCCGTCGTTGTCCCGTGGGCGGGACTGGGCATAGCGTCGCGAGGGACTGTCGACCGGAGGTGTTGTGCTCGACCCCGCGCTGCCCCAACTCGTCGTGAACTGCCGGACGCTGTACTTCAGCTGGCTTCCGGCGGATCCGGACGCGGTGGCGGCGCTCGTCCCGGCCGGGCTGCGTCCGCATCCGGGCGGTCAGGTCTTCATGAACCAGTACGTGGTGGACGACGCGAGCCAGACCTCCGGCTTCGGCGCGTACTCGCTGACCTATCTCGGGGTGACCCTGGCCGGCGTGGACGCCCCCGACGGGGTCACCCCGGGCGGCTGGTGGACCCATTACGTGACCTCCAGCGAGCTGGTCCGCCGGTACGCCCTCGGCCGGGGCGCGCCCGCCCTGCCCGGCGAGACCACCATCGCCGGGCACGACGACGCCCTGGTCGCCGAGACCAGCATCGGCGGCGTGCCGGTGATCCGGGCCCGGGTACGGGCCGGCGAGACCGGGCACGTCGTGTACCACGGCCACCACCGGTACGTCACCGCGCTGGACGGCCGGCTGCTCAGCAGCATCTATCCGGTGGTGGCCGAGCCGGCCACCTCCTTCGAGATCGAGTCAGTGGAGTTCCTGGACCCCGACCACCCGGTCTACGTGCTGCGGCCGGAGAACCCGCTCATCATCGGCTTCGGCTACTACGCCCCGCGGGCGTCCTTCGCGTACCCGGGCGGGCTGACCCTGCTCGGCGATCCGCAGCCGGGGGCGGCGGACGCGCCGGCCGTCCCGCTGCCCGCGTTCGGCTGAGTCCACGCCCGGCCGCCCATCCGCTGAGAATCCGGGCTTCCTTCGGGTTTTCCCTGGTCCAGGTGGGTAACCCAGTCGCGGGCCGGTACGTCCCGGTGCGCCCGGCGACATCGTCGCGCGCGTCAGCGTGCCTGCCACATTGAGGCCGCACCGGCCTCACCACCCCGGATCGGGTTCACCCCGCTGGCCGTCCGTGCCGGTGGCGTGTGCCTGGCTTCGGCCCGAGCAACGAGGAGGCCGCACCATGCACGGCAAGACGACGAGCTCCGCGACCGAGCACCGTGAGCAGGCGGTGGAGAGCGAGCGGGGGGCGCTGTTGGCCGTACTGGTGATGGTCCTGCTGGGCGTGGCCGGCATATTCGCCGTCTCCTGACCCGGGTGCGCCGTCGCCGAGCAGCTCAGTCGGTGGCGAGGCGGGCGTGCAGGTGTTCGTCGTAGCGTCTGCCGTCGCCGTATCGGTGTGACTCCCGCAGCGTGCCCTCGACCGGATAGCCGGCCCGTTCGGCGACCCGGCAGGAGGCCGGGTTGGCCCCGCCAGCGAGACGTGGTTGCCCTGCGACCGGTCGGCCCGCCACCGCACCCACTGGCGGGCGGCGTCGAGGTCGAACACGTCGCCCTGCGGATTCCACTGCGCGATCGCCGGGTCGTGCCACGCGGCCAGCACGGCGGGCGCGTCCGCGGTTCGCCAGGGACGCAGCAGCAGGCCAGGGCGGTCAGTTCCACGACGGCACAGTCTGACACAGCCGCCTGGGCGTCACGGGGAGTGCCTCGCCGATCACTGCTTCAAACCATCATCACCAAGCCGCACTCCCGCCTTTCCTGCCGTTCGGCCCAGCCCGGACGTCATTGTTCAAATTTTGAATACATGCTACCGTGGCACCATGACCGAGAGCCTGGGCGAGGTGCGACTCGCCGCCTGGCGGGCGTACATCGAGGCCAGTCAGCGGTTGTTCACCCGGCTGGAGGACGACCTGCGGGCCGCCAGCGAGCTGAGCTTCGCCGACTACCACGTGCTGGTGCTGCTCGCCGAGGCCCCGGGGCAACGGCTGCGGATGGGAGAGCTGGCCGGTCGCCTGGTCTTCTCGCCCAGCCGACTGACCTACCAGGTCTCGTCCATGCAGCGACGCGGCCTGGTCGCCCGGCAGCCCTGTCCGGCCGACGGGCGGGGCAGCGAGGCGGTGCTCACCGCCGCCGGGCTGCTGGCGCTGCGCGAGGCCGCCCCGCATCATCTGCGCTCGGTCCGTACCCATCTGATGGACGACCTCGACGACGCCGAGATCGCCTGCCTGACCACGGTCTTCACCCGACTCGGCCAGCGGTTGCAGGGCACCGCCGGCACCGCGCCCCGCGAGAGCTGAAGGAGCTTCCGATGCCTGCCATCACCGTCGACAACGTCCTCGTCCTGCCCCGGCTGCCGAAGCTCGACGAGTCCACCGCCGTGATCCGGCCGGTCCGCCGGCTGGCCACCGCACCCAGCGGGTTCGAGGGCGAGGGCTTCCCGGTGCGCCGGGCCTTCGCCGGGGTACCCACCAGCGAGCTGGACCCGTTCCTGCACCTCGACCAGATGGGCGAGGTGGAGTACGCGCCGGGCGAGCCGCGGGGCACCAGCTGGCACCCGCACCGTGGCTTCGAGACCGTCACGTACATCATCGACGGGATCTTCGACCACCAGGACAGCCACGGTGGCGGCGGCACCATCACCAACGGTGACACCCAGTGGATGACGGCCGGTAGCGGCCTGTTGCACATCGAGGCGCCGCCGGAGCACCTGGTGGTCAGCGGCGGGCTGTTCCACGGCACCCAGCTCTGGGTCAACCTGCCCAAGGTGGCCAAGATGAGCCCGCCGAAATACCAGGACATCCGGGGCAACCAGGCGGCGTTGGTCACCACGCCGGACGGCGGTGCGCTGGTCCGGGTGATCGCCGGTGAGATCGCCGGGCACGCCGGGCCCGGGTCGACGTACACGCCGATCACCGTCGCGCACGTGACGGTCGAGCCCGGCGCGCAGGTCGACCTGCCCTGGCGGCCGGACTTCAACGCCCTGGTGTACGTGCTGAGCGGCCGGGGCACGGTCGGCGCGAACGGGCGCGGCGTCCGCACCGGGCAGCTCGCGGTGCACGGCCCGGGCGACGCCCTGCGGTTCAAGGCCAACGCCCGGCAGGACAGCCGCACCCCGACGCTGGACCTGTACATCATGGGCGGGCAGCCGATCCGGGAGCCGGTGGCCCAGTACGGCCCGTTCGTGATGAACAGCCGGGACGAGCTGATCCAGGCGTTCGAGGACTACCAGGCCGGCCGGCTCGGGGTCGTCCCGGCGGAGCGGGTGCCGCACACCGGTGGTCAGGGTGACCGACCCTGACAGGTCTGCACGGTGAGAGCCCGCCCTGGTGCGCGGCCGGGGAATGGCCGCGGCATCCGGGGCGGGCGGTCCTACTCGGGGTGTGACTCGGCCCGGTCGGCGGCACCGCGCGTGCCGCGCACCCGGTTCGGTCACGGTGCGCGGCGGCTTGTTCTCAGCGTGGCCAGATGGGCCACCGACTCGGCCCACCGACCCGGCCCGGCGCGTGCGGTAGCTCGCTGGAGACTCCGCCCGAGCGTGCGCGGTGGGTACGTCCCGGGGTCGTCCGAGCGGCCGCGCCTCGGCGTGCCGCACCTGGTACGTGCCGTCACCGGGCCGGACCTGCGCTGGTGCTGGCTGCGGACCCCGTTCGCCGGCACCGGATACACGACCCGTCGCCCTCGGGCGGTCATCGTGCCGCCGACCTGGCGGCCCCACCTCGTGCCGTCTGCTCACGGTCGCGACCTTGTGGCGGAGCGCGGCCGGGAGCGCTGCGCGTACGGGACGGGTGGGACCTGCACCGGTCGCATCCCGGCGGGCTTGAGGAACAGCGCCCGTCGGGCGGTCGCGTCCCCGTGCCGGTCGAGTTGGTACACGTCCACCCACGCCCACCCGTCGTACGTGGGCCGATCCAGCTTCCGGATGACCCGCACCAGGACGGGTGTGCTGAACTGCGGGGACGCTTCCCGGGTCAGGAGGTACACGCCCGGGGAGACGGAGGTCCTCGCCGCTGCGTTCCACGCGCTCACCACCCGCGTGTGGGAGGACGTCCGCGAGGTCCGGGCGGACCTGGGCGTACCGGCGGCGAGGGCGGAGGGTCCGGTCGGCCTGTACCTCGTGCCCGTACACCTCGATCCACACGGTGCCATCGCGTTCGATCCGGTCGACCACCTCGGCGACGTACAGGGTCAGCTCACCCGTGCCGGGCTCGTAGGCGTCCTCCGGCACCCGGATCACGTCGCCGACGGCGAGGCCGGTACGCGGAACGGGCTCACCCCAGCGCGAGGCGGGTACGGCATTCGCGGGCTTCGACACGGTGCCTCCTCCGTCGATGTTGGAGGGGGTCGCCGTAGCGTGCTCGCCCAACGGCGACCCCCGACAGCACAGCGAGCGGGTTACCGATCCCGGGCTCGCCATGCCGTACACCGATACCTTGCTCGCCGTTGCCGGACCAACACACTGCGTAGCGCAATGGATTGGCAGTGCCCCCGGGACGTCCTGAGAGGATCCGAGCATGAACCGAGCCGTTGTCGCAGCCATGGCCGAGGCCGGTGAGACCGCCGAGAGCCTTGCAGCTCAGGTGGGGGTTGACCCGAAGACTGCCGCGCGGTGGGCGCGCCTCGGCCGTATTCCACGGCCTCAGACACGCAAGCGGGTCGCCCGGCATGGTTCCGCCGCTGGGCGGACATCGAAAACGACGCGATAGCCCTGCGATGGTTCGAGCTGGCCTGGGTGCCAGGGCTATTCCAGACTGAGGCGTATGCGCGGGCCACGCTGTCCATGTCCAACCTTAGCCCCGGGGAGGTCGACGAACTGGTCGCGGCGCGGTTGCATCGACAGGCAATTCTCCACAAGCCACGCCCGCCGCTCGTCGTCGCCGTGCTGGACGAGGCGATACTTCGGCGGCGGGTCGGGCATGACGGAACCGTGATGCGCGAGCAGTGCGAACACCTTGCGAACTGTGCTGAACTGCCATGCGTTCAGGTGCACGTGGTGCCGGGCGAGACCTCGATGTATCTCGGAATGGGCGGCCCATTCATCCTCGCCGAAATGGCGGACGGCACGCGGATGGCGCACGTCGATGACCAGCTCAAAGCGCATATCACGGACGATGCGGCCGAAATAGCTACGCTCGAACACCGATGGGCGCGCATAGTAGGAGAGGCCCTACCCTGGGCGCAGTCCCTAGCCCTCATGAGGAAAGTGGCAGCAGCATGGACATGACCGGCGCACGGTGGCGTAAGAGCAGCAAAAGCGGCAGCAACGGCGGAGCCTGCGTCGAGGTCGCGGACAACCTTCCCGGCGTCGTCGGTGTGCGGGACTCCAAGGACCCGACCGGTCCGGCGCTGGTCTTCGGCCCGGTGGCGTGGCGCAGCTTCGTGAAGCTGGCGAAGCGCGCCTGATCCAGCACAGCACGGAAAGCCCTCGGCGGTGGCCGGGGGCTTCGTCGTATGACGGTCAGGGCGACGGCCCTGACCACGCGAAACGGCCCACGGGCAGGAGAGTTCCCGTCCGTGGGCCTCACGCGTGTCAGCTCGCCGGCTGTGCCGACCGACCGCCCAGATGCAGCCGGCCCATGAGCTGTCGGGCCTGCTCGGCCACGTCCGCCTCGACGGTGACCGCGTACTGGTTGGCACGCAGCGAACTGGCCGAGGTGAAGTCCCGCTTGCCGCCGGTCATTGCGTGCGCGACGCCGCCGAACACGGCACCCCAGACGGCGCCGATGACCAGTCCGACCAGGATCACCGCCAGCCAGTTGCCGACCGTGAAGATGCCGAACAACAGGCCGATGAACAGCCCCAGCCAGGCGCCGGTGCCGGCGCCGATCAGCGCCGCGCGGGCCGTGGTCAACCGGCCCAGCACCGTCTCCACCAGGGTGAGGTCGGTGCCGACGATGGCGGTCCGTTCCACCGGGAAGCGGTTGTCGGCCAGATGGTCCACGACGCGTTGCGCGGACGGATAGTCCGGGTACGCACCCAGCGTCACGGTCGGCGGGCCGGCTGGTGGGCCGTGCCCGTCGCCGCTGGGCGGCGCGGTACGGCCACCGGGGCCGGACGGGAGGGTGCCGCCGCCGGTCACACCGGGTTGCCACGCCGAGGGATTCGACTGTGTGGTCATGGGTCTCCTCCTTCGTCGCCAGTCGCGTTCCCGTCCGGGGCGAGCGGTAACGCCCCCGGTGGATCCGGTACCGACGGCGCAGGCGACCGGGCCTCCGGCCGCCGCTGCTGCGGTGCTGGCCGGAGGCCCGGTCTGTGGTGGTGGCCCGAAGGCCCGGTGTGGTGCAGGAGCGCCGATCAGGCGCAGGCGGTGCCGTTCAGGGTGAAGCCGCTGGGCATCGGCAGGCTGCTGCCGGTGTAGGTGCCCTGGAAGCCCACGCTGAGCGTGCCGCCGCTGGGCACGCTGCCGTTGTAGGCGACGTTGCGGACCTCGATCCGGTCACCGGACTGGCTCCAGGTGCCGTTCCAGCCGTTGCTGAGCCGGACGCCCGACCCGGCGTTGAAGGTGACCGTCCAACCGTTGATCGCCGTACCCCGGTTGGTGACCCGGATCTCGGCGGTGAAGCCGCCGGTCCAGGTGTTCGGGGTGAACGTCACCGTGCAGCCGCCGGTGGGTGGGTTGGTCGTGGGCGGCGTGGTGGTCGGCGGCGTCGTGGTCGGGGGCGTGGTGGTCGGCGGGGTCGTCGTGGGCGGGGTGGTGGTCGGCGGGGTGGTGGTCGGCGGGGGACCGGCCGCGATCGCCAGGTCGTACGCCCGCTGCGGCACGAACTGTCCGGCTCCGGCGATGCATCCGTCGGCCTCACCGGGCAGCTTCACCCAGAGGAACGCGTCGATCGCCGAGTCGCCGGTGGCGGTGGTGCTCGGCGTGCCGATGGCCCGTCCCGGCGGGTCGCACCACTCGGAGCCCGCCGGGCCGTTGCCGTTGCGGCTGGTGTCGACGACCGCCTTGAGCCGGGAGATTCCGGTGGCCGCGATGATCGACTTGGCGTACGAGACCTCGTCGGCGGTGCGGCGGTAGTTCGACACGTTCACCGAGATGCCGTCGGCACTGTTGGCGATGTCCGCCGCGGTCAGCCGGGCGGCCGCCTCGCTGGGCGAGAGCCATCCGCCGTGGCCGATGTCGAAGTAGACCTTCACCGCTGGCGAGGCCGCCTTCAGCGCCTTGCCGGCGTACGCCATGGAGGCCCGGGTCTCGGCCTGCTGGCCGGCGTTCATGCAGTTGGTCATGATCGGGAGCACGTCGGGCTCCAGGATGATCGTGGCGGGCCGACCGCCGAGCCCGGCGGCGACCTGGTCCACCCACTGCCGGTAGGCGGTGTGGTTGGGGGCACCGCCCGCGCTGTGGTTGCTGCAGTCCCGGTTCGGGATGTTGTAGACGACGAGGATCGGGATCTTGCCGGCGTTGGCGGCGGCGGTGACGAAGGAGTTCACCTCGCCGCGTACGGTCGAGGTGTTGGTGGTGGTGAACCAGCGGCCCTGCGGGACGTTCGCGATCCGGTCCCGGATCACGGCGGTCCTGGAGTCGTTCGGGTTGGCGGCGACCCAGCGGGCGGCGCTGGTGTCCGGGTCGACGTAGAACACGGAGTCGGCGGCCGCTGCGGGCGCGGGACGCCATGCGCCCACGCCGACGGTGGCGGCCACGGTCAACGCCGTCGCGACGGCGCCGACCACGGCGTACGTGCCTCGGGTTCTCATGGACTGCTCCTCGTATGCATCGAAGACGGTGCGTGGAAGCGCTCCCACATGTCCGACAAAGTACGGGCCGGTTGCCAACTTGTGAAGACCTTCCGGAAGTATCCGGAAGGATCGACGGGACCGTTCGGTCTCCGCCATGGCGGCCAGGTCCCGCATACGATCATCGGATGGGTCTGGATCGGACGGGTGCCGTCGTGGTCGGTGCCGGGATCGCGGGCGTCGCGTGCGCCGGGGAGTTGGCGCGGGCCGGCGTACCGGTGGAGATCCGCGAGCGCGGTCGGGTGGCCGGCGGTCGGATGGCCAGCAAACGGTTCGACGGCCGCCCCGCCGACCTGGGCGCCGCCTACCTGACGGTGAGCGATCCCGACTTCGCCGAGGTGGTGCGCGACTGGCAGACCGCCGGACTGGCCCGCGAGTGGACCGACACCTTCGTCTCCTACGACGAAGCCGGGCGGCGCGAGGCCACCGGGCCGATGCGCTGGGCGGCTCCCCGGGGGCTGCGGTCGTTGGTCGAGCACCTGGCCCGGGATCTGCCCGTGGTGGTGAACCGGCTGGTGCTCGGTGTCGAACCCGGTCCGTCGGTGGACGGCACCGAGTGCGCGGCGGCGGTCCTGGCGATGCCGGGCCCGCAGGCGGCGCTCCTGCTCGCCCCGACCCTGGCCGACGCCACCGAGGCGGTACGCCGGCAGAACTGGGCACCGACCCTGGCCGCCGTGCTGCGCTTCCCGACCCGACGCTGGGCCGACTTCCGGGGCGCCTTCGTCAACGACCACCCGCTCCTGAGCCTGGTCTGCGACGACGGCGACCGCCGCGGTGACGGCGCGCCGATCCTGGTCGCGCACACCACGCCGGAGTTCGCCGCCAACCATCTCGCCCAGCCCACAGGTGCCGCGACGGCCGTCGAGGCGGCCGTCCGCGACCTGCTCGCGCTGCCCGACCGGGCCGAGCACGTGCACGTGCACCGCTGGACGTACGCCCGGCCCATCTCCGACTCCGGCACCGGGTTCCACTTCGACGGCGACGGGATCGGGCTGGCCGGGGACGCCTTCGGCGAGTCCCGGGTGCAGACCGCCTGGCGCTCCGGCCGCGACCTCGGCCGCGCCCTGGTCCAGCGGCTGGCCTGACCGCGCGGCACCGCAACGGTCCGGCGGTCGGGACGGTCAGCCGGGCGGGAGCAGGATCTCGAACCAGACCGTCGAGCCGCGCACGGTGG
The DNA here is from genome assembly GCF_014764405.1 of Micromonospora craniellae. Classification (NCBI taxonomy): domain Bacteria; kingdom Bacillati; phylum Actinomycetota; class Actinomycetes; order Micromonosporales; family Micromonosporaceae; genus Micromonospora; species Micromonospora craniellae. The sequence continues at coordinate 597,199 of NZ_CP061725.1, read as the reverse complement.
GATCGGTGCCCCAGGCGTCGCTCAACTCCTCGATCAGGCCCAACCCCCGGCCCCGGCTGCTCAGCGTGTCGGTGCGGGCCCGGGTGACGGTGCCCCGGGAACCGGAGTCGGCGACCGAGACGAGCAGCCGTTCCGGGCTGAGGTCGATCTCGACCAGTGCCTCGGTGCCGGCGTGCAGCAGGGCGTTGGTGGTCAACTCGCTGGTGCAGAGCACCGCTGCGCCGATCACCGACTCGGCCACCCGCCAATCGGTGAGCAGTGCGGTCATCCAGTGTCGGACCTGGCTCGGCGCGGTCGGCTCGGCCGGTACCTCCATCCGCGCCGACCGGCTCGGCCGCAGCGCGTACTCGACGGCCAGCACGGCGACGTCGTCCTCGGTGGCGCCGGGGACCGAGGCCGTGGCGGCGGCGCACAACGCCCTCGGGTCACCGCTGGGTGCGGCGGCCACCGACTCCGCCAGGCGGGCGAGGCCGTGCGACAGCCCCTGCCGTCGGCGCTCCACCACACCGTCGCTGAACAACAGCAGGGTGTCGCCGGGAGAGAACGCGACGGTGCCGGTGGCAGGGTGGTAACCGATGCCCAGTGGTGCGCCGGTCGGCACGTTGACGTACTCCGCCCCGGGGGCGCCCTCGGGCGCGCAGCGCCGCACCAGCGGCGCCGGATGACCGGCGCTGGCCAGGGTGAGCTGCCCCCGCGCCACGTCGATCACGCCGAACGCCACGGTCACGAACAGCTCGTACGTGCCGGTCTCGGACCCGAGGCTGGTCACCAGGCGGTCGAGCCCGGCGAGCACATGGTCGGGGCGTGGGTCGTTGAGCGCCAGCGCCCGCAGCGCGGCGCGGACCTGTCCCATCCGGGCGGCGGCCTGTACGTCGTGCCCGGCCACGTCGCCGAGCACCACACCAAGGTCGCCGGTGGGCAGCACGAACGCGTCGTAGAAGTCGCCACCGGCGGCGTTGCCGTCCACGCCCGGGGCGTAGCGGGCGGCGATCCGCAGCAGCGGCAGGCTGGGCAGGTTCTCCGGCAACATGCTGCGCTGGAGCAGTTGGGCGGTGCCGTGCTGGGTCTCGAACCGGCGGGCGCGTTCGGTCGCCTGCCCGAGCAGCTCGGCCGACGCGGCCAGCAACGCCCGTTCCGGCGCGGACCAGGCGTGCGAGGAGCGGTAGCCGACGGTGAGCGCGCCCCGCACCCCCGAGGCGCGCAGCGGCACCGCCGCCAGCGCGCGGACCCGCTGGTCGTGCCGGTCGGCGGCGATGTCGCGCAGCGGCTCGCCGTCGACGACGAAATGCGGCTGCCCGGTACGCGCGCTGAGCGCCGCCGGGGCCGGCCAGTCCGCCGGTCCGCGCCGCCACAGCGGGGGCAACCGCTCGTCCGACTCGTCCACCATCTCGCCACGGACCCGGCGGGCCAGCCGCCAGCCGCTTGCACCGCCCCCGTCGTCGACGGCGAACGAGACCCGGTCGGCGTCGAACGAGGTGAGCGCGTACCGCAGCGCGACCCGGGCCACGTCGTCCAGCGTCAGCGTGCCGGACAGCGCCGCGGCGAACTCGCTCAGCCCCTGCAACTGACGCGTCGCCGGGTTGGTCTCGGCGACCACCGACAGCACACCGGCGATCCGGCCCCGGCTGTCGCGGACGGTCGAGCAGGCCCAGATGTAGACGGCGGGGTCGAGTCCGTCGGAGTGCGGGGGGAGCGGCGTCTCCTTCTCCAGGAACGGCTCACCGGTGCGGTAGGTGCGCTCGACCACGTCACCGACGCCGGGCAGTCGCCACACCTGGGTGAAGACGTCGGCGGCGGGCCGTCCGAGGGCCTGCGGGTGCCGGTCACCGATCAGCTCGGCGTACGCGTCGTTGTAGAGCAGCAGCAACTCGTCGCCGAGGTACAGCGCCATCGGTGCGGGTGAGGCGAGCACCACCTCCACGGCGGCGCGGACCGCAGGGTCCCAGGACTCGCGGATGCCGAGCACCGTCTCGCCCCACTCGTGGTGGCCGATGACGGTCGCGGCGCGCGGCACCGGCGCGCGGGGCGCCTGACCTGCTGGCGTGGGGACTCGCCCGACCGTTCCTGGCATGACCGCAGCCTAGCCCGACCCCTCGACCGATGTTTCCGATCATGCACCCGGCGCTTCGGGTCGGGACATCAGGGCAGGTCAGAGCCGTTCTGTCGGGATGTGTCGGGAAAAAGTAGGTGACCTGCGCGGCGTGCTGTCCCGGCGTTGGGGTAAGCGCGCGGGGCTAGTCCATGCGACAGGAGGGACATCATGCCGGAAACCCTGGCGGCCAGGCAGGTCGACATCGGTGACGCTGTGGCCGACATGTGGAGGTCGGTGCTGCTGTTCGTACCGAGGGCCATCGCGTTCATCGCGATCCTGGTGGTCGGATGGCTCATCGCGAGAGCCGTACTAAAGATCGTTGATGCGGTTCTGGAACGGGTGGGGTTCGATCGCGCGGTCGAACGGGGCGGCATCAAGCGCGCGCTCGAACGGACCAGGTACGACGCCAGTGACATCCTGGCGCGGCTGGCGTACTACGCCGTACTGCTGTTCACGCTTCAGTTCGCCTTCGGGGTCTGGGGTCCGAACGCGATCAGCAACCTGATCGGCGGTGTGGTGGCCTGGCTGCCCCGGGCGTTCGTGGCGATCGTCATCGTGGTCATCGCCGCGGCGATCGCCAACGCGGTACGGGACCTCGTCAGCGGTGCGCTGGGCGGTCTGTCGTACGGGCGGGTGCTGGCCGACCTGACGGCGGTCTTCATCATCGCGCTCGGCGTGATCGCGGCGCTGAACCAGGTGGGCATCGCCACCACCGTCACCACTCCGGTCCTGATCGCGGTGCTCGCCACGGTGGCCGGCATCCTGATCGTCGGCGTGGGCGGTGGTCTGGTCAAGCCGATGCAGAACCGCTGGGACGGCTGGCTCCACCGAATTGCGGAGGAGTCGCGGGCCGTCCGGGAACAGCGGCAGGGCACCCAGTCCGGACGCGGCGACATGCAGCGGCAGATGGCCGACCGGGCGGGCGCCGAGCGTACCCAGGCGATGTCACGGGGACAGGAGTCCTCGATGTCGGGGGGACGGGGTACGTACCAGTCCGGCAACCCGGGTGACGAGACCCAGCAGTTCGGTCGGTGACCGTACGCGAAGCATGACGGGTGTCCGCCGCACGGCGGGCACCCGTCGGCGTCACAGCGGAGGCGGCTGCGGGGTCGGAGTGTCCAGCGCGGCGGTCAGCGCGCAGACGGCGAGCAGCCGCAGCAGCACCCAGTCCGCCTCGGCCCACTCGACCGGGGCGGTCGGCGGCTGCCAGCCGTGCTCGTCGGCGGCGGCACGGAGCCCCTCGGCGTAGCCGGCCAGCGCCGCGGCGGTCAGCGGCCGACGGTCGCCGTGCAGGCTGTCCCGCACCGCGGCAGCGTGCTGGTCGACCATGGTGAGCAGGCCGGGCAGGGCGCCGGCGGCGGCGAGCCCGTCGAGACCCACGGTGGTGGCGAGCGCCATCAGCGTGGACCGGTTCTCCTCGACGGCGGTCCGGGTCCGAACCCGGTTCGACGGCACGCGCATGGGGAACGAATCTAGCCAACTCGGACCGGTGGCACCCTCGGCCGCTCGGCTGGTCAGGGGGTCGGCCGGTCGTCGCGCCGGGTGCCCGGACCCGGCGCGACCGCCCCATCCGGGCAGCGACGGCAGCAGGGAGGCACGAATGGACACCAGCGACGCGCCCGACGAGCAGCACCGGCGACCTGCCGGTGTGAGCGACGACACGGTCGCTGCGCTCGGCAAGCTCAGCGAGGCGCTGGAGTGTGTGGAGCGCGCCCGTGGCGAGCTCTATTCGATGCACCAGCGCATCGGCCACGCCGACCTGATGCTGGACGAGGCGGTCCGGATGTTCCGCGCGGCCGGTCACGGCACGATCGCCGACCGGATCGCCGAGGAGATGGTGGGCCGGAACGTGATCGCGGGTCGCTGGACGTTCCAGATCGTCGAGGACTTCGACGACGGGTACTACGCGCTCTTCCGTGACCTGGACCGGGCGGCCCGCGACGAGCTGGTCGGGGGCCGGCGGCACCTGTACGAGGCGGAGATGAAGGAACGGCGTCGTACCCGTGGTCGAGCGGGTCACGAGGCCCGCCCGCAGGAACCCGGTTGAGGCGGTTACTCCGACGAGCGGGCGTCCGCCGGACGGCGGCGCGCGGCGTCGTCAGCGATGATCACAGTCGCGACCATCAGCGCGACGCAGAGGCTGAACAGCCAGGAGCTGTCCTCGGAGAACCGGGCGGAGACGGGCGCCTGAGCGGCGGCGAGCACGAAGCCGAGCCATGCCAGGCGGCGTTGACGCGTGGAGAGGAAGCCGGAGCCCTGATGCATCCCGAAAGTCTTGCGCGCTGTCGCGGTGTTGCCGTCAGCCGAACGGCCGATTCTGCCCGACCCGTCCGAATCCTGCCCCGTCCGGAACGGCGGTGACCCGGTGGTGCTGTCAGAGGGTGTCCGGGCCGGTACGGCCGGTGGTGGAGGGCCGGTGGGCGCGGTCGGGGTCGGTGGGCTCGCGGCCGGTGCCGGGCACCTGGACACCCCGGTCGGCGGCCTCCGGGCCGTGGCCGAAGGCGGCCTCCTCACCGGCGTCGTTCCCGGTCACGTCGTCGGACTGCCCGTCGAGCGTGGACCGGGCGACCGCCCGGTCCAGTTCCTCCAACGGCAGCCGTTCATCGTCACGCCACACCCTGTCGTCGCTCATACCCTCGCCCTACCCCCGTCCGCACCCGCCAAACGGCAGACCGCCGTCGCCACCGGCAACGGCGACGGCCGCCGGGTGAGCGGCGGCCGTCGGGAAGGTGCGAGAAGGGATCAGGGCTGCGGGCGGTCGACGGTGCCTCGCCAGGCGCCGGTCTCCTGACCGCGCCGCTCGATGAACTGCTTGAATCGTTGCAGGTCACCCTTTGCCCTGCGGTCCACCACGCCGAGCTTGTCGCCGGCCTGCTCCAGGACACCGTGCGGGTCGAACTCCAGTTGGAGGCTGACCCGGCTGCTCTGCTCGTCGAGCCGGTGGAAGGTGACCACCCCGGCGTGCTGGGTGCCGCCGGTCGAGCGCCAGGCGACCCGCTCGTCGGGCAGTTGTTCGGTGATCTCGGCGTCGAACTCGCGCTTGACCCCGGCGATCTCCACGGTCCAGTGGGTGAGCGTGTCGGAGAGTTGACGGACCTCTTCGACGCCCTCCATGAAGTGGGGGAACTCCTCGAACTGCGTCCACTGGTCGTACGCCGTCCGCACCGGGACGGCCACGTCGACGTGCTCGGTTACGCCACTCATCAGGATCCTCTCCTGCGCCGGTGCGGGGGCTTGCCGCAGCAGGCCGCCCTCACCAGCGCGTCGTCTCGTTCTTGTGACCGAGCGCGGCCCAGACCTCGGACACCGTCTGGTAGCGGGTGCCCTCCGGCAGGCGCTCCAACTCGGCGAGCAGGTCGGCCGGCGCCTCGTTCTCCCGCGCGTTGGCGAGCAGGGCCGCCCGGTCCCCGGGCAGGGCGGTCATCGTGATGAACCGTCCCAGCTGGCTACGGGCCTCCACGTCCTCGGACGTCATGCCCTGCGGTGTGCCGCTGCGACTCTCGCCGCCGACGACGGTGGTCGCCTCCGGCTGGTCCTCGCCCGCAGGTTCCGGCACCCGGAACTCGTCGACCCGCGAGCCACCGGTCCCCGGCCCCTGTACCAGGCCGCTGACCTCCTGCTCCATCTGGTCGTCGACTCTCGGTGCGTGCTTGCTGCTGCCGCGTTCCATGCCTCCTGCGCTACCCGGCGGGGTGGGTGATAAACCCGGCACCGGGTCACGAAGCGGCCGGCGACCGTGGCGGCAGGACGGGCCCCTCGGGGTCGCTCGCACCCGACTGGAGCTGCCGTCCGCGTTGCAACTCCGCGTTGATCTGCACGCCGAGCAGCAGGGCGGAATTGGACAGGTAGAGCCAGACCAGGAACGCGATCACCGCGCCCAGGCTGCCGTAGGTGGTGTCGTACGAGCCGAAGTTGGCCACGTACAGGCCGAAGCCGAAGGAACCCGACGCCCAGGTGACCAGCGCCACCGCCCCACCGGGGGTGAGCCACCGGAACCGGGGCTGGCGGACGTTCGGCGCCACCCAGAACAGCATCGACATCAGCAGCATCGCGATCATCGCCAGCGCCGGCCACTTCGCCACCGACCAGGCGGTACGGGCCGCGTCCCCGGCGCCCACCAGGTCACCGACCGCGTCCGCGACCGGGCCGCTGACGATCAGGCCGGCGGCGACCGCGGCGAGCAGGATCAGCGACAGCGCCGCCAACCCGAGCTGGAGCGGCCGCAGCTTCCACACCGGCCGACCCTCGGCCACCCCGTAGATGGTGTTCGAGGCGCGGGTGAACGATGCGATGAAGTTCGAGGCCGACCAGAGCGCGCCGAGCAGGCCGAAGCTGAGCAGTACGCCCGCCGAGCTGTTCTGGTCCACCACGCCCCGGACCACACCGACGAAGTTCTCGTTGGCCACCACCGACCCCGCCCCGACGTCCCGGGCCAGGTCGAGCACGGTGTCGACGGTGCGTTCCCCGTCGGAGACCAACCCCACCAGGGCGACCACCACGACGGTGGAGGGGAAGAGCGCGAGCACCCCGTAGTAGGTGAGCGCGGCGGCCGAGTCGGTGCAGTTGTCCCGCAGGTAGTTGCGGCCGCTGCGGATCAACACACCGCGCCAGGTCGACCAGCGCAACTGCCGGATCCGGCCGGGTAGCGCCGACACCGGCGGCTCGGTGGCCGGGGCGTCCGGGTTCGTCGTGGTCATCACCGCTCCCTGCTGGCGACCGGCACCGGGTACGCCGGGTGGCCCGGCCGGTACCCCCGCCCGTGCGGCGGCAAACCGGGTGCCGAGGTTTACCACCGCCGGGCCGGGGAACGCCAGTCCGAATGGCACGAACACGGAGGAGGATCGAGATGCCCGGGCGCGAGGTACTGCCCAGCACGCTGCGGCGCTCCCCGGACAAGGCCCAGCGGACCTGGGAGAAGACACACGATTCGGCCGTCGAGACGTACGGCGAGGGGGAGCGGGCGCACCGGACCGCTTTCGCCGCGGTCAAGCACGAGTTCGAGAAGGTGGGCGACCACTGGGAGCCCAAGGGTCGCAAGGGCCCGAGCGACCGGCAGGCCGCCGGGGGCGGCCCGGAACGGCGGGCAGCCACCGCCGGTGGGGTGGACGCGAACGCCCCCAAGGAGCACCTGCTGGCCAGGGCCCGCGAACTGGACGTGCGGGGCCGGTCGAGCATGACCAAGCCGGAACTGGTCACGGCCATCCAGAAGGCCAACAACCGGCAGACCGCCAAGGCACGCGGCGACTGACCGTCGCACCGAGGGCCCCGATCCCGCCGTCACCGGCGTGGGTCGGGGCCCTCGGTAATTCACCAGTGCCCACCCCCGGGTGCCTCGATGTGCACCGCCTTGGTGGCGGTGAACTCGTCGAGCAGTTCCGGCCCGTAGCCGAAGCCCTGGCCGCTGCCCCGACGCGGGTGGGCCGCCCCGGCCGGGGCGCCGCCGAAGACCGCGTTCACCTTCACCGTGCCCACCGGCAGCTCCCGCCAGGCCCGCTGGGCGTGACTCATCGACCCGGTCAGCACCGTCGCCGCCAGCCCGTACGGCGAGTCGGCGGCACACCGCAGCGCCTCGCTGAACGAGTCGACCACCACCACCGGCGCGACCGGCCCGAACGTCTCCTCCCGCAGCAGCGCCATGTCGTGCCGGCAGTTGTCCAGCACGGTGGCCGGGTAGAAGGCGCCCGGCCCCTCCGGCAGCGTCCCGCCGACCCGGATCCGCGCCCCGTCGGCCACCGCAGCGGTCACCTGCCCGTGCACCCGGTCGCGGTGCCGCCGGTCGACCAGTGGGCCCAGGCCGGTGGCCGGATCGCGGCCCGGCCCGACGCGCAACGCGTTCGCCCGCTCCACCAGCGCGGCGACGAAGTCCTCGGCGACGTCCCGATGCGCGTAGACGCGTTCCACCGCGACGCAGATCTGCCCCGCGTTGGCGAACGCGCCGGTCGCGGCCTGCCCGGCGGCCCAGACCGGGTCCACGTCCGCGTCCACGATCAGCGGGTCGCTGCCGCCGTTCTCCAGCAGCACCTTGGCGCCGGTCCGGGCCGCCGCCGCGGCGACGGCGCGGCCGGTGGCGGTGGACCCGACGTGCGCCACCACGTCCACCTCGGCCCCGGCGAGCGCCGCCCCGGTCTCCGCCCCTCCGGTCAGCAGCGAGAGCACGCCGGCCGGTAGTGCCGAGTCGAACGCGCGGGCCAGCAGCCACCCGGTCGCCGGGGTGCGTTCGCTCGGCTTGTGCAGCACCACGTTGCCGGTGACGAGGGCGGCGCCGAGCAGCCCGCACGACACCGCGACCGGGTCGTTCCACGGGGTGATGACGGCCACCACGCCACGCGGCTGCGGTGCCATGAAGTCCAGTGCGGCGGGTGCGCCGTGCAGGGTCCGCCCGCCCCGGGTCGGGGCGAGTTCGGCGTACTGGCGAAGGGTGGCGATGCCGGCCTCGACGCCGCCCCGGGCGTCGGCGAGCGGCTTGCCCATCTCGGCGGTGGTCGCCTCGGCCAACTCGTCGGCGGCGGCGGCCACCGCGTCGGCGGCCCGGTGCAGCGCGGCGGCCCGCTCGGCCGGAGGCGTCGCGGCCCACTCGGCGGCCACGCCGCGCGCCGCCGCGACCGCCTTGCCGACCTCGTCCGCGCCTGCGACCGGTGCGCCGGTCACCGGGGCACCGGTGGCCGGGTCGTGCACCACCAGGTCACCGGCCTCCCCGCCGGCCCCCCACACCCCGCCGATGAGCTGCGCAACCGTGTACATGACGCGCTGCATGCCCCGATGGGTGCCGGGCAAACGTTTCGCCCGGTTGGGCCCGGGTAGCGTCGGTGGATGATGTCGTCCGGTTCTCTCGGCGCCGAGCAGGCCGACGCGGTCGTCGTCGGCGCCGGCCACAACGGTCTGGTCGCCGCGAACCTGCTCGCCGACGCGGGCTGGGACGTGTTGGTGCTGGAGGCGACCGGCGCGCCGGGTGGGGCGGTGCGTTCGGCCGAGGTGACCGCTCCCGGTTACCTCAGCGACCTCTACAGCTCCTTCTACCCGTTGGGCTACGCCTCCAAGGTCCTGCGCGGGCTCGACCTGACCCGGTACGGGCTGGCCTGGCGACATGCCCCGGATGTGCTGGCCCACCTCTTCCCGGACGGTCGGGCCGCCCTGCTCAACCGCGATCCCGACGTCACCGCGACGTCGCTGGAGGAGTTCGCGCCCGGCGACGGCGAGCGCTGGCTGACCGCGTACGCCGAGTGGCAGCACGTCGCCGGCCCGATGCTGGACCTGATCACCACCCCGTTCCCGCCGGTACGCCCCGGTCTGGACGTGCTGCGTCGGCTGCGCACCGGTGGCGCGCTGCGACTGGCCCGGCGGATGGTCCTGCCGGTGCGCCGCCTCGGCGAGGAGATGTTCGCCGGTGCCGGTGGGCCGGCACTGCTGGCCGGTTCCGCGCTGCACACCGACCTGTCCACCGAGGACGCCGGCTCCGGCGTGTACGGCTGGCTGCTGGTCATGCTCGGCCAGCAGGTCGGCTGGCCGGTGCCGACGGGCGGGGCGCAGAAGATCACCGACGCGCTGGTGGCCCGGCTGACCGAGCGGGGCGGCCGGATCCGCCACGACGCCCGGGTGGACCGGGTCCTGGTGGCCCGGGGCCGGGCGATGGGGGTGCGCACGATCGACGGCGGGCTCTACCGGGCCCGCCGGGCGGTCCTGGCCGACGTGCCCGCACCCGCGCTCTACCTGGATCTGGTCGGCGCGGCGGCGCTGCCGCCGAGGCTGGTGGCGGACCTTACGCACTTCCGCTGGGACGGTTCGACGCTGAAGGTGGACTGGGCGCTGTCCGGGCCGGTGCCGTGGAGCAACCGGCGGCTGGCCACCGCCGGCACCGTGCACCTCGGGGCGGATCTCGGCGGGCTGACCGGCTACGCCGCCACGCTCGCCCGAGGTGAGCTGCCTCCCGACCCGTTCCTGCTGGTCGGGCAGATGTCGGTGGCCGACCCCGGTCACTCGCCGCCGGGCACCGAGTCGCTCTGGGCGTACACACACCTGCCGTTCCGCCGGCACTGGCGCACCGAGGAGGTGGTCGGCCACGTGGAGCGGATGGAGGCGGTGCTGGAGTCCGCCGCGCCCGGCTTCCGGAGCCTCGTGGTGGGCCGGCACGTGGCCGGGCCGGCCGATCTGGAGGAGGCCAACCCGAGCCTGGTCGGCGGTGCCCTCGGTGGCGGCACCGCCGCGCCCTACCAGCAACTGTTTCTGCGCCCGGTGCCCGGACTAGGCCGCGCGGACACCCCGGTCGACCGGCTCTATCTGGCCAGTGCGTCGGCCCACCCCGGCGGTGGGGTGCACGGGGCGCCGGGGGCGAACGCGGCCCGGGCCGCCCTGGCCCGGGACCGGACACTCACCGGCGGTGTCTACCGCCGGGCCGTGGACACCGCGCACCGGGCCGTGTACCGCTGACGCGTCGCGGCGGGCCGGCCGCCGCGACGCGGCCGGTCGTGGCCCGCGCGGTGGCTCAGCGCTCGATGTTGCGATGCCGGGTACGCAGCTTGAACGGCATCAACGCGCTCTCGATCTTGGTAGCGGTGGTCATCTTCGAGTCGCCGTCGCGCCGCTCCTCGAAGCGGATCGGCACCTCCAGGATGGTGTGCCCCAGCTTCGTGGCGAGATAGTGCATCTCCACCTGGAAGCTGTAGCCGTTGGACTGCACCCGCTCCAGTCCGATGTCGCGCAGCGCGTCGGCCCGCCAGATCTTGAACCCGGCGGTCAGGTCCCGGATACGCACCCGCAGCAGCGTGTGCACGTACAGGTTGGCCCAGCCGCTGAGCGCCCGCCGGTACAGCGGCCAGTTCTCGTCCAGCTCGCCGCCGGGCACGTACCGGGAACCGATCACCACGCCGGCCTGGGTGGACAGCAGCGCGCCGAGCATTCCCGGCAGCGCCTCCGGCGGGTGGGACAGGTCGGCGTCCATCTGGGCCACGTACTCGGCCCCGCCGTCGAGCGCCCGGCTGATCCCGTCCACGTACGCCCGGCCGAGTCCCTCCTTGCCCGCCCGGTGCACGACCTCGATCCGCTCCGGGTGCTCGATGGCCAGCTTGTCCGCCACCTCACCGGTGCCGTCCGGGGAGTTGTCGTCCGCGACCAGTACCTTCAGGCCCGGCAGCGGCAGGGCGAGCAGACGCTCGACCACCAGCGGCAGGTTGCCCGCCTCGTTGTAGGTCGGTACCACGACGGTCAGGCGCGCGTCCGCCCACGGCGTGGGTAACTGGACGGGTTCGATCATGGAGGACATCCTCGGTCTGCGGACAGGCTTCCCCGTGAGCGTAGCCACTTGTCCGTTCCAGGGGGAATCGGCTCCCCCCGCCCAGGTCAGTCCGGTGCCTTCTGCCGGCGGGCGATGTCCGCGAGCCGACTCAGCGTCTCCTTGTTGCGCTGGTGCAGCACCAGGTCGTTGATCTTGGTGCGCAGCCATCGCAGCGGACCGGCGGCGAAGTCCTCACCGAGCAGCACCCGGGTGCTGTGCGGCCCGACCGGTTCCAGGCTGAAGACCACCACGCCCTCACCCGCCGGCCAGAGTTTCACCCGCAGCACCAGCTTGCGCTCCCGCTCGCACTCCAGCACCTGGGAGGAGTCCTCCAGGGAGAAGGGCCAGGGACCGGCCCGGTGGTGCAGCCGCGCGCCCACCCGTGGCCAGTCGTCGTCGACGTCGCGCATGTGGGCGGTGCCGACCACCCAGTCGCTGTAGGTCCACCCGTCCGCCAGCACCGCCCAGACCTGCCGTACCGGTGCCTCGATGATGCGCTCCACGATCGCCACGAACAGGCCGTACCCAGGTCGGTGGCCCGGCTAACGGCGCCACGGGTTAGCTTCTCGGGGGCCGTGGGTAAGGCCACCCGGGAGCGGCGGTGCGCCGGTCGGCGCGGGTGCCCGTCGACCACGCCCCGGCCGACGTTTACTCCTCGGGGCGCAGGGAACCCGCCGCCCGTGCGACAGGACCGTGGGGAGCCGGATCAGCGCAGGTCAGCCGGGGTGCTGACCGGCGTCGACCGGGCCGGACCGGGGCCTGTCCTGTTCGACGCGGTGCTGCTGGACCGCGACGGCACCCTGGTCGAGGACGTGCCGTACAACGGCGACCCGGACAAGGTGCGGCCGATGCCCGGCGCGCGGGCCGCGCTGGACCGCTTGCGCGCGGCCGGCCTGCGGCTCGCTGTGGTGACCAACCAGTCCGGGCTGGCCCGGGGCCTGTTCACCGAAGCGGATCTGCACCGGGTGCGTCGTCGCGTCGAGGCGCTGCTGGGCCCCTTCGACTCGTGGCAGGTGTGCCCGCACGACGACGGGGACGGCTGTGCCTGCCGAAAACCGGCACCCGGGCTGGTGCACGCCGCCGCCCGGACGCTCGGCACCGTGCCCGCCCGCTGCGTCATGATCGGCGACATCGGCCGGGACGTCACCGCGGCGCTGGCCGCTGGTGCGGCGGGCATCCTGGTGCCCACGCCGGTCACCCGGGCCGAGGAGATCGCCGCCGCCGGCTGGGTGGCCGCCGACCTGCCGTCGGCGGTGGACGAGATCCTGCGCCGTCAGCAGGCGCTCCGCCCGGCGCTGCCGCCCATGCCCGACGAGGGCGCGGCACGCCCGGACGCCTCCGCGCGGATCCGGTCCACCGCCGCCACCGCCCCGGCCCGTACCACCGCTGCGCGGCGGGGCCGGACGGTGCTGGTGGTGCGATCGGACTCGGTCGGAGACGTACTGGTCACCGGCCCCGGCATCCGAGCCGTGGCCGCCGGGGCGGACCGGGTGGTGCTGCTCTGCGGCCCGCGAGGTCGGGCCGCCGCCGAGCTGCTGCCCGGCGTCGACGAGATCGTGGAGCACCGGCTGCCCTGGATCGACCCGGCGCCCGCGCCCGTCGATCCCGCCGAGATGGCCGCGCTGACCGCCCGGCTGGCGGCCGTCGCCGCCGACGAAGCGGTCGTCTTCACCTCGTTCCACCAGTCGCCGTTGCCGCTGGCCCTGCTGCTGCGGATGGCCGGTGTCAGGCGGATCGCCGCGATCAGCGACGACTACCCGGGGAGCCTGCTGGACGTGCGGCACCGGGTGCCGGCCGGCGTGCCGGAGGCCGAGCGCGCGTTGTCGCTGGCGGCCGCCGCCGGGTACGCGTTGCCCGCCGACGACGAGCCGCGCCTGCGGTTGCGTCCGGTGCCGGCACCGCCACCGGAAGCCGGTGAGCCGGGCTACGTGGTGCTGCATCCGGGGTCGGACGCGCAGGCGCGCGGCTGCCCGCCGGAGCTGGCCGAGCGGATCGCCCGGGAGCTGACCGCCGCCGGTCACCGGGTGGTGGTCACCGGCGGCCCGCAGGAACGCCACCTCACCGCCCAGGTCGCCGGTCGGCACGCCCGCGACCTCGGCGGCCGGACCGGGCTCGCCGAACTGGCCGCCGTGGTGGCCGGCGCCGGCGCGCTGGTGGTCGGCAACACCGGCCCGGCGCACCTGGCCGCCGCGGCCGAGGTGCCGGTGGTCAGCCTGTTCGCCCCCACCGTTCCGTTCGGGCAGTGGGGACCCTGGCGGGTGCCGGCGGTACGCCTCGGCGACGCCACCGCCGGATGCCGCGACACCCGCGCCGCGCACTGCCCGGTGCCCGGTCATCCCTGCCTCAGCGGGGTCGAGCCGGGCGCGGTCGTCGACGCGCTGCGGCTGCTGGGTGTACCGCCGGGCCGGGCGCCCGCCCGCCGTGCGGCGGTGTCCACCGGGGGCGGCCGATGAACATCCTGCTCTGGCACGTGCACGGCTCGTGGACCACCTCGTTCGTGCACGGCAAACACCGCTACCTGGTCCCGGCCACCCCGGACCGGGGGCCGTACGGGCTGGGCCGGGCCCGTACGTACACCTGGCCGAACAGCGCCGCCGAGGTGAGCCCGGAGCAGTTGCGCGACACCGACGTCGACGTGGTCGTCCTGCAACGCCCCGAGGAGCTGGAGCTGGCCCAGCGGTGGCTGGGCCGCCGGCCGGGCCGGGACGTGCCGGCCATCTACGTCGAGCACAACACCCCGAAGGACGGGGACGTGCCGCACAGCCGCCACCCGATGGCCGACCGCGACGACCTGCTCGTCGCCCACGTGACCGCCTTCAACGAGCTGTTCTGGGACACCGGCGCGACCCGGACCACGGTCGTCGACCACGGCATCGTGCCACCGGCGGTGGAGTACACCGGTGAGCTGGACCGGCTGGCCGTGGTGATCAACGAGCCGGTACGCCGGTGGCGGGTCACCGGCACCGACCTGCTGCCCCGGTTCGCCGAGATCGCCCCGCTGGACGTGTTCGGCCTGAAGGTGGCCGGGCTCGCCGACCATCTCGGCCTGCCTGCCGACCGCCTCACCAGCCACGACGACGTCCCGCAGCATCGGATGCACGCCGAACTGGCGCGCCGCCGGGCGTATCTGCACCTGTGCCGGTGGACCTCGCTCGGGCTGAGCCTGATCGAGGCGATGAGCATCGGCATGCCGGTGGTGGCGCTGGCCAGCACCGAGGCGGTGATGGCCGTGCCGCCGGAGGCCGGTGCCCTGGACACCCGCGTCGAGGAGCTGCTGGAGGCCGCCGGCCGGTTCGTCGCCGAGCCGCAGCAGGCCCGGCTCGCGGGGCAGGCGGCCCGGACCGCCGCCCGCGAACGCTACGGCCTCGCCCGTTTCCTCGCCGACTGGGACCGGCTGCTGGAGGAGGAAGTATGCGGATAGCGATGATCTCGGAGCACGCCAGCCCGCTCGCCATCCTGGGCGGGGAGGACGCCGGCGGCCAGAACACGCACGTCGCGGAACTCTCCGCCGCGCTCGCCGCGGCCGGGCACGACGTCCGCGTCTACACCCGACGCGACGCGGTGGACCTGCCGGTGACCGTGCGCAGCCGGGACGGCTACGACGTGGTGCACGTGTCCGCCGGTCCGGCCGAGCCGGTGGCCAAGGACGCGCTGCTGCCGCACATGCGCGCGTTCGGCGCCTGGCTGGTGGAGCGCTGGCGCGGCGACTGGACGCCCGAGGTGATCCACGCGCACTTCTGGATGAGCGGGCTGGCGGCGGTGCAGGCAGGTCGGCAGGTCGGCGTGCCGGTGGTGCAGACGTACCACGCGCTCGGCACGGTCAAGCGCCGCCACCAGGGTGTGCAGGACACCAGTCCGGCCCGGCGGATCGGCTACGAACTCCAGCTCGGCCGGTCGGTGGACCGGGTGGTCGCGCAATGCCGCGACGAGGTCGGCGAACTGGTCCGGATGGGGGTGCCCCGCGCGGCGATGACGGTCGTGCCCTCCGGGGTGAACCTGGGCACGTTCGCCCCGCTCGGCCCGACCGCCGAACGGGAGCCGGGACGGGCCCGGATCCTCACCGTCGGGCGGCTGGTGGAACGCAAGGGCTTCCAGACCGTGGTACGCGCGATGGCGCACGTGCCCGACGCCGAGTGCGTGGTGGTGGGCGGTCCGCCCGCCGGGCTGCTGGAGACCGATCCGTACGCCCGGAGGCTGCGCGCGTTGGCCCGTAGCTGCGGGGTGGCCGACCGGGTCCGGCTGGTCGGCGCGGTGCCGAGGGAGGAGATGGGCCGCTGGTACCGGTCGGCGGACATCCTGGTCGCCGCCCCCTGGTACGAGCCGTTCGGCCTGACTCCGCTGGAGGCGATGGCTTGCGGGGTGCCGGTGGTGGCCACCGCCGTGGGCGGGTTGCGCGACACCGTGGTCGACGGGGTGACCGGGGACCTGGTGCCGGCCCGGGACCCGAAGGCGCTCGGCGAGGCGCTGGCCGGGCTGCTCGACGACCGGATCCGCCGGTTCGCGTACGCGGGCGCGGCCCGGGCGCGGGCTCGGCAGCACTACTCGTGGACGGTGACCGCGGAACGTCTCGCCGAGGTCTACGCCGAGGTGGCCGCCGTGCACCGGCCGACCCGGGTGGTGGCCTGATGCCGGCGCGCAATCCGCTGGAGGCACACCTGACACACCTGGCCGACGCACTGCCGCCGTACCGGCGTTTCGAGCCGTTGCTGGCCCGCTGGGGGGCCGCCCTGGCGCAGCACCTCACCGCCGGTGGCCGGTTGCTGGTGGCCGGCAACGGGGGCAGTGCCGCCGAGGCGCAGCACCTCACCGCCGAGTTGGTCGGCAAGTTGCGCGAGGACCGGCAGCCGCTGTCCGCCATCGCTCTGCACGCGGAGACCTCGGCGCTGACCGCGATCGGCAACGACTACGGCTACGAGGAGGTCTTCGCCCGGCAGGTCCGCGCGCACGGCCGTCCCGACGACGTCCTGCTGCTGCTGTCCACCAGCGGCGGCAGCGCGAACCTGCTGGCCGCCGCGCGGGCGGGCCGCCAGGCCGGGCTGCGGTGCTGGGCGTTCACCGGGCCGGCGCCGAACCCCCTCGCCGACGCCTGTCACGAGGCGCTCGCGGTGGACTGCCCGGACTCCCAGGTCGTGCAGGAGCTGCACCTGGTCTCCAGCCACCTGCTCTGCGAGTACGTGGAGCGGGCGATGGCCGAGCAGCCGGCGGTGGCCGCGTACGTGGCGCCGGTGGTGCCGGCGGCGTCGGACGCTCCGGCGGTCGGCCCGGTACGCGCCGGGGTCGAGGTGGTGCTGGACGGTGGGGCCGGCCGGCCGGTCGAGGCGTGAGGAGGCAAGCGTGAGGGGACCCGTGGTGGTCATCGGCGACACCCTGCTCGACCGGGACGTGGAGGGTGTGGTGAACCGGCTCTGTCCTGACTCGCCGGTCCCGGTGCTCGACGAGACCGCGCACGTCGACCGGCCCGGTGGCGCCGGGCTCGCCGCCGTCTTCGCCGCCGCGCAGGGTGCCGAGGTGGTGCTGGTCACCGCGTTGGCCGACGACGTGGGCGGGGCCCGGCTGGGGGTGCTGCTGGCCGCCGCCGGGGTGCAGGTGTACCCGTTGCGGCTGGCCGGGGCCACGCCGGAGAAGATCCGGCTGCAAGCCGGCGGGCGGGTGCTGCTGCGCCACGACCGGGGCGGCGGTGCCCAGACGCCCGGCGAGCCCGCCGAGGCGGTGCTCCGCGTCGTCGAGCGGGCGTCGGTGGTGCTGGTCAGCGACTACGGCCGGGGGGTGGCGCGGCAGCCCGCGTTGCGGGCGGCCCTGGCGGCGACCCGGGCACCGGTGGTCTGGGACCCGCATCCGCGCGGGCCGGCGGCGGTGCCCGGGGTGCACCTGGTCACGCCGAACGAGGCGGAGGTGCAGGAACTGGTGGAGGCGCCGACCGCCGCCACCCGGCTGGCCACCGCCGCCGATGGCGCCGAGCGCCTGCGGCAACGCTGGTGGGCCGGTGCGGTGGCGGTGACGTTGGGCGCTGACGGCGCACTGCTCAGCCACGCCGGGTCGACCCCGCTGGTGGTGCCGACGCCGGTGGCTGCCGAGGGCGACACCTGCGGGGCGGGGGACCGTTTCGCCGTGGCCGCCGGCCTGGCCCTGGGACGGGGGGCACTGCTCTCCGAGGCGGTGCAGGAGGCGGTGACCGAGGCGTCGGCGTACGTGGCGGAGGGGGGAGTGGCGACCGCGTTGCCGCCGCCGGTGCGGCGGGCGCCGCAGGCGGTGCACACCGCGGTGGCCGGTGACCGGGTGGGGGTGGCGGCGGCCGCCGCCGCGGTGGCCCGGGTCCGCGCCGCCGGGGGGACGGTCGTGGCGACCGGGGGCTGCTTCGACCTGCTGCACGCCGGTCACGTGGCGACCCTCCAGGCCGCCCGGCAACTCGGCGACTGCCTGGTGGTGTGCCTCAACTCCGACGCGAGTGTCGCCGGCCTCAAGGGGCCGGACCGGCCGGTGGTGCGGCAGGACGACCGCAGTCGCCTGCTGGCGGCGCTGAGCTGCGTCGACGCGGTGATGATCTTCGACGAGTCGACCCCGGCGGCGGCGCTGTCCTGGCTACGCCCGGACATCTGGGTCAAGGGCGGGGACTACGCCACAGGGGAGGGCGACTGCCTGCCCGAGGCCGAGATCCTGCGCCGCTGGGGCGGCCACACCGTGGTGGTGCCGTACCTGGACGGCCGGTCCACCACCGAGATGATCGCCGCGACGGCGGCCCGTACCGGCGTGGGGGTGTTCCGATGAGCGCGCCGGGCACCGGACGCACCGTGCTGGTCACCGGCGGGTCCAGTGGGTTGGGCGCGGCGGTGGTGGCGGCGGTGGCCCGCTCCGGTGGGCGGCCCCTGGTGCTGGACCGGCAGGCGCCCGGCGACGGGGTGGCCTGGGTCGAGTGCGACCTGGCGGACACCCGCGCGGCGGAGGCCGCCACCCGACAACTCGCCGAGCGCGAGGGCGGGCTGGACGCGGTGGTCACCGCCGCCGGCATCGACGTGCCCGGTCGGCTGGCCGACGTGCCCGGCAAGACCTGGGACCGGATCGTCACGGTGGACCTGCTGGCCACCGCCGCGGTGATCCGGGCCGCCCTGCCGTTCCTGGCGGCCGCCCGGGGCAGCATCGTCACGGTGGCGTCCACCCTCGGGGTGAAGGCGGTCAGTGACGCGACGGCGTACTGCGCGGCGAAGTTCGGCGTGGTCGGGTTCACCCGCGCCCTCGCCGCCGAGCTGGCCGGGTCGGTGAACGTCACGCTGCTGATCCCGGGTGGCATGCGGACCGCCTTCTTCGACGACCGCGACACGCAGTACCGCCCGGGGCCGGACGCGATCCTCAACGACCCGGCGGACACCGCCGCCGCCGTCATGTTCGCGCTCTCCCAGCCGACCGGCTGCGCGGTACGCGAGATGGTGGTCTGCGCCGAGCAGGAGACCTCGTACCCGTGATCCTGGCCCTGCGTGCCCTCGGCGTCGGTGACCTCGCCACGGCGGTCCCGGCGTTGCGGGCGTTGCGGGCGGCGTACCCGGACCGCGAACTGGTGCTCGCCGCGCCGGCCTGGCTCGGGCCGCTGGTCGAGCTGGTCGGCGGGATCGACCGGCTGCTGCCCACCGACGGGCTGGACCGGCTCGGGGCAACCGAAGGGCCGGTGGAGGTGGCGGTGAACCTGCACGGCCGGGGACCCCGCTCGCACCGGCTGCTCGCCACCACCGGCCCGGACCGGCTGTTCGCCTTCGCCGACGCGCGGGCCGATCACGCCGGCGGGCCCGCGTGGGACGAACAGGAGCACGAGGTGGCCCGCTGGTGCCGGCTGCTGCGCTGGTACGGGATCCCGGCCGACCCGACGGACCTGGACCTGGCGCGTCCGCTGCCGGGGACGATGCCGACCGGTGTGACGGTGCTGCATCCCGGCTCGAAGATGGCGGCAAAGCGCTGGCCGTCCGGGCGGTACGCCGCGGTGGCCCGGGAGCTGACCGGCCGGGGGCACCGGGTGGTGCTGACCGGCAGCACGGGGGAGCGGGCCACCGCCGTGCGGGTCGCGGAGGACGCCGGGCTGCCCGCCGACGCGGTGCTGGCCGGGCGGACCGACCTCGGGCAGCTCGCCGCCCTGGTCGCCGGGGCGCGACTGGTGGTCAGCGGGGACACCGGGGTGGCGCACCTGGCGACCGGATACCGCACCCCGTCGGTGGTGATCTTCGGCCCGGTTCCGCCCGCCAGGTGGGGGCCGCCGCCGGAGCGACGGCGACACCGGGTGCTCTGGGCCGGGCCCGAAGAATGCCGGCCCCGGGACGGGGTAGGCGCTCACCCGGCGGTCGTCGCCGTCGAGGTCGACGCGGTGCTGGCCGCCGTCGAGGAGGTGGAACGGGTGGTGCGGGCGGACCGTGCGGTTGCGGCGTAGTGATCCAGGTCGGCCGGGATACGGTCGCCGGCGACGCGGTCCGGGCTGGTCGTTCCTTGACCCGCACGGCGAGCCGGTGCGTGACCCGGACGAGCTGGCCCGGCTGCGCGCCCTGGTCATCCCGCCGGCCTGGCGCCAGGTGTGGATCTCGCCGCACCCGACCGGGCACATCCAGGCCATCGGGATCGACGCGGCCGGCCGCAAGCAGTACCTCTACCACCCGCTGTGGCGGCAGCGGCAGGACGAGGCCAAGTTCGACCACGTGCTGGAGGTGGCCCGCCGGCTGCCGGTGCTGCGCGAACGGGTCGGCCACGACCTGACCGGGCGGGGACTGCGCCGCGAGCGGGTGCTGGCCACCGTGACCCGGCTGCTCGACATGGGCACCTTCCGGGTCGGCAGCGACCAGTACGCGGTCGGGGACGACCCGACGTTCGGTGTCGCCACCCTCCGTCCCGAACACGCCCGGGCCCGCCAGGGCTGCGTGGTCTTCGAGTTCCCGGCCAAGGGCGGCATCGCGCAGGTACGCCAGGTCTCCGACCCGGAGCTGTGCCGGGTGCTGACCCACCTGCGTCGCCGTCGCCGGGAGGCGGAGCGGTTGTTCGGCTACTGGGACGGCCGGCAGTGGCGGGATGTGCGTGCCGACGAGGTCAACGACTACCTGCGCGACGCCAGCGGCGGCGAGATGACCGCGAAGGACTTCCGCACCTGGCACGCCACCGTCCGGGCGGCCACCGAGCTGGCCGTGCTCGGGCCGCCGAGGTCGGTCACCGCGCGACGGCGGGCGGTGGCCGGCGTGATGCGCGGGGTGGCGGAGCTGCTCGGCAACACCCCGACGGTGGCCCGCACGTCCTACGTGGACCCTCGGGTGGTCGACCTGTTCCACGACGGCGTGGTGGTGCCGGTCACCCGGGACACTGACCGCGAGCAGGCCGAACGCGCCGTACTCGACCTGCTGGACCGGTCCTGAGCAGTCACCGTGCGTCCGGTGTGCGGGACCGGATCATCGCATCGACGCCGTCGAGCACCCGACCGAGCCCGAACCGCCACTCGGCGTCGACGTAGTCGTCCTCGTCGTCGTCCTCGGCCATCAGCTCGTGGATCGCCGGGTACGGCCCGTCGGCGGTGAGCCGGGCCAGGTGCCGCCAGTAGTGCAGGCCCACCTGGTCGGGGGTCTGCCCGCTGCGGACCGCCGCCTCCATCAGGTCGGCGGTGGTGGTGGCCCAGCTCCGGGCGTACCCGCTGACCAGCATGATGGTGGAGAGCCGCTCGGTGCCGCGCAGGCCGATACCGGCCAGGGCGGCCAGCCCGTACTCCAGCCAGCGGACCTGGTTGGGGTTGATCGGGGGGGCCGCTGATCGGCACGTGCCGGATCCACGGCTGTCGACGCAACGCGGTCAGGTTCCCCTCGGCCCAGCGGGTCAGCGCGGGGCGCCAGCCCTCGTCCGGCGCACGTGGTCGCGGGGGCGGCCCGTACGCGGTGTCGACCATGAGGTCGAGCAGGTCGTGCTTGGTCGGCACGTACCGGTAGAGCGACATCGTGGCCGCGCCCAGCTCACGGGCGACGCGGCTCATCGACACCGCGCCGAGCCCCTCCGACTGGGCGACCTGGATCCCGGCGGCGACCACCTGCTCCAGGCTGAGGCCGCGCTTCGGGCCACGGCTCGGACGCTCGCACAGCCCCCAGGCGAGCGCGACGTTCTCGGGCAGTTCGACGTCGGAGCCGTCGCTCACTTCCGCGGCCGGGCTGCTGGGCGACCGGGTCACCGGCCGGGACCCGGACCGGCTTGCCCTGTCGGTGGCCACCGACGGTAGTGCGCCGCAGGTGCGCGCCCTGCTCGACGAGATCGATCCGGACCGTCACGGGGTGGTCCGGTTCACCGTCCGGGAGGCGACCCTCGACGACGTCTTCCTCACCCTCACCGGCACTCCGGTGCCCGCGAAACGGCAGGTGGCCCATGTCTGAGCTGGCGGTACGCGGATCGCAGACGGCGGTGATGATGGATGTCGGCGCGACCTCCATCATCGGCGGTCATGTGGTGGCCAGCATCGCGCGCAACACGGTCTCCACCGTGCTGGTGCTGGCCGTCGCCGTCGCCATCGGGTTCCGGCCCGCCGTGGAACCGTTGCGCTGGCTGGCCGCCGCCGGGGTGCTGCTGCTGTTCCTGCTGGCGGTGTCCTGGCTGTCGGCGGCGTTCGGGCTGCTGGCCCGTACTCCCGAATCCGCACGACTCAGGGGGCGACGCCCGACGGGCGTCGCCCCCTGCTCGGTGGCCCGTCGCTCAGTCGTTGAGCACCTGGGCCAGTCGGTCCCGGAAGCGCCGCTCGGAGGGGCTGACCTGGCTGCCGCCGAGGCCGAGGATGCCGCCGCTGGTGGCCGCACCCACCACCTGGTCGGTGATCTCCACCAACCAGTGCTGGTACGCGCCGGCCTCGCCCTCGTCCACCTTCTCCGCCAGCAGCGCCGCGGCGGCCTTGGCCCGGCCCAGCACGTCCTCGGCGTACGCGCGCGGGTCGTCCGGCGCGATCACCGGCAACTCCTCGCCGGTCTCCGGGTCGCCCACCCGGGTCACGATCTCCCCGGCCACCGCGGCCACCAGCGGGCTGGCCGACTCCCGGCCGGCGGAGATGGTCTCCAGCCCGGCCGCGCTCTCGGCCATCGTCGCCCGGGTGCCGTCGGACTCCGCGGCGCTCGCCGCGGTGAGCACCGCCTGCGGCAGGCCGACCAGGAGCCCCCACTCCTCGTCGGAGAAACCGAAAGCGGTGTACGTCGGCTCTTCGATCACGACCGTGCCTCTCCCGTCCGTCGTCCAGGTCCCCGGTCACGCGCCGCCCTTGCTGGCGGCGCCGGGCCCGGTATGTCCCCGCCGCCATCGCGGCGGGCTCAGGTTAGTCCAGCGTCAGCAGTCCCTGTTCGGACACCACGCTGACCGACAGCGTCTTGTACCCGACCTCGTCGAAGAGCACCGTCATCCGGTCGTCCTCGTAGCTGAGCACCAGGCCGGCGCCCCACTCCGGGTGCCGCACCTGGCTGTGTACCGGGAACGGACCCACCGCGCCGTCGTCGGCGGTGCTGGTACCGGCGTGGCAGTTGTCGCAGTGCCCGCAGATCTGGGTCATCTGCTCGCCGAAATAGGCCAGCAGGGTCTGCCCCCGGCAGGCCGTGGTCTCGGCGAAGGCCCGCATCATGTCGGTCCGCGAACGGGTCAGGTTCTGCTGCCGCTCGGCCTCGGCCACGGCCGCCTCGGCGGCCTTCACCGGAGTCGGCGAGTAGCGCGGCGCGGCGATCCGCTGCCCGGCGCGGGGCTGCGCCGCACCGACCTGCTCCAGCAGGGCCAGGTACTGCCCGAGCTTGCGCGGCCCCAGCCCGGTCACCTCGCGCAGTTCCTTTCTGGTGGCCGGCCCCTGGCGCAGCAGGGCGGCCAGGTCGCGCAGCTCGGTGGCGTCGGGCAGGCCACCGCTGAAGAAGCGTTGCAGCCCCACGTCCTCGGCCTGCCAGAGCAGCAGGACGCGGGCCGGCTGGCCGTCGCGTCCGGCCCGGCCGATCTCCTGGAAGTAGCTGTCCGGCGAGTCGGGCAGCGCCATGTGCACCACCCAGGCGATGTTCGGCTTGTCGATACCCATGCCGAACGCCGACGTGGCCACCATGATCGGCACCTGGTCGGCGAGGAACGCCTCGTGCAGCCGGGCGCGGGCGGTGGCCGCCATGCCACCGTGGTAGTGCTGCGACGGGAAACCGGCGTCGGTCAGCCGGGCGGCGAGTTCCTCGGCCGCCCGCCGGGTGGGTACGTAGATGATGCCCGGACGCTCGTCGTCACGCAGCAGGGCGATCAGCCGTCGCCACCGGTAGTCCTCGGTGGGGCAGTGCGCCACCTCGAAGAAGAGGTTCGGCCGGTCCAGTCCGGACACCACGATCTCGGGATCGCGCAGCCGCAGCCGGGCCACGATGTCGTCGCGTACCGGTGGGGAGGCGGTGGCGGTCAGCGCCACCACCGGTGGCCGTCCGATGCCCTCGATGAGCTGACCGAGCGCCAGGTAGTCCGGCCGGAAGTCGTGCCCCCAGGCCGAGATGCAGTGCGCCTCGTCGATCGCGACCAGCGCCGGTTTCAACGCACGCACCTCGGCCAGCCGCTCCGGGTTGGCCAGTTGCTCCGGGGTGATGAAGAGGAATTCCGCCCGCCCGTCGCGGATCTCGGCGATCGCCTCGGCCTGCTGGGCCGGTGACTCGTCCGAGCTGATCCGGACCGCCCGCAACTCCGCCCGCTGCCGCTCGTTGAGCGCGGCGATCTGGTCCTGTTGCAGGGCGAGCAGCGGGGAGATCACCACGGTCGGGCCGGGAATCAGGCTCGCCGGGATCTGATAGATCGCCGATTTGCCGGCGCCGGTGGGCAGCACCACCAACGCGTCGCGCCGCCGCATCACCGCGCGCATCGCGGCCAGTTGGTTGGGGCGCAGGGTGGACCAGCCGAACAGGCTGCGCGCCGCGCGGCGCAACGACATCGAGTGCGTGGTGAGCTTCATCGAGGGCCGCAGGTACCCGGCCGGACCGGGACCGAAACACCGGCCTGTCTCGCTACGTCGCCGCTGCGCTGCGCCGGGGCAGCACGTCGCGCTGATACAGGTCCATCAGCCCCTGCCAGTCCGGTCCGGTGTTGGCGACGTAGACCTCGTCGAAGCCGGCCTTCGCGTACGCGTCGATCTTGGCGAGGTGTGCGTCGGCGTCGTTGCCGCAGACGAACGCCTCCCGCATCGCCTCCACATCGACCAGTTGGGCGGCCTGCTCGAAGTGTCGGGGCGAGGGCAGCACCTGCAACAGCTCGCCGGGGATCGCCTCGGTCGGCCAGCGTTCGTACGCCAGCCGCATGCCCTCCTCCACGGTCGGCGCGTACGCCGCCTTGAAACCGGCCTGGCACGGCTTGTCGCCACCGCCGTTGTCCCGGAACCGGCCCACCAGCTCGGCGTCTGGCATGGTGTTGACGAAGCCGTCGCCGATACGGGCGGCGATCTCCACCGCCTTGGGGCCGAAGGCGGAGACGTAGATCGGCGGGGGCGTCTCGGGCAGCGTGTAGATCCGGGCGTGCTCCACCCGGTAGTGCTTGCCGTAGTGGTTGACGAAGCCGCCGTCCCACAGCTTCCGCATCACCTCGACCGCCTCCTCCAGCATCTCCAGCCGGACGCCGGCCTGCGGCCAGTGGTCGCCGAGGATGTGTTCGTTGAGCGCCTCGCCGGAGCCCACCCCGAGCACGAACCGGCCGTCGTGCAGCACGGCGCTGGTCGCCGCCGCCTGGGCCAGCACCGCCGGATGGATCCGGACGGTGGGGCAGGTCACCGCCGTGGTGACCGGCAGGCGGCAGGTCTGGCTCAGCGCGCCGATCATCGACCAGACGAACGGGGCCTGGCCCTGCGCGTCCGTCCAGGGGTGATAGTGGTCGGAGATCCAGAGCGCCTGGAAGCCGGCGCGCTCGGCGGCCTGCGCCTGCGCCAGCAACTGCTCCGGCGGGTACTCCTCGGTGGACAGGAAATAGCCGATCTTCATGGGTGCCCCCTCGCCGTGATGGTGTCCAGGGTCAGGCGGTACCCCGGCGGGGGAGGGTCACACCCGGTCGCGACGTCAGCGCCGGAACATCGCCCGGAGGGCCACGAGCAGCAGCAGACCGCCCACCACCAGGCCGAGCAGGCGTACGCCGGGGATGTCGGCCGGGCTCGTCGCGTCGGCGAGCAGCAGCAGGTCCATCTCCGCACTCTGCTGGCAGAGCGCCCCCAGGGCAACTGTAAGGTTTATTGACTATTCGATGGCACGGTGTGACCATGACTGCACCGCCGGGTGGCGGGGGAGTCCGCAGCGGAGATGACGGGGGTACGCGACCGCATGAGCGAGCGTCAGCGAGCGAATCATCGGTGCAGTGCGGTGGTGCCTCATGGCGGCCCGGAGCGTAGCGGAGGGCGGTCATGAGCGAGCGTCAGCGAGCGAATCATCGGTGCAGTGCGGTGGTGCCTCATGGCGGCCCGGAGCGTAGCGGAGGGCGGTCATGAGCGAGCGTCAGCGAGCGAACGGGAATCTGGCGGCGTTGGCGGCCGCGGTCCTGCAGCCCGGGTTCGTCGGCACCGTACCGCCCGCGTGGGTCTGCCGCTGGCTCGGCGACGGGCTCGGTGCGGTGGTGTTGTTCAGCCGTAACGTCGTCGACCCGGAGCAGGTCGCGGCGCTCACCGCCGGGCTGCGCGCGGAGCGGCCGGACGTGATCGTGGCGATCGACGAGGAGGCGGGCGACGTCACCCGCATCGAGTCGGGTCGGGGCAGCACCCGGCCGGGCAACTTCGCCCTCGGCGTGGTGGACGACCCGGCCCTCACCGAGGAGGTCGCCCGCGACCTGGGCGTCGAACTCGCCGCGCTGGGCGTGACCCTGGACTACGCGCCGGACGCCGACGTGAACTCCAATCCGGACAATCCGGTGATCGGCGTCCGCTCGTTCGGCGCCGATCCGTCGGTGGTGGCCCGGCACACCACCGCCTGGGTACGCGGCCTCCAGTCCGGCGGCGTGGCCGCCTGTGCCAAGCACTTCCCGGGGCACGGCGACACCCGGGTGGACTCGCATCACGACCTGCCCCGGATCACCGGCGACCGGGATCGGCTGGACGCCGTCGAGCTGGCCCCGTTCCGGGCTGCGGTCGAGGCGGGCGTGCAGGCGGTGATGACCGGGCACCTGCTGGTGCCGGCGCTGGATCCGGAGCTGCCGGCGACGCTGAGCGCCCGGATCCTGGGCGGCGTGCTCCGGGAGGAGATGGGCTTCGACGGCGTGGTGGTGACCGACGCCGTGGAGATGCAGGCGGTCGCCGGCCGGTACGGCTTCGCCGGTGCGGCGGTGCGGGCGCTGGCGGCCGGGGCGGACGCGATCTGTGTCGGCGGCGAGCATGCCGACGAGGAGACCGCCCGGCACCTGCGTGACGCCATCGTGGACGCGGTCGTGGCCGGGGAGTTACCGGAGGAGCGGCTGGCCGAGGCGGCGAAGCGGGTCGGTCAGCTCGCGGCGTGGACGGTGGCCGCCCGGACGGCCGGGCCGGCGGGTGGGCCTACCACGGTGACGGCCGGCGGTTCGCCGGTCGGGCTGGTCGCCGCGCGGCGGGCGATCCGGGTCACCCGTGCCGTCGAGGGTGTCGACCTGCCGTTGGCCGCCCCGGCGCACGTGGTGGAGTTCCAGCCGCCGCACAACATCGCGATCGGGGCGGAGACCCCGTGGGGGGTGGCCGCGCCGCTGACCGCGCTGGTGCCGGGCACCACCAGCGCCCGCTACGCGCAGTCCGAGGTGCCGGCCGATCCGGCCGCCGACGCCGCCGGCCGACCGCTCGTCCTGGTGGTACGCGACCTGCACCGGCACGACTGGATGCGGACCGCCGTCGACCGGGTGCTGACGGCCCGGCCCGACGCCGTGGTGGTGGAGTTGGGCGTGCCCGCACTGGTCGCCGGCGCGGTGCACGTCGCCACCCACGGGGCGACCCGGGCCGCCGGCCGGGCCGTGGCCGAGTTGCTCGGTGCTACCGCCGTCACGTCAGGCTGGTGACCAGGTCCGCGTACTCGGAGTGGCGCTCGATGTAGGCGTGCATGAACGGACACTGCGGCACCACCCGCTGCCCCTGGTCCCGGACCTGGTCCAGGGCGCCGCGCATCAGTGCCGAGCCGACACCCCTGTTCTGGAAGGCCGGGTCCACCTCGGTGTGGGTGAACACCAGCACCTCCGCCCGGGGCAGGTACGCGGTGAACCCGGCCAACGCGTCGTCGACCAGGATCTCGTAGCGGTGTTTGGCGGCGTTCTCCTCGACCAGCATGCTCACCGGACCATTGTCCACCGTCGGTCCGCGGCGCCGGGGTCGTTCGCCTCCGTCTCGTACCCTGGTGCGGTGACGAACCGATCGCCCGCCGGTAACCGCCTCCGTACCCTCGCCTGGAGGGTCCCCACCCGCAAGTCAGCCGGTCTGCTGGCCGGTCTCGCGCTCGGCGCAGCCCTGCTCATGGGGTGCAGCTCCGAGGGTGCCCGTACCGATTGTGGGCTGGACGCCTGCACGGTGACCTTCGACCGGGGGGTGGACGCGCGCGCCAGCATCCTCGGTGTCGAGGCCCGGCTCGTCGAGGCCCAGGACGACGTGGTGACCATCGAGGTCGCCGGTGAGCAGCTGTCGCTGACCGTCGGCCAGCAGGCCGCCGACGTCGGCGGCTTGGCGGTGACCCTGGACAGCGTCACCGATTCCGAGGTCAAGGTGCGCATCTCACGCAATTCCGGCTGACGCCGACAGTCGCCCGACCGGTCCGTCCAGCCGTCGCTTTCCGGTGGCGGCTGGACACGTTTGGAAATCTTCGCGTCCGGAGATTGAGAGCCCATGTCTCTCACCCGGAACGCCGAAGCCACCGCCGCCCGAACGGCGGACAGCCGGTGGCTGGAACTCCTCGCCCGGGCCGGTTTCATCGGCTACGGGATCGTGCACCTGTTGTTCGGTTGGTTGGCGTTGCAGATCGCATTCGGCAACTCCTCCGACGACGGTGACCAGTCCGGCGCGCTGCGGACACTCGCCGCGCAGCCGATGGGCACGTTCGTGGTCATCGCCATCGCCGTCGGCATGGTCGCCATGGCGATCTGGCAGGCCCTCGAAGCCGCCGTCGGGCATCAGGCCGAGAGCGGCAACGACCGGACCAAGGAACGGGTCGTCTCGGCGGCCCGGACGGTCATCTACCTCTGGCTGGCGTGGACGGCCTGGAAGGTCTTCTCCAACGCCAACTCCGACAGCGCCTCCCAGCAGGAGGAGCTGACTGCCCGGATGATGGAGTCGACCGGCGGCCGGTGGCTGGTCGGTCTCGCCGGTCTGGCCCTCGCCGGGCTCGGCGTCGGCATGGTCGTCTACGGCATCAAGAAGAAGTTCATGAAGCGGCTGAAGACCGGCGAGATGAACGCCCGGACCACGCAGCTCGCCCGTCGGCTCGGCCTGGCCGGGTACGCCTCCCGGGGCGGCGCGTTCGCGGTGACCGGCGTGCTGGTCGTGCTCGCCGCGGTCAACTACGACCCGGAGAAGGCCAGGGGCCTGGACGCCGCCCTGCGGACGCTGCGGGACCAGGCGTTCGGCGCCATCCTGCTGTCGCTGGTCGGCCTGGGTATCGCCGCCTTCGGCCTCTACTGCTTCCTCCAGTCCCGCTACCGCAAGGTCTGACTTCTTCACCCCGACTCCGGCCACCGCGGCGGTGCCGCGGTGGCCGGTGGCGACGATTCGAGGCAACATAGCCCCTTTGCGGATCTTGCCGTCGGGTGGGAAGGAAGAGTGAACGTGCACAGCTATCTCGTGACGGTCGTCGCCGCGCTCGGTGCGGCGGCGATCGCCGTTGCCGTGGTCGAGGTGGTGCATCGCCTGATCCGGCGGTGGGGCCGTCGGTCACGGCTGATGATGGAGTTGACCGAGCACGCCCACCGTTCGTTCCAGCTCGCGGCCACCGTGCTCGCCGTGCAGTTCGCCGTCCGGTTCAGCACCGGCTACGCCGTCGGTACCGCGTGGCGGCAGGTGCTGCTGCACATGCTGGTGCTCGCGGTCATCGCGGCCACCGCCTGGCTGGTCACCTCGCTGCTGGTGGTGGTGGAGGACACCGCGCTGGCCCGGTTCCGGGTGGACGTGCCGGACAACCGGCACGCCCGCCGGGTCCGCACCCAGGTCGTCATGCTGCGCCGGGTGACCATCGTGGTGATCGTGGTGCTCACCGTCGGCGTGATGCTGATGACGTTCCCGGCGGTACGCGGCATCGGCGCCGGTGTGCTGACCAGCGCCGGTGTGGTCGGTATCGTCGCCGCGCTGGCCGCGCAGAGCCTGCTCGGCAACGTCTTCGCCGGACTGCAACTCGCCTTCAGCGACGCGGTACGCCTGGACGACGTGGTCGTGGTCGAGGGGGAGTGGGGTCGGATCGAGGAGTTGACCCTCAGCTACGTGGTGGTGCAGATCTGGGACGACCGGCGGCTGATCCTGCCCACCTCCTACTTCACCAGCACCCCGTTCCAGAACTGGACGCGTACCGAGGCGGCGGTGCTCGGCACGGCCGAGTTCGACGTCGACTGGTCGCTCCCGGTGCAGTCGATGCGGGAGGAGTTGCGTCGCCTGGTGGAGGGCACCGAGCTGTGGGACGGCCGGGTCTGCGTACTCCAGGTGACGGACGCGACCGGCGGCATGGTCAAGCTGCGGGCCTTGGTGAGCGCCGCCAGCGCCGGTGCGTTGTGGGACCTGCGCTGCCTGGTCCGCGAGCACCTGGTGGCCTGGGTACGCGACCAGCGGCCCACCGCGTTGCCGCGGCTGCGTACCGAGGTCGGCGACGGTGCCGGCACCCTGCCCTGGCAGTGGGTCAACCCTCGCCGCCGTACCCGCGGCCCGGACGACGGGGAGGTTCCCGGCGACGCCCGCCTCTTCGGCGGCAGCGACGACGGCGACGCCCGCAGCGAGGCGTTCGTCGGACCGGACGAGCCCGTCGAGGCGCGTCGCTGACCCGTGGCGTGCCGGTGGTGCGGTGGGCGGGAAGGTTTGACGGGAGGTTTCCTGGGGACCTCGTGCGGGACGCTCTGCTCCTTCTCCGCGCACAGGATTGGCGGGCGGCGACTTCGGGCATACAGCGCGGTGACGACGAGAGGGGGACAGCATGGCTGACGTGGCGAACGTCCGCACATCCCACAACGGAAGCGAGCCCTCCACCGCCGAACTGGTCCAGCGGGCGACGGAGCAGATGTCCCGCCTGGTCCGGGACGAGCTCGCACTGGCCCGCGCGGAGCTGACCGAGAAGGGCAAGCACGCCGGTATCGGCGTCGGTCTGCTCGCCGGTGGCGGCGCACTGGCCTTCCTGGGCCTCGGCGCGCTGATCACCGCCGCGATCCTGCTGCTGGCCCTGGTGCTGCCGGCGTGGGCGGCCGCGCTCATCGTGGCGGTGGCCGTCTTCCTGATCGCCGGTGTCCTCGCACTGCTCGGCAGGAAGCAGGTCAAACAGGCTGTCCCGCCGGTGCCGCAGGCGACCGTGCAGAGCCTGCGGGCCGACGTCGACGTGGTCAGCGCGGCGGTGAAGGACAGGGGACGGGCATGACACACAACGGGACGCGCAACGGTGCCGGCGACACCGCGGCGCTGCGCGCGGAGATCCAACGGACCCGGGTCGAGTTGGGCGAGACGGTGGAGGCGCTGGCCGCCAAGGCCGACGTCAAGAAGCGGTTGAAGTCCTCGGCGGACCAGGCGCGCGAGCGGGTCCGGGAGCAGGCGGCGCTGACCGTCGCCCGGGTGCGCGGTCAGGCGGCCCTGACCCACCCGCCGGTGCGGGGGCGGCACGGGCCGGCGCCGTTCGTCGCCCTCGCGGCGGGCGCGATCGTCGCCGCCGTGGTGCTGATGATCATTCGAGGGAGGCGTGTGTGAGCAAGGGGTTGAGCAAGGTCGCCTACCGGCCGGTGGGCATTCTGGCCGGCATCGCCGCCGGTGCGATCGCGGGCGCCATCTTCCGCCAGGTGTGGAAGTTGACCGCCGGCGACGGTGACGCTCCCAACCCCGTCGACGAGGACCGCCGCTGGGGCGAGATCCTCGCGGCGGCGGCGTTGCAGGGCGCGATCTTCTCCGTCGTCCGAGCCGCCGTGGACCGTGGCGGTGCGGTGGGCGTACGCCGGTTGACCGGCCGCTGGCCCGACTAGGAGATCTCGGTGTCCGGGCTGCTGCCCGGCCCGCCTCGGCCCCCTCGCCGGTACCCGGTGGAGGGGGCCTTTCGCCTTACCTCACAGACGCCGCACAGCGGATCTTTCGCATCCGTCAGGTCACATGTCGGAGAATTTCGTCGGGTAGGCTGTGCGAAGTTTTTGCGTACGTGGTTTGCTGTTCCACGCTGTTGAGAGATGGCGTGGGTTGAGAGAAGTCTCCTGCATTGGGGGCCGTCTCAGGCGCCGCTGCTCGAAAACGGCCAACCGGCCGCACGGCGTGCTCGGCCGCCAGTTTTAGAAGGAGATACACATGGCGCAGGGAACCGTGAAGTGGTTCAACGCTGACAAGGGCTTCGGCTTCATCACCGTCGACGGCGGGGGTGCTGACGTGTTCGTCCACTTCTCGGCCATCCAGTCCAGCGGCTACCGCACGCTGGAGGAGAACCAGCGGGTGGAGTTCGAGATCGCCCAGGGCCAGAAGGGTCCGCAGGCCGAGCAGGTCCGCCCCCTCTGAGGCACCGGTCGGCGACCGCCGGCCGCCAGATGGCGAGGCAGTCCCCGCACAGGTGCAAAAGCCCCGCGTTCCGTACGGACGCGGGGCTTTCCGCGTCTGCCGGTCAGCGCCGCGTCCGGGCCCGGACGCCCAGCCAGAGCAGCACCACACCGACGAGGGCCAGCAGCGGCCCGAGTACGGCCCAGAGCCGCTGGCCGGTCATCAGGCTGTCCTCGACGTAGCCGAGGCCCTGCACCGTCCAGATCGCCCCGATCACCACGGCCAGCAGGCCGATCGTGAGCCGGAACCAGCCGCTCATCCGGTCCTGCGGGGCCAGGCTCGGTTCCGCCGGGGTGCTCGTGCCGCCGGTCGGCTCTCCGGTCACCATCGCTGGTGCACCTGCGGACGGATCAGCTCGTCGTAGACGGCGGCCACCGTGGCCAGCTCCTCCGTCGACAGTGGTCGCTGATCGGCCACCGCGGCGTTGCTGCGGGCCTGTGCCGCGTCGCGGGCGCCGGGGATGACCACGGTGACCCCGGCCTGGTCGAGCACCCACCGCAGGGCGAACTGGGTCATCGTCCGGTCGTCGCCGACCAGCGGGGCGAGCCGGCGTACCGCTTCCAGCCCCAACGCGTAGTCGACGCCGGAGAACGTCTCGCCGACGTCGAACGCCTCGCCGTGCCGGTTGAAGGAGCGGTGGTCGTCGGCGGCGAAGGTGGTCTGCTCGTCGTAGCGCCCGGAGAGCAGCCCGCTGGCCAGCGGCACGCGGGCGATGATGCCCACCCCGGCGGCCGAGGCGGCGGGCAGCACCCGTTCCAGCGGCTTGTGGCGCAGCGCGTTCAGGATGATCTGGACGCTGGCCACGCCGGGCCGGGCGATCGCGGTGAGCGCCTCGTCGCAGGTCTCCACGCTGACGCCGTACGCGGCGATGCGCTTTTCGGCGACGAGGGTGTCGAGGGCGTCGAAGACCGCGTCGGTGGCGAAGACGGGCGTCGGCGGGCAGTGCAACTGCACCAGGTCCAGCGTGTCCACGCCGAGGTTCGCCCGCGAACGATCCGTCCACTGGCGGAAATTGTCCAGAATGTACGCCTCGGGGGTTTGTGCCACCCGGCGCCCCATCTTGGTGACCACCGTCAGGCCGGCGTCCGGGTGGGCCGCGAGGAAACGCCCGATGAGCTGCTCGCTGCGGCCGTCGCCGTAGACGTCGGCGGTGTCCAGGAAGGTGATGCCGGCGTCGACCGCAGCGTCCAGCACCGCCATGGCGTCGTCCTCGGTGACCGTGCCCCAGTCGGCACCGAGTTGCCAGGCGCCGAGCCCGACCACGCCGACCTGTCGGTCCATCCGGGGGAAGGTGCGTTGCTCCATACGACCGAGCCTAGACGAGTTGTTCCGAATTGCGGTCAGTGGTCGTAGGCGATCAGTGACCGGGTGACGGGTGCGCCGGTCTTGTTGTTGTGCCAGATCGCCGCGGTCATGGCGAGGAGGCGTTGGGCGACCCGGACGGCCACACCGTCGAAGGTTCGTCCGCCGTGTTGTTCCAGGTCAAGCTGGCCTTTGAGGGTGTCGTTGACCGACTCGATCAACTGGCGGACCTTCTTGAGCATCGGCTCGCCGTAGCGGGCCTTCTCCTTCTTGCGGGACGGGCGCAGCAGTTCGATGCCCTGCTCGGCCAACTGCCGCTCGAATGGCTTGGAGGCGAATCCCTTGTCGCTGATCAGCAGGATCCTGTCGTGCTCTGCCACCACGCCGGCCTCGACGTCCAGCATCGCGGCGAGGACCTCTCGCTCGCCGATCTTCGGGTTCGCGAGGGCCCACAGGATCGGCATCCCGGTCGGGGTGCAGACCAGGTAGAGCCGGAGTCCCCAGAAGAAGCGGGAATGGGAGGCGCAGTAGCCGTATCCGGCCCAGCCGGCGAGGTCTGAGCGCTGGGCGGTGGGGCGGGACATGCCGCACGGGATGGGGGTGGAGTCGACGATCCAGTGGTGGTCGAACCAGAAGTCACTGTCGCGGGCCAGGTCCCGGATGACCTTTTTGATCAGCGGCAGGGCAGCGCGGAGCCGTTTGTTGTAGCCCGGCCGCTGCGGCAGGTAGGGAAACCAGGGGCGCAGGTGGATACGGGCGTAGCGGATCCAGTGCGCCTCAGAGCGGGCACCGAGCAGGACCTGCGCCACCGCGAGGCATACCAGTTCGGAGTCGGTCAGTAGCGGCGGCCGTCCCCGCCACCGGGGGGTGCGGATGCTGTCGTCGATCTTCACGTACAGTGCGGTCAAGAGGGTATCCAGGTCTTGCGTCACACCATGATCTTGGATGCCCTCTCTTCATGCCCAGACATCGACCCCTGACTTCGGAACTACTCGTCTAGTGACTCCTGGCGGCCGTGCCGAGGCCGGGCCGCGTGCGGCGGACACGAGTGGACGTGCCTCTCCACGACCACGCTGGCGGCCTGTAAGACTGCCCACGGACCGTCGTCGTCGCCGGTGTGCCGGTGCCACCGCCCAGGAGAACCCGTGATCGATCTGCGTACCTTCATCGCCGGACTGCCCAAGGTCGAACTGCACGTGCACCACGTCGGTTCCGCCTCGCCCCGGATCGTCGCCGAACTGGCCGCCCGCCACGAGGGGCGTACGCCGGTCCCCGCCGACCCGGACCTGCTCGCCGACTACTTCGTCTTCCGCGACTTCGCGCACTTCATCGAGCTGTACCTGAGCGTCGTCGACCTGATCCGTGACCAGGAGGACGTCTGGATCCTCACCCACGAGGTCGCTCGGGAACTGGCCCGCCAGCAGGTGCGCTACGCCGAGTTGACGGTGACGCCGTACTCGCACGTGAGCCGGGGCATTCCGGCACCGGCGTTCTGCGAGGCGATCGAGGACGCCCGCAAGCGGGCCGCCGCCGACTTCGGCATCGAGCTGCGCTGGTGCTTCGACATCCCCGGCGAGGCGGGCCTGCCGGCCGCCGAGGAGACGCTGCGGATCTCCCTCGACGAGCGTCCGGACGGACTGGTCAGCTTCGGTCTGGGCGGCCCCGAGATCGGGGTGCCCCGGCCGCAGTTCAAGCCCTACTTCGACCAGGCCCGGGCGGCGGGACTGCACTCGGTGCCGCACGCGGGAGAGACCACCGGCCCGCAGACCGTCTGGGACGCCCTGCGCGAGCTGCGCGCCGAACGGATCGGCCACGGCATCTCCGCCGCGCAGGACCCGGAACTGCTCGCGTACCTCGCCGAGCGGCAGATCGCCATGGAGGTCTGCCCGACCTCCAACGTACGGACCCGGGCGGTGGCCGCCATCGAGGAACACCCGCTGCCGGCGCTGGTCGAGGCGGGGCTGCTGGTGACGATCAACTCCGACGACCCGCCGATGTTCGGCACCACGCTCGACGACGAGTACGCGGTGGCCGCCCGGCTGCTCGACGCCGGCCCGGAACAGGTGGCGGCGCTGGCCCGCAACGCGGTGACCGCCTCGTTTGGCGACCCGGCGGGCAAGCAGCGGATCGCCGAGGAGATCGACGCCTACCTGGCCGCCGCGCGCGGCTGATCAGGTGGGGGTTCCCGGTCCCGGCCGAGCGCGGTCGGGACCGCGGACGCGATGAAGTGCGCGCGACGGGAGAAGGTGTGGGGGGACCGTGTCTCCCGCCGCGCGCACGGCTCCACCGGCCGATGCGCGCTGGGAGCGGAGAGCCGGTGGAACTGCTGGGTTCAGAGCTGATCCTGACACCCGTACCGGGCCAAAGGGACGTCGTTAATCCGGATCTAAGGAAGACTTGTGCCGCCGCACAACCCGACGGCACGCAGCGTGGTCATCCGTTGGTGGGCCGCTGCCTCGACCAGCGGCGCCCGCTGCCCTTCTGCTCCCGCGCCTCCCGGGCCATCCGACCCACCAGACCGAACCGGCTGACCTGCCGGGGCGTCGCCTCCGGGTCGGCGAGCAGCATCACCACGCTCGTACCGCCCAGCCGGGCCCGGTCGATGCTCACCGAACCGTTGGCCTGCAACGCCACCCGTTTGGCGATGTCCAGCCCGAGACCGGTGGAACCCTGGTCGCTTTCGCCCCGGCGCAGCGCGCGATCCGGGTTGGCGATGCCCGGCCCGGCGTCGTCGATCCGGATGGCGACGTACCCGTCGCGGCGGGACACCGCCACCTCGAACGCGGTGCCCTGCGGCGTGTAGCGGAACACGTTGCCGATCACCGCGTCGAGCGCGGCGGCCAACTCGGCCCGGGGCACCGGCGCCGGGATGCGCAACTGGGCGCCGACCACCCGGTGCGGGCGGTTCTGGTCGCCGGCGAGGGCCGCCCAGAACACCATCCGCTCCCGGACCACCTCGCTCACGTCGCACATCGCCGGCGCGGCCTCGGTGGCCACCGCCTTGCGGGTGGTCTTGATCAGCACGTCGATCTCACCCTCCAGGGTGACGATCGCCTGCCGGATCCGCCGGATGCCGCGCCGGTGGTCCAGTTCCGCCTGGCTGAACGCGTCCACGCTGGTGTCGTCGGACTCCAGCGCCTCCGCGTCGAGCCGGAGCACGGTCAGCGGGGTACGCAGCCGGTGCGACAGGTCCGCCACCAGTTCACGCTCCTCGGTGCGGGCGGCGACGAACCGCTCCGCCATCCGGTTGAACGCGTGGCCGGCCTCGGCCAGCTCACGCGGGCCGCTCGGTTCCACGCGTACGCCCAGGTCGCCGTCGCTGACCGCGAGCGCCGCCGTGACCAGTCCCCGGGTGGCGTCCACCGTGCGGGCCGCGAGCCGGTCGACCACCAGCACGGCCGCGCCCACCAGGGTGAGGGCCACCCCGGCCAGCAGCCACCAGCGACCCGAGCCACCGAGGGCCTCGTCGGGTACGAAGACCTCCACCACGGCCGTCCGGTCACCCAGCACGACCGGGTCCAGCCGCAGCACCCCACCGTCGACCTCGACCACCAGTGAGCGTCCTTCGGCGCGGGCCCGGTCGAGCTGCCCGGCGTCGGCGCGTCCGGCCTCGGCGTCCACGTCGTCGAGACCGTGCACGACCGGGCGGGTGGCCGGGTCGTCACCGCTGGCCTCGATCGCGCGGTCCACCACCGCCGGCTCGACGCTCACCGCGAGTGCTCCGGTGACCAGCGCGCTGCGTCGGGCCGCGTCGGCGATCGCCTCCTCGCGGGCCTGGCCGCCCAGGCTCAGGCCGAGCGGGATCAGGAAGGCCAGCGCCAGCAGGACGCCGGTGCCGCCGGTCAGCAGCGCCAGCGAGCGCCTCAGTCCGGCGCCACCAGCCGGAAGCCGACCCCCCGCACGGTGCGAAGGTAGCGGGGTTTCGCCGCGGACTCGCCCATTTTGCGACGTAGCCAGTACAGATGCACGTCGATGGTCTGGTCCTCGCCGACCGATGGCTGCCGCCATACCTCCTCCAAGAGCTCCCGGCGGGACACCACCCGGCCGGGACGGGCGGCGAGATAGGCCAGCAGGTCGAATTCCTTGCGGGTCAGCGCCAGCGCCTCACCGTCCAGGTGGGCGCTGCGTTCGCCGACGTCGACCCGTAGCCCGCCGACGCTGTGCACGGCCGGCGCCACGCCGCGACTGGCGCGTCCGACCCGGCGCAACACGGTGGTGATCCGCGCGTCCAGGTGCGCGCCGGTGAACGGCTTGACCATGTAGTCGTCGGCGCCGGCCCGCAGCAGCTTGACCACCGACTGCTCGTCGTCGCGGGCGGTGGCGATGATGATCGGTACGTCGGTGATGCCGCGCAGCATCCGCAGGGCGTCCGACCCGTCCAGGTCCGGCAGGCCCAGGTCGAGCACCACCAGGTCGGGGGTCTCGGCGGCGACCCGGCGTAGCGCGTCGAGCGCGGTGCCGACCGCGTGCACGGCGTGGCCCCGGTCGGTGAGGGACCGAAGCATCGCGCCGCGTACGACGTGATCGTCTTCGACCAGCAGGACGGTGGCCACGCCAGAACGGTACTCGGAGCGGCGCGGTACGTCGTTGCGGCCCACCTGACAACACGCCGTGCCTGCGTCGACCGCGCCTCAGCGGGCAGCGCCCGCCTCGACCACCTGGTCGTCGCGGCGCTGCGGCGGGTCCGCGTCGGCCGCCGGCGCCGACCGTCCGGTCGTCGCGTCGGCCGCCGGGGCCGGTTTCGGCGTCGGCTCGGCGGTAGCCGCCGGGCCGCTCTCGGCGGCCGGCTGCTCGTCGAGCACCGACCGGTCGATCTCGTCGGTGGTGCTGCGGCGGCGGCTGATCAGCCAGCCCACCACCGCGCCGCCGCCGAGGCCGGCGACCAGGCCGGCGGCGAGCAGGCTGTTGGCGTTCGGGCCGTCGTCGGGCGTGGCGGCGGCCGGCGCGGGTCCGTCCGGCGCCGCACCGCCGGGTGCCGCGCCGTGCCCGCCGTGGGCGGCACCCGGGTACGCCGGGTCGCCCGGTGTGAGGGTCAGCGCGGGCAGCGGGCGCTGGCCGGGGCGGTTGCCCCAGTGCACCTGGAGGCCGTCGGCGTAGGTCTGGGTCAACTCGAAGTGCACCTGCTCGGTCTGCGGCAGCGGCGCCATCGAGAACACCAGCCGGGCCGGCCCGTCGCCCGCCGCACCGGGTGCCCGGGTCCAGGTCAGCGCCGCGGTGACCACGTCGGTGGCCGGTCCGTGCATGCCCGCCACCGGCACGTCGAGCTTCCGTGGGGTGATCACCGGTGCCCAGCCCTCCACCGAGAGCGGATACACCTCGGCCACCGGTGTCTCCGCCGGCATCCGGATCTCGATCCGTTCGGTGCGGACCCCGGGTCGCTCGTCCGGCACCACGAACTCGAGCTTCACCGAGTTGCCCTGCTGGGCCTCGGCCGGAGTGAACGTCACGCCGTCGGCCCACGCCGTGGTCGCGGGCCAGAGCAGTACCCCGGCCGTGGCCAGGGCGGCCACCAGCGCGCCCCGGCGCCGACGGCTCCCGCCGCGCGTCATCGCCATGCTGGCTCCCCATCCGTGTCGACGCGGCCGGAACCGGCTCCGGCCACACCCGGTAGTTCGGATTCCGGGCCGAAAAGGTTCAACGGTGGCCGGATTCGTCCCCTACGGTGTCGGGGACGGTGGCCGCCGAGCCGACCGATAGCATCGCGGTGAGCCGTCACCGGCACCTTCCGTCACATCTGCTGCGAGGAGTTCACCCGTGTCCGCACCCCGTACCCCCGCCGTGGCCGACCCCGTCGTCGTCGCCGCCGGGACGACGGCGGCCGACGCGGTTGCGGCGGCCGGGCTGCCCATCAACGGCCCGAAAGCGATCGTGGTGGTCCGCGACCCGCAGGGCGCCCTGCGCGACCTGGACTGGCGTCCGGCCGAGGAGACCACCGTCGCGCCGGTCGCGCTGGACTCGCCGGACGGGCTCGACGTGCTGCGGCACTCGACCGCGCACGTGCTGGCCCAGGCGGTGCAGGACGTCTTCCCCGAGGCCCGGCTCGGCATCGGCCCGCCAATCGAGAACGGCTTCTACTACGACTTCGCCGTCGACAAGCCGTTCCAGCCGGACGACCTCGCCAAGGTCGAGAAGCGGATGCAGGAAATCGTCAAGTCCGGGCAGCGGTTCCGGCGGCGGCGCTTCGACAGCCTCGACGAGGCCAAGGCGGAGCTGGCTGCCGAGCCGTTCAAGCTGGAACTCATCGACGTCAAGGGCGAGGGGCTGGACTCCTCCGAGGTGATGGAGGTCGGCGGAGGCGAGCTGACCATCTACGACAACCTCGCCGCCGACTCCGACAAGGTCTGCTGGTCCGACCTGTGCCGGGGCCCGCACCTGCCCAACACCCGGCTGATCGGCGCGTTCAAGCTGATGCGCTCGGCCGCCGCGTACTGGCGGGGCAGCGAGCGCAACCCGCAGCTCCAACGGGTGTACGGCACCGCCTGGCCGAACCGGGACGCGCTCAAGGCGTACCTGAAGCTGCTGGAGGAGGCGGCCCGGCGCGACCACCGCAAGCTCGGCGCGGACCTCGACCTGTTCAGCTTCCCCGACGAGCTCGGCTCCGGCCTGGCGGTCTTCCACCCCAAGGGCGGCGTCATCCGCCGCGAGATGGAGAACTACTCGCGGCTCAAGCACGAGCAGGCCGGGTACGAGTTCGTCAACACCCCGCACATCACCAAGGGCCACCTCTACGAGGTCTCCGGGCACCTCGACTGGTACGCCGACGGCATGTTCCCGCCCATGGAGGTGGAGGGCGCGAGCTACTACCTCAAGCCGATGAACTGCCCGATGCACGACCTGATCTTCCGCTCCCGTGGTCGCTCCTACCGGGAGCTGCCGCTGCGGATGTTCGAGTTCGGCACGGTCTACCGGTACGAGAAGTCCGGTGTGGTGCACGGCCTGACCCGGGTGCGCGGCATGACCCAGGACGACGCGCACATCTTCTGCTCCGAGGAGCAGATGGCCGGGGAGCTGAAGTCCCTGCTCGCCTTCGTGCTCGAACTGCTGCGTGACTACGGCCTGGACGACTTCTATCTGGAGCTGTCCACCCGCAACCCGGAGAAGTCGGTCGGCACCGACGAGAACTGGGAGCGGGCCACCGAGGCGCTGCGGTCGGCGGCCGAGGAGTCCGGCCTGGACCTGGTGCCCGACCCGGGCGGCGCTGCCTTCTACGGCCCGAAGATCTCCGTGCAGGCCAAGGACGCCATCGGCCGGACCTGGCAGATGTCCACCATCCAGGTCGACTTCAACCTGCCGGAGCGCTTCGGGCTGGAGTACCAGGCGGCTGACGGCACCCGGCAGCGGCCGGTCATGATCCACCGGGCGCTGTTCGGCTCGATCGAGCGGTTCTTCGGCGTGCTCACCGAGCACTACGCCGGGGCGTTCCCGGCCTGGCTGGCCCCGGTGCAGGTGGTCGGCATCCCGATCCGCGAGGACCACGCCGACTACCTGCACGGCTTCGTCGCCGCGCTGCGCGCCGAGGGCGTCCGCGCCCAGGTGGACGCCGGTGACGACCGGATGCAGAAGAAGATCCGCACCGCGCAGCAGCAGAAGATCCCGTTCATGGTGATCGCCGGGGACGACGACGTGGCCGCCGGGACCGTCTCGTTCCGCTACCGCGACGGCTCGCAGCGCAACGGCGTGCCGCTCGCCGAGGCCGTCACCCACGTGCTCGACGTCGTCCGCACCCGCACCAACGTCGGCCCCTCCGCCCAGGTGTAAGGAAGGGCACCTTATTAACGCCTGAGGTAGAGCAGGGGACCCTTCCTAACACTCACGCCGGGTGTCGGGCCGAGGCTCGGCACCCGCGCGGCGGGGCCGTAGGATCGCCGGTGTGACTGGGGGAGCGGACGAGCATATCGACAGGGACATGGCCGACGGGCTGGACCGGCTCTGGACGCCCCACCGGATGACCTACATCTCTGGCGAGGACCGACCCGAGGGCGGCTACGAGCAACCCTCCGGCTGCCCGTTCTGCCTGGCCCCGGCCCGCCCGGCGGAGGAGAGCCTGGTCGTAACGCGGGGCGAGCACGTCTTCGTGGTGCTCAACCTGTACCCGTACAACCCGGGGCACCTGCTGGTCTGCCCGTACCGGCACGTGGCCGACTACACCGACCTGGACGGGCCCGAGACGGTCGAGCTTGCGTCGTTCACCCAGGCCGCCATGCGGGTGATCCGCAAGGTCAGCAACGCGCACGGCTTCAACCTGGGCATGAACCAGGGCGGGGTGGCGGGCGCCGGCATCGCCGCGCACCTGCACCAACACGTGGTGCCCCGGTGGGGTGGTGACGCCAACTTCATGCCGGTGATCGGGCGTACCAAGGTGTTGCCGCAACTGCTCGGCGACACCCGTGATCTGCTCGTGCGCGCCTGGCCGACCTGACCCACCCGCGCCGCTCGCCCTGCCCCCGGGCTCCGTCGCGCCCGCCGTGGGGCGTCGGGTCCGCGCCGACCATCGCTGGGCCCCTTTGCTCTGCTTCACCCCGCGCGACAGTCACGCGCTGAAGTCGATGCGTATCGGTGAGCAGAGCAAAGGCGGTCGGCGGGGGAGGGGATTCCGGGGCGATCCGCAGGTCGTCCGGGTGGGGTGGAAAACGGGGCGGATCCGGGTCGATCCGGGGTGATCCGTGGGCGACGGTCCCCCGTACGGATGATCGTGCTGGATGTCTGTCAAACCGTGTCCGGAAGATGGCACGATGCGCCGGTGGCGGAGTCGACGCGGGCGCTCGGGCGCAGCGGGATCGAGGTCAGTGCCCTCGGCATGGGCTGCTGGGCGATCGCCGGCCCCTGGTCGGAGGGGCACACCCCGCTGGGGTGGGGAGCGGTCGACGACGAGGAGTCCGTCCGGGCGGTCCGCCGGGCTCTCGATCTCGGCGTGACCCTCTTCGACACCGCCGACTCGTACGGCGCCGGGCACGGTGAACGGCTCCTCGGCCGGGCCCTCGCCGGCCGGCGCGACGAAGCGGTGATCGCCACCAAGTGGGGCTACACGTTCGACGAGCGG
Source organism: Micromonospora craniellae (assembly GCF_014764405.1). Classification (NCBI taxonomy): domain Bacteria; kingdom Bacillati; phylum Actinomycetota; class Actinomycetes; order Micromonosporales; family Micromonosporaceae; genus Micromonospora; species Micromonospora craniellae. The sequence continues at coordinate 554,856 of NZ_CP061725.1, read as the reverse complement.
GCCCGGCAGGCCACCGGCCGGGACGCGTCCCCGGCGTACCTGCACCGGGCGGTACGGGACTCGCTGCGTCGCCTCGGCACCGACCGGATCGACCTGTACCAGCTGCACCTGGCCGACCTGCCGGTGGCCCGGGCGCAGGTGTTGATCGACGTCCTGGAGGACCTGGTCGCCGACGGGCTGATTCGCGCGTACGGCTGGAGCACCGACCGGGTCGACCGGGCCGTGGCGCTCGGCCAGGGCGTCCGGCACGCCACCGTCGTGCAGCACAGCCTGTCGGTGCTCCGGGACGCCCCCGACCTGCTCGCCGTCTGCGACAAGTACGACCTGGCCAGCGTCAACCGGGGGCCGCTGGGCATGGGTCTGCTCACCGGCAAGTACCACCACTGCTCGACGCTGCCGCACGACGACGTCCGGGGCATGACCTCGGGGTGGCTGGAGTGGTTCCGGGGCGGGCGGCCCGCGCCGGAGTGGCTGCGCCGGGTGTACGCCGTGCGGGCGGCGCTGACCGCCGACGGGCGCACCCTGGCGCAGGGCGCGCTGGGCTGGATCTGGGCCCGCAGCGACCGCACCATCCCGATCCCGGGGTGCCGCACCGTGGCCCAGGTCGAGGAGAACGCCGCCGCCCTGGCTCTCGGCCCGCTGCGCCCGGACCACTTCGCCGAGGTCGAACGCCGACTCGCCGCCCTACGCTCGGCCGCTCTCCGCGAGGTCGACCGCCCCTACTGGCCCAGCCCCATGCTCCCCACCGCCCGCCCCTAACCCGCCCCCACACCCCGCACCCCACACCCACGCCGATCATGGAGTCGTGGCGCACACAAAAGGGGTCTAACGGTGGCAAATGGTCGACCACAAGTCCATGATCGACGAAGAGAGGTGGCGGCGGGCTAGCGCAGGGCGGTGGGGGGTGAGGGTAGGGCGGCGGGGACGGGGGTGGCTATCAGGGGATGGGGTGGCGGTGGTCGGTGGGGTGGGGGTCGTAGCGGAGGAAGTGGCGGCGGAAGGTGCCGGCGCCGGCGGTCATCGCGCGCAGTTCCACCGCGTAGCGGAGCAGTCCGGTGGCGGGCACCTCGGCGCGGACCAGGGTGCGGCCCTCGGCGTCCGGGTCGGGTTCGGTGCCGAGCACCCGGCCGCGCCGGCCGGACAGGTCACCCATCACCGCGCCTACGCTGCCGTCGGGTACCCGTACCGTGACCTCGTCGATCGGCTCCAGCAGGACCGGTCCACCCCGCTCGGCGGCGTCGCGCAGGGCCAGCGCCCCGGCGGTCTGGAACGCCGCGTCGGAGGAGTCGACGCTGTGCGCCTTGCCGTCGACCAGGGTCACCCGCAGGTCCACCACCGGGTGACCGGCGACCAGCCCGCGTTCCATCTGGGCGCGTACGCCCTTCTCCACCGACGGGATGTAGTTGTGCGGTACGGCACCGCCGACCACCCGGGCGACGAACTCGAAACCGGCGCCGCGCGGCAGCGGTTCCACCTCGATGTCGCAGACCGCGTACTGTCCGTGCCCGCCGGACTGCTTGACGTGCCGGCCGTGTCCACGGGCCGGTGCGGTCAGCGTCTCCCGCATCGGCACCCGCACCGGTTCGGTGTCCAGCTCGACGCCACCGGCGCGCAGCCGGTCCAGGACCACGTCGGCGTGTGCCTCGCCCATGCACCAGAGCACCAACTGGTGGGTCTCCGCGTTGCGCTCCAGCCGCATCGTCGGGTCGCCGGCCACCAGCCGGGCCAGGTTGCGGGCCAACGCGTCCTCGTCGGAGCGGGTCTTCGCCACCACGGCCACCGGCAGCAGCGGCTCGGGCATCTCCCACGGGGCGACCAGCAGCGGGTCGTCCTTGGCGGAGATGGTGTCGCCGGTCTCCGCGCTGCCGGACTTGGTGATCGCGCAGATGTCGCCGGCCACCGCGACGCCGACCTCGCGCAGCGTGGCGCCCAGCGGGCGGTAGAGGTGGGCGACGCGTTCGTCGGCGTCGTGGTCCGGGTGGCCGCGTTCGGCCAGGCCGTGTCCGGCGATGTGCACCGTACGGTCCGGACGCAGCGTGCCGGAGAAGACGCGTACCACGCAGACCCGCCCGACGTGCCGGTCCACGGTCGTCTTGACCACCTCGGCGACCAGCGGACCGTCCGGGTCGCAGGTCAGCGGCGGGCGGGGCGACCCGTCGACGCCGGTGACCGGTGGCAGGTCGTGTTCGGGCGGGGACGGGAATCCGGCGGTGAGCACCTCCAGCAGCACGTCCAGCCCGACACCGGTCGCTGCGCACACCGGCACCACGGGGTAGAAGTGGCCGCGGGCGACGGCCTTCTCCAGGTCCTCGACCAGCAGGGCGGAGTCGATCTCCTCGCCGCCGAGGTAGCGGTCCATCAGGGTCTCGTCCTCGCTCTCCGCGATGATCCCCTCGATCAGCTCGTTGCGGGACTCGACGATCGCCGGCAGGTGCTCCGGGTCGGGTTCGCGTGCCTGCGCGGGCAGGCCGTCGGTGTAGTCGAAGACCCGACGGGTGATCAGCCCGAGCAGGCCGACGGTGGACTCGCCGTCGTCGCCCAACATCGGCAGGTGGAGCGGGATCACGTTGTCGCCGAAGACGCGCTGGCACAGTGCCACCGCCTCGTCGAAGTCGGCGCGCGGGTGGTCCAGCCGGGCGACGGCGACCGCCCGGGGCATGTCGACGGCGGCGCACTCCTCCCAGAGCGCGGCGGTGGCGGCGTCCATGCCGTCGACGGCGGAGACCACGAACAGGGCGGCGTCGGCGGCCCGCAGGCCGGCCCGCAACTCGCCGACGAAGTCGGCATAGCCGGGCGTGTCCAGCAGGTTGACCTTGATCCCGTCGTGGTGCAGCGGCGCGCAGGACAGCGCCACCGAGCGCTGCTGGCGTACGGCGGCCGGGTCGTGGTCGCAGACGGTGTTGCCGTCGGCGATCGAGCCGGGCCGGTCGATCGTGCCGCTGGCCGCGAGCAACGCCTCGACCAGCGTCGTCTTTCCCGCCCCGGAGTGCCCGACGAGCACCACGTTGCGGATCCTGGCGGGGTCGGTCACCGCCGGCACGCCGTCGGCGGCCCCCTTGTCGTGACTCTTCTGCGCCATCGGGCGCACCTCCCTGAACCGGTGGTGGTAGGTGGCGACCGCCGCGCGCGACGGGGACGCGGCCCGGGCGGGTACTGCGGCGATATCCTCCGGGTGAGCGCTCCGAACCGTGCAGTCAACGGGTGGTCGGGTGAGCCGGGTCACGTTACTGGCTCGATCTCACACCCGTCGGCGGAGCGACACAACCCCTGCCACCCGGACCGGCGGTGTCGCCGGTCAGACGCCGACCGTTATCGTGGACCCGCCATGGCGAAGATCTTCCAAGTGTCGGCCCGCGCGGGGATGACCCGCGTCGTGGAGCCGATCGCCCGCAGCCTGCTGCGCGCGGGCGTGTCCCCCAACGCGGTCACCGTCGCGGGCACCGTCGGGGTGCTCGTCGGCGCGCTCGGCTTCGGCGCCCGCGGCCATCTGGTCGCCGGTGCGCTGATCGTGACGGTCTTCGCGCTCACCGACCTGCTCGACGGGACGATGGCCCGGATGAGCGGCGGGTCCACCAAGTTCGGGGCGTTTCTCGACTCCAGCATGGACCGGGTCGCCGACAGCGCGGTCTTCGGCGCGGTCGCCTTCTATCTGGCCGGCGAGGGGGACCGTGCGGGCATGGCCGCCGCGCTGATCTGCCTGGCCGTCGGCGGTCTGGTGTCGTACGTCAAGGCCCGCGCCGAGGGGCTCGGGATGAGCGGCAACGTCGGCATCGCCGAGCGTACCGAACGCCTGCTGATCGTCGGTGTCGGCGGCCTGCTCGCCGCCCTGGTCCACCCGGCGGCGCTGCCGATCGCGCTGTGGCTGCTGGCGGCGGTGTCGCTGTTCACCGTCGGCCAGCGAATGCGGTACGTCTACCGGCAGGCCCAATCCAGGTGAACCTCACCGAACTCGGGTTCATCGCCGGCTGGCGGCTGGTCCGGGTGTTGCCCCGGCCGGTGGCGGCGGCGGCGTTCGACGCGGTGGCGGACCGGGCCCACCGCCGCCGGGGCGCGGGAGCATCCCGGCTGCGCGCCAACCTGCGCCGGGTGGTTGGGCCGGAGGTGCCCGACGCGGAGTTGGACGAGTTCGTCCGGCAGGGCCTGCGGTCGTACGCCCGCTACTGGATGGAGGCCTTCCGGCTGCCGTCGCTGAGCCGGGAGCAGGTGCTCGCCGGCTTCCGGCTGGACGGCACCGAGAAGCTCGCCGCCGACGTGGCGGCCGGGCGGGGCGCGGTGGTGGCGCTGCCGCACGCCGGTAACTGGGACATGGCCGGCGCCTGGGTGGTCGCCAACGGCTGGCCGCTGTCCACCGTCGCCGAGCGACTCAAGCCGGAGGGCGTCTTCGAGCGGTTCGTGGCCTTCCGGGAGGGCCTGGGCATGGAGATCCTGCCCACCACCGGCGGTGCCCGTTCGCCCCTCGACGTGCTGACCGACCGGCTCGACGCCGGGGCGGTGGTGCCGTTGCTGGCCGACCGGGACCTGTCCGCCCGGGGCGTGGAGGTGGACTTCTTCGACGGCCGGACCCGGATGCCGGCCGGTCCGGCGCTGCTGGCGCTGCGGACCGGTGCCCCCCTGTACGCGGCGACGCTGTGGTACGAACCGGATGCGGCGTGCGCCTCGATCGAGGGGCCGCTGCCGGTGCCGGGACCGGCGGAGGGGACGCTGGGCGAGCGGGTCCGTACGCTGACCCAGAGGATCGCCGACGGTCTCGCGTCGGGCATCGCCCGGCATCCGCAAGACTGGCACATGTTGCAGCGGATGTGGCTGGACTGAGGGGACGGACGCAATGCGGATTGGCATCGTCTCCCCGTACTCCTTCGACGTGCCGGGCGGAGTGCAGAACCACGTCATGGATCTCGCCGAGGCGCTGATCGGGCTCGGCCACGAGGTGAGCGTGTTGGCTCCGGCGGACGAGGACTCGCCGCTGCCGCCGTACGTGGTGCCGGCCGGCCGGTCGGTGCCGCTGCCGTACAACGGCTCGGTGGCCCGGATCGCGTTCGGGCCGGTCTCCACCGCCCGGGTGCGCCGGTGGATCACCCGGGGCGACTTCGACGTGCTGCACGTGCACGAGCCGTTGACGTTGAGCCTGTCCATGCTCGCCGTGCTCTCCGCGCGGGGGCCGGTGGTGGCCACCTTCCACACCGCGATGACCCGCTCCCGGGTGCTCTCGGTCGCCCAGGGCGTCCTGCAGATCGTGCTGGAACGGATCACCGCGCGGATCGCGGTCAGCGCGTTGGCCCGCAAGGTGCAGGTCGAGCACCTGGACGGCGGTGCGGTGGAGATCCCCAACGGGGTGGCGGTGGCCAAGTTCGCCGGGGTGGAGCCGTTGCCGGGCTGGCCGGGGGAGTACGCGCCGGGCGACGGCGGGACCTTGGGCTTCCTGGGCCGTTTCACCGAGCCCCGCAAGGGGTTCCCGATCCTGCGCGACGCCTTCGTGGAGTTGGCCCGGCAGCGTCCCGGACTGCGTCTGCTGGTCGCCGGCCCGGGGGACCGGGACGACCTTTTCGACCAGTTTCCGCCTGGTCTTCGGGATCGGGTGACCTTCCTCGGGCTGGTCTCCGAGGAGGAGAAGGCCCGGATGCTGCGCAGCGTGCATCTCTATGTGGCGCCGAACACCGGGGGCGAGTCCTTCGGCATGATCCTCACCGAGGCGTTGGCCGCCGGCACCACGATCGTCGCCAGCGACCTGGACGCGTTCCGCCGGGTGCTCGACGGCGGGCGGGCCGGGCGGCTCTTCCCCACCGGTGACGCGGTGACGTTGCGCGACTGTCTGGCCGAGTTGCTGGACGACCCGGCCCAGCGGGCCGAGTTGACCGCCTGCGGGCACCGGGTGGTGGCGAATTTCGACTGGCCCGTGGTTGCCCGCCGTGTTCTGGAGGTATACGCAGCGGCGATCGAGGCGACCGACGGGCGGGTGATCGACCAGGAGTGGGTGGGGCCGGACTGATCGGGAGGAACGGGAGCAGCACTACGATGCCGGGCATGTGGTGGGTGGTGGGCGCGACGGTGGTCGTCGCCCTGGTGGCGGCGTACCTCATCTGGACCGCCGGCCGGGTCGAGCGGCTCCAGTCCCGCGCGCAACTCGCCGCGCGCGCCCTGGACGCCCACCTGCTGCGTCGGGCCGCCGCGGCGGCCGTGCTGGCCGAGCGCCGGTACGGCGTCGAGTTGTACGCGGCGGCGCGGATCGCGCTGGACGCCGGCCCGGACGAGCGGGAGGCGGCCGAGAACGACCTGACCAGGCAGTTGCGGGCGGTCGAACTCGACGCATCCGACCCGGACTGCGACGCGGTCATCGCGGCCAGCCGTCGGCTCGCCCTGGCCCGGCAGGTGCACACCGACCTGGTGCGGGACGCCCGAACGGCGCGCGGTCGGCCGCTGGTGCGGCTGTTGCGGATGGGGCGGCGGCACACCTGGCCACGCTACTTCGACATCGACGACCCGACCCTCACCGTGCCCGCCGCCGACGTCCGCACCCGCTGATCCGTCCGCCGCGCCGGTCTCGTCACGTGGGTGACCGGGGCCACAGAGCAGGCCACCACGCCTGGAATTGGCTGTCGGAGGGGCGTCGCGCCGCGCGTAGCATCTGCGCTGCCCGCCCCGCCCGAGCACGCCTGAGGAGCTTGTCCCAGATGACTTCCCCGAGTAGCAGTGCCACCCCGGTCGTCGGCACCGCCCGCGTCAAGCGCGGCATGGCCGAGATGCTCAAGGGTGGCGTGATCATGGACGTGGTAACCCCCGAGCAGGCCAAGATCGCCGAGGACGCCGGTGCGGTCGCGGTGATGGCGCTGGAGCGGGTCCCCGCCGACATCCGCGCCCAGGGCGGGGTGTCCCGGATGAGCGACCCCGACATGATCGACGGCATCATCGACGCGGTCTCGATCCCGGTGATGGCCAAGGCCCGCATCGGTCACTTCGTCGAGGCGCAGATCCTCCAGGCCCTCGGCGTGGACTACGTCGACGAGTCCGAGGTGCTGACCCCGGCCGACTACGCCAACCACATCGACAAGTGGGCGTTCACCGTCCCGTTCGTCTGCGGCGCGACCAACCTGGGCGAGGCGCTGCGTCGGATCACCGAGGGCGCGGCGATGATCCGCTCCAAGGGCGAGGCCGGCACCGGTGACGTCTCGAACGCCACCACCCACATGCGCAAGATCCGCCAGGAGATCCGTCGGCTCTCGTCGCTGCCGACCGACGAGCTGTTCGTCGCGGCGAAGGAGTTGCAGGCGCCGTACGAGCTGGTCAAGGAGGTCGCCGAGAGCGGCAAGCTGCCGGTGGTGCTGTTCACCGCCGGTGGTATCGCCACCCCCGCCGACGCGGCGATGATGATGCAGCTCGGTGCCGAGGGCGTCTTCGTCGGCTCCGGCATCTTCAAGTCCGGCAACCCGGCGCAGCGGGCCGCCGCGATCGTCAAGGCGACGACCTTCCACGACGACCCGGACGTGTTGGCCAAGGTCTCCCGGGGGCTCGGCGAGGCGATGGTCGGCATCAACGTCGACGACATCCCGGTCCCGCACCGTCTCGCCGACCGCGGCTGGTGATGTGAAAGGAAGGGTCCCCTGCTAACGCCTCGTGCATAGCAGGGGACCCCTGCTAACACCCGGAAGGAACGCAGTTGACGCCACCCGTGATCGGTGTGCTCGCGCTCCAGGGCGACGTCCGCGAGCACGTCGCCGCCCTTACCGGTGCGGGCGCGCAGGCCCGACCGGTACGCCGTCCGGCGGAGCTGGACGCGGTCGACGGCCTGGTCATCCCGGGCGGGGAGTCCACCACGATCAGCAAGCTGGTGGACATCTTCGAGTTGCGTGAGCCGATCGACAAGCGCATCGCCGCCGGACTGCCGGTCTACGGCTCCTGCGCCGGCATGATCATGCTGGCCGCCGAGGTGCTCGACGGTCGTCCCGACCAGCGGGGCTTCGACGGCATCGCGATGACCGTCCGGCGTAACGCGTTCGGCCGCCAGGTCGACTCGTTCGAGGCGCCGGTGGAGATCGCCGGGGTCGAGGGCGGCCCGCTGCACGCGGTCTTCATCCGCGCCCCCTGGGTCGAGCGGGTCGGCGACGACGTCGAGGTGCTCGGCACGGTCACCGCCGGCCCGGCCGCCGGTCGGGTCGTGGCGGTACGCCAGGGCAACCTGCTGGCCACCTCGTTCCATCCGGAACTCACCGGCGACGCCCGCCTGCACGCCTACTTCGTGGACCTGGTCCGCGCGGCACGGTGACGCGCGTCCACGCGGGCGGCACGACCGGTCTCCCGGATGACGTGCGCCGCCGACAGCGGGACGCGCGTCCACGCGGGCGGCACGACCACGCGGGCGCCCACGCGGGCGGCACGCGGGGCCGCGTTCGCGCGGACGGGTCGACGGCGCCACGGGCGTACGGTCACGTGGGCGGCGGTGGCGCGGGCGGCGGTGGCGTGTTGCCGTGCCGGGGGTTGGCGCGGGCCCAGCCGCGCAGGACCGGGTCGGTGAGGTGGTTGAAGCGTTCCATCTTCGTCGGCCATTCGTTCTTGAACGCGATCACCTGCTCGTCGGGGGCGAGTTGCAGCAGTTCACCGACGCTGCACCCGATCCGCAGGGACAGGGCGGTCGCGGCACCGAAGTTCGCCGGGCTGAACACCTGGAGCACACCGGAATTGTTGATCATGGTCTCGGCGGCGACGCCGTAGAGGCTGGACAACTGCGCGAGGTCCTGCCAGAAGGTCCAGGTGCGCAACCCGTACCCGCGCAGCAGGGTGATCGCCTCCTGGAGCAGCGAGAAGCGGCCGAGCTGGGCCGCCTCGTCGATGAGGAACAGCAGCCGGGACTGGTTGATCGACCGGCTGTTCATCACGTAGTACAGCAGGCACCCCACCCAGGCCCGCAGCAGGCGTTGATGGGTACGCAGCTTGTGCGGCGGGATGACCACGTAGATGGAGATCCGCCGCTCGGGGTCGGTCAGGTCGCTCAGGGCGAAGCTCGTCCGGGCGGTGGCGTCCATGGTCCGGCGGGAGCTGAAGGCCGCCAGTTGCTGGGCGGCGGTCGCCACGATCCCGCTGAATGTTTTCTCCGCGTCGATGCTGAGCAGCATCTCGAACTCCTGCCGGGTGCCCGGCGGCATCGACTTCGACCGCGTGTCGAGCGCCACCGCGATCCGGTAGCGCAGGTCCGACTCGAAGAGCTGGGTACGCAACTCCTGCAGGGTGTCGGGCCGGTCCGGCTGGCCGGTCATCAGGTCGGCGGCCAGCGCGGCGATCAGCAACTGCGCCATCTCGTCCCAGAACGGGTCGGACAGGGACTGGATGCCGCCCATCAGGATGTCGGAGAGCACCCGGCCGAAGTCCTCGGCCTCCTCGGCGGCGTCATCGTCGCGCCGTAGTGCGCCGAACACGTCGAACGGGTTCAGCGAGCCCCGTTTGTCGCTGCCGCCGTGGCTGGCGCCGAACGGGTCCAGCAGCACGATCTCGTTGCCCAGCACGGTACGGCGGTGCTCGTGCGTGACGTCGTAGTTCTCGCCCTTCGGGTCGATGACCACCACCGAACCCTCGTAGGTGAGCAGGTTCGGGATGATCACGTCCCGTCCCTTGCCGGCTCCGGTGGGCGCGATCGTCATCAGGTGGCTGTCGTCGTCCGAGGCGACCACCGGACCCAGCTCGGCGTCGTCGATGATGTGTTCCTCGCCGAGGCCGATTCGGGCGCGTACCCCGGTGTCGCTGGGCCGCCGTTGGGCGAACTGGCTCTTGGACAGCGGCTCGGGTTCCAGGTGACGCACGACTGCCCGGCCGAGAATGAGCTTGGACATCCGCGACTGCCTCTCTAGGGGTTTCGGCTGATGCGGGCCGGACGGACTCCGGCCATGGCGCCGCTGCCGGTGCCGGAGACGACCGTCAACGGCAGCGGCTGCTGGTAGTGGTTGCCCAGCACGTCGAAGTACTCGATCTCGACGAGCACCAGACTCGGCTGCGCGATCTGCGGCGGGTCGACGAAGCGGAGCCGCTGCTCGACGTCGGTGGTGGGCATGACGACGTCCGCCTTCGGGGCGCTCAGTGCCTCGAAGGCCAGGCTGGTGCGGTCGATCCGGATGCCGGTGATCTGGATGCCGAGGATCGGTCCCGCGCCGACGTTGCGGAGCCGGACGGAGAGCACGACCAGTGTCGGCCCTCGCCAGGTCAGCCGGGAGTCCTGGATCATCGGAACCGGGATGATCGAAGCCCGCAGCTGTTCGGCGGCCACCCGCACCTCCCGGTCCGAGGAGCGGTTGTTCTGCCAGGACAGGAAGAGCGCGGCGATGCTGCAGACGAAGGTGGCCACCAGCCCCGCGAACTGGATGACGTTCAGCGTCTCCTGCGTCACGGCATGGTCCCGACGGCGCAGGAGAACTCGCAGTCCTTGAAGAAGTCGGCGAGGAAGCCCTTGACGACGCGGTCCCGGAAGAAGTCGCGGTACGGGATCAGGTACTGCTCCAGCAGAAACTCGGGTCGTGGGGCGATGCGCGACTCCAGGGCCGGGTCACCGTCGCCGACGGTCTCGGAGATGCAGTAGAAGTCCAGCCAGATGCCGCGGTAGCCCTGGTTCGAGGGGGCCTGGATGTCGTAGATCTCGCGTACGTGCACGTCGGGGGCGACCTCCCGGAAGTTGGAGATCTTCACGTCGAGCCGGCCGGTGCGCAGCGGCCCGGCGGCGCCGCCGCTGGGCACGGAGAGGAAGCGGCCGTCCTCGCCGGGGCGGTGCGACAGCAGGCTGCCGATCAGTTGGTGGCTGCTGACCGGGCGGGGTGCGCGTACCGGAACGAAGTCGTAGGTGAGCAGCGAGAATCGGTGACTGGTCCGGATCGGTTGCAGGTCGAAATCGGAATGGAGGATGTCAGACAGGTCGATGGCGATTCGGGACACAAGCCCCTGGATGTAGGGCATGAACACCCGGTACCAATTGTGGAAGAGGCGTAGCGACGATCCGGGTCGTTCGAGGACGATGCGCAGGTCGCGCCGGATGGCCATCTGGAAGCCGAACGACGAGTCGTCGTAGACGATCCCGATGTTGCCGTCGGACCAGTCCAGTCGCAGGTTCTGCACCGAGTACAGTTCGGCGGCCTCCAGCACCTCGGCGACACTGCGGTACAACCGGGCCCCCACGGCGCGTTTGCGCTCGGGCGGAAGGTCGAGGTCCTGGGCATACGGCAGTTCCACCATGAGTGTGAACTTGTTGAGCGCGCTGACGCCGCCCTTGCCGATCATCGGCAGATCGTGGCCGAATTCCTCGAACTGCTCCAGCACGTATCGCCTCCGGGAGGGGTCGGTCAACTGCAAAGGATGTCGACAGTGTGTTGCACCCGGGCCAGCCGAAAGAAGCGTGCCCGAGGGTCGGAAGAATGGCTGTTCGGCGGATCGTCGGGCATTGCCCGATGTGCCGACGTCGATCATCGGCCGTTTTAGGGGAATTGCGGTGTGAGGCGACGGCGGTGGCTGCGTTTTCTGTCGGAAAGCCGCCAGGAGGCGGTTCTTCTAGCCGGCCGCCGAACGCAGGGCGCCGGGCCGCCGACCCAGCAGCCGGTCCAGCGCCTCGGCGCAGGCGGCATCGGCCGGCAGGTGGACCAGCAGCCGCTGCCCGTCGTCGGCGAGTTCGAGCGTCTCGTACGCCAGGCGCAGCGGCCCGACCTCCGGATGCCGTAACCGGCGCACGCCGCTGGCCTGCACCGCCACCGGACGCCGCTGCCACCGCGAGGCGAAGGCCGTCCCCACCGTCGCGGCGAGGCGCTCGGCGAACGCGTCGGTGTCCGGATCGCCCTGACGGCGCCGGTGCAGCTCGGCCACCTGCTGGTCGGCCAGCTCCGCCCAGTCCGGTACGTGGTCGCGGGCGCGCTCGTCGGCGAAGACGAACCACACCAGGTTGGGCCGGTCGCCGTCGAGCAACCCGAGCGGTCGGGCCACCCGGTCGAACGGCTCGTTCCAGGCCAGCACGTCGCCGAGCCGGTTGAGCAGGCACGCGGGCCGGTCCCGCAGCGCGTCCAGCAGCGCCCGGACCTCCGGCCGGACGGTACGCGAGGCGGTCGGGTGACGCCCCTCGCACAACTGCTGGCTGTGCTCGACCGACGCGAGCCGTCGCAGGTGGCTCCGGCCGTCCCCGTCGAGCCGGAGGGCGTTTGCCAGCGCGGCGAGGATCTCGGGTGACGGTCGAGTGTCGCGGCCCTGTTCGAGTCGGGTCAGGTATTCCACGCTGACCTGTGCCAACGTGGCCAGTTCCGCCCGCCGCAGCCCCGGGGTACGCCGTCGCGGGCCGGACGGTGCCGGTCGCCACCCGGTCGAACTGTCGGTCCTCACCGACTTCGATTTCAGCGACGAGGACCGCGACGACCCGACGGCGCCGGGACGGATCGCGCCCGCCGCCGAGCGCGCCGAGGCGCTCACCGAGATCGTGGCGGCGGTCGCCGAGCGCCGCACCGACCCGGGCCAGGCGGGCGAGGCAGGCCAGGCGGTCCCGGCGGTGGCCGGCGACGCGGCGGGCGGGTGAGCGGTGACCACGATGCTGATCAGGTGCCGGGTCCGCCCGGACCGCCTCGACGACGGGCACACCTTCGTCGACGTGGTGTCGGGCCCGCACCTGCCGGATCCGCTGCCGTCGCTGGCGGCGTTCGGCCGGTTCCGGGCGGGGCTGGAGGAGCGCTGCGAGCAGCAGGAGATGTCCGAGGTCACCGTGCTGGGCGTATATCGGACAGGGGAGTGGCTTTTGCCTGGTCTGTAGTCAGCGGGGGAGATCAGGCCGGCGGCTGACGTGCGGCGGGTGACGGCCACCCGCCGCGCGTCGGTAGGATTGTCGAGATTCGGCAGGGCCATCTGCCCGCCACGGCTTCCACCAGAGCTGACCGGCACCACCGCGTGCGCGGGTGCGGAGCGGTGCGTGTGCGGTGCGGTCGATGCAGACGGCGGGTAGCAACGGAGGTAACAGATGTCCGGCCACTCAAAGTGGGCGACGACCAAGCACAAGAAGGCGGTCATCGACGCCAAGCGCGGCAAGATGTTCGCCAAGCTGATCAAGAACGTCGAGGTCGCGGCGCGGACCGGTGGCGGTGACCCGGCCGGCAATCCGACCCTCTTCGACGCGATCCAGAAGGCCAAGAAGAGCTCGGTCCCCAACGACAACATCGACCGGGCGGTCAAGCGCGGCTCCGGCCTGGAGGCCGGCGGCGCCGACTACCAGACGATCATGTATGAGGGGTACGGCCCGAACGGCGTCGCGCTGCTCATCGAGTGCCTGACCGACAACCGCAACCGCGCCGCCACCGAGGTACGCACCGCGCTGACCCGCAACGGCGGCTCGTTCGCCGACGCCGGCTCGGTGTCGTACATGTTCTCCCGCAAGGGCGTGGTGATCGTGCCGAAGGCGGGCGCCACCGAGGACGACGTGATGCTGGCGGTCCTCGACGCGGGCGCCGAGGAGGTCAACGACCTGGGCGAGGCGTTCGAGGTGGTCTCCGAGCCGGGTGACCTGATTGCCGTGCGGACCGCGCTGCGGGACGCCGGCATCGAGTACGAGTCGGCCGAGTCCTCGCTCATCCCCAGCGTGACCGTGCCGCTGGACGAGGAGGGCGCGCGCAAGATCTTCAAGCTGATCGACGTGCTGGAGGACAGCGACGACGTGCAGAACGTGTTCGCCAACTTCGACATCAGCGACGAGGTGATGGAGGCGGTCGGCTGACCGGCCGCACCTCCGACGCACACCGGGACGGCCCGCCCCCGATCAACGGGGACGGGCCGTCCGGCGTTCAGGCCACCGGCCGCAGCGGGATCAGGGTCGGTAGCGACTCCTGGGCGATCCAGCGGCTCGTGTTCCGGGTGGCGTTCTTGTTGATCAGGTTCCGGTCGATGGTCCTCGTCGGCCGACCCAGGTAGTAGATCTCCGTGCCGCTCGCCGAGTCCCCGTTGTGCGCCACACAGGTGTGCGTGATCTCGACGGTCACCAGCCGGCCGAGTGAGTCGTACTCCCTGATGGTGTCGTCCCGGCAGGCCGGGGCGAGCTTGACGACGAGGTTCTCGTAGCCCCGGATGAGGCCGTTGAGCAGGTCGGTGACGGGGAAGCCGTACTTGGCGAAGGCGACCATGGCGATCGAGTAGATGATCCCCATCACCCGGCCGATGTTGTCGGCGGCGCGCGGGTCCTGCACGGCGTTGAGGTAGGCGTTGGAGAGGGCGGCGCAGTCCACGGCACCGTTGACGAACGGGCCGAGCAGGCTCCCCGGCATGTTGTCGATCTGCGCGATCTTCGTGACGGCGGCCTCGGTGCACGCCTCGACGTCGGCGGCGGCGATCGCGTCGATGTGGTTGAGGATCTCCTGCTTCGAGCTCTCGACGGCGGCGATGATCTCCCGCTTGGCCTGCTCAAGACCGCCGCCTCCACTGTTGCTCAGCAGGTGCGAGGCGACGGAGATGATGATCTGGGGCCAGGAGACCGCTGCTCGGGCGGGTTGGGCGCTGCCGGACACGGTGATCACCATCGCGGTGGTCGCGGCGATGATTCCGGTAACGATTCGGTGTTTCATGGACGCACCTTCGTTCCTGGGGGAGGCGGGGGTCTTCACGGCAGCGGAACGCCGCGACTGATCAACAGATCCAAGGCCCGCTGGGCGAGCGGTAGTGCGGTGTCGCGCATCAACATCTCCGCCACGGCCTCTTCGGTGACCGGCCCGCTGATCATCGGGCCGCCGTTGACGCGATGCGTGTTGGTGAGCGGGTAGTAGTCGACGTAGATCGACCGGCCGCCGAACGAGCAGGAGTACGTGATGACGCCGGCGTTGGGGTTGCCCCGTGGCGGGCACTCCCGGCGCATCTTCTGGATGAGGTACTCCAGACCCTGACGGAAGTAGGGGCGTTGGGCCGCCGCGAGGTTCGTGCCGTCCTCGGCGTCGACCATGAGGTAGGCGGCTTCCAACTGGGTGAACAGGACGATCATCGCCCGGCCCACGGCATCGAGGGCGTTGTCGTCCTCGTGGACCGTCTGCAGGTGGTTCTTCGCCACGTACGCGGCGTCGTGGGTGCTGTTGATCGCGGGCCCGGCGGCCCACGGGACCCGCAGCAGTTCGACCTTGGTCACGGCTGCCTCGGTCCTGGCCCGGATGTCGTTGGTGAGTTCACTGTTGAGGCGGGTGAGCAGGTCGACCTTCGCGCCGTTGACCGCCCCGATCATCTGCTGGATGAGGCGGCTGATCTCCAGCGGCGTGTAGACACCGTCCTGCCCCATCTCGGCGGCGGCGAGGAGGATGTCGATGATTGCTCCGTAGTCGGTGTTGTCGGCGACCTGTGCCCTGGTCGGCGGCGGCCCCGCCGCTGCCGGGGCTGCCGGCAGGGCCGTGCCCAGGCCGAGCGCCACGGCGACGATCCCGTGGAGAAGTGGTTTCGCGGTGCGCACTCCGTTCCTCCTCGCTCCTGACCTATCGATGACGGTCAGCTTCCGCCTCGGGGAGGGCACGCGGTATCCGTGGAATTACGCAAACTCCGGATTCGGTGTGGTGCTGCCGGACGATGTCGCCGGAATCGTGGTGGTGGTCCCCGAGGACATCAACAGGCGTCTAAACTCTGCGCGAGGCACGAGTCTGGGGAGGCGCCGTGGCCGTACGTCCGTCGGGCGGCGGCACGGCGGCGCACCTCGTCGGGCGTACCGGTCAGTTGGTGGCGCTCGACGCGGCCGTCTCGGCCGTGACCGGCGGGGAGTTCGCGGCGGTCAACCTGTGCGGCGAGGCGGGCATCGGCAAGACCAGCATGCTGCGGGCGCTCGCGGAGCGGGCGAGCGCCGCCGGGCTGCTGGTCTGCGACGGCCGGGCCGCCGAGTTCGAGCGCGATGTGCCCTTCGCGATGTACGCCGACGTGCTGGCGCCGCTCGTCGCGGCCGGCGGTGCGGCGGAGGACGGCGAGGTGGTCTCGCAGGCGCTCACCGGCCGCCTGGTCCGCCACGGCGCGACCTCGTCGGTGGGCCGGGCCCGGATCTACGCGGCGGTACGGCGGCTCATCGACGGCGCCCGGGCGCCCGGTGTCGCGTTGCTCCTCGACGACCTGCACTGGGCGGACGAGCCGTCCCTGGAGCTGACCGAGTACCTGATCCGTAAGCCACCACGCCGTCCGGCGCTGGTCGCGGTCGCCTTCCGCAGCGAGCAGCCCCCGTCCGGGGTCGCCGACGCGATCGTGCACCTCGGCCCGGCCGCCACCCGGATCAGTCTGCCCCGCCTCGGTCCCGCCGACATCGACGCGCTCCTGCCGGGCGTGCCGCGCCGCCGCCGGACGCTCATCTCCCGCGCCAGCGGCGGTAACCCGCTCTATGTCCAGGAGCTGTCCCGATGCCGCGACGACACGCTCGCCGCGCTGGTGGACAACGACGACGTGGACGTGTCGGAACGCCACGTCCTCACCGGGTTGGCCCGCGAGATCACTGACCTGGACGAGCCGGTCCGCCGGGTCGCCTACGCGGCGGCGGTGGCCGGCGACCACGCCTCAATCGGGCTGGTGGCGCAGGTGGCGGAAGTGCCGACGGACGCCGTCGTGGGGGCCGCCGACGACCTGCACCGGCGCGGGCTGATGGACGTCGACGCGGCCCGGCTGCGGTTCCGGCATCCGCTGGTGCGTGCCGCCGCGCACGAGTCGGCCGGTCCGGCGTGGCGGGTCACCGCGCACGCCCGCGCCGCGGCCCACCTGCGCGCCCACCACGGGCCACCGCAGGTGGTGGCGCACCACACCGAGCGCTCCGCCCAGCCCGGCGACGAGGCGGCGGCCGAGACCCTCATCGAGGCGGGGCTGGCCTTCACCTATCCTGCGCCGGCCCAGGCGGCCCGCTGGCTCGGCGCGGCGCTGCGCCTGCTGCCGGAAGGGCATCCGCTCGGTGGGCGTCGCCCGACCGTGCTGCTCCAGTACGCGCGGGCGCTGGGCCTCAGCGGCGAGTTGGAACGCAGCCGGGACGTGCTGCGTGAACTGGCGCACGGCGACGATCGCGTACGCGCCGAGGCGGCGGCGTTCCGCGCGGTCGTGGCCCGCCTGCGCGGCGACATCGACGAGGCGGCCACCCTGGTCACGGCCCAACTCGCCGAGGCGCGGCTGCCCCGTACCTCGGCCGGGAAACTGCACGTCGAACTCGCCGCGATCGCCGCCCTCGGCGAGGACGACGACACCACCGTGGGCCACGCCGACCGTGCGATCACCCTGCTGGCCGGGGACCGCCCGCCGCTCTCCGCCGCCGCGTACGCGTTGCGGGCCTTCGGTCGCCTCTACGCCGGAGACCTGGACGCGGCCCGGCGGGACGCGGCACACGCCGCCGAGCTGGTGGACAGCGAGACGAACGCGGCGCTGCGCCCGCACGTGGAGCTGTTCGGCCCGCTGGCATGGGTGCGGATGCACCTGGGCGAGGTGACCGCCGCCGCCCATCACCTGGATCGCGCCGCCGACATCGTGGAGCGCGTCCGGGACAGCAGCGCGGTGCCGTACCTGCTGATCGTGCGCGTCGCGTTGCTGACGCGACTCGGTCACCTGGAGACGGCCGTGCACCTCGCCGAGGAGGCGGTGACGCTAGCCCGCCGCGTCGGCAGCGTCGAGATGCGGGCCATGGCGGAGGCGGTCGCGCTGCGCCCGCTGCTGCTGACCGCCGGCCCGTCCGTCGTCGACCGGCTGACCGCCGGAGACTGGCCGCGCTCGCGGATGTGGCGGCGGGTCGGCCGGCTGAACCTGGCCGTCGCCCACCTGGCTGCCGGGCGGCCGGAGTCGTGCCTGGAGATCGTCGCCGACCCGGCACCGTGGCAACCGGGGCCGCCGATCGCGGTACCCCGGGACGTGGTGCACGCGATCGCCCTGGCCCGCGCCGGCGACACCACCGGTGCCCACCGGTACGCCGCCCGCGCCGCCGCGCTGGCCGACGCCGCCGGGCTCGCCTACGAACAGGGCTGGGCCGGCTACGCGCAGGCGTACGTGGCCACCGCCGCCCACCGGCACGACGAGGCCGCCGCCCTGGCCGACGCCGCCGCCACGCGACTGGCCGCCGCCCGGGCACCGGTCGAGCAGGCGCTGGCCCGGCACCTGACCGGCATCGCGTCCGCCCGCGCCGGTCGTTCGGCCGCCGCCCGGGACGCCTTCCGGCAGGCCCAGGAGGGGTACGAGAGCTGCGGCGCGAGCTGGCTGCTGTCGGTGCTCGCCCAGCACACGGCCGCGATCCCGTCCCGCCCCAAGCGGGACTCACGCCCACCGGCGACCGGCACCGCCACCGCGTTGTCCGCGCGGGAACGGGAGATCGCCGAGCTGGTCCGCGCCGGCCTGACCAACCAGGAGATCGCCTCGCGCCTCTTCCTCAGCCGCCGCACCGTCGAGTCACACCTGGCCCGCATCTTCACCAAGCTGGGCGTACGGTCGCGCACCGAGCTGGCCGCCCGCCTCACCGGCGACACCCCGACCCTCTAGTACGCGCCGGGCGCGGATATATGTCAGCCACGGACATATTGTTGCCTGGGAGGTGTATCTCATGGCCAAGACCCTGCTGGACCTTGATGAGGATCTGCTGGCGGAGGCGACGGCGGCTCTGGGGACCACCACGAAGAAGGAGACGGTGACGGAGGCCCTTCGGCAGGCGGTGGAGGCCAGCCGTGAGCGGCGACAGCAGGCCCTGGCCGACCTGGAGGACATCGCCGAGTCTGGTGGCTTCCATTTCGATCGACTCGACGAACTCGACCGGTGAAGTACCTGATCGATACGAGCGCCCTGGTCCGGATCGTGCGCCGCCAGACCGAACCGCAGTGGTCCGAGCTGGCGAGTCGCGTCCTCATCGCGATCTGCGCCCCGGTGCTCGTGGAGACCCTTGCGACTCAAGTTGGTCGTTCTCCATCAGGACGCGGATTTCGAAACCGTCGCCCGGCTCGTGCCGCAACTGAGCCAGGAGCGGATCACCTGACCGGCGCGTGGTTCCGACCCGCCGCCTCAGAGATCATGGACAGTTGCCGTTTCGTGTGAACGGAAACTGTCCATGATCTACAGATGGTGGTCGGGGAACAGGCCGGTGGGTGGGGGGATGCGGCCCTGACTGGCGTGGGAGTAGTCGCGGGACTCGGTGACCAGGCCGTCGGCGTCGAAGCGGACCACCGTGCAGCCGGAGAGGGTGACCGGCTGGTCGTACGGGTAGGTGATCGCCCAGTATTCGACGGTCGCGGTGTCGCCGTCGACCCGAGGAGCGCCGAACCAGACCTCGGCCGGGCGGGTCTCCTCGCCGAAGCACTCCTCGACGTAGGCGCGCAGCCCGGCGCGGCCCCGGCACGGGCGGAACATCGACGCCCAGTGGTCGCCCTGCTCGGTCTGCAACTCGACGATGCGTTCCACGTCCTGAGCGGGCCAGCCCGTGGCCCAGGCGTCGGCCCACCGCTGGGCCGCGTCGCGTACGTCCATGATCGTGCTCCTCGGGTCGGTGGGTTCTGGACTTGTGTCAGCCACGGGTGACATTCCGGCCGGTGGAGGCGGCTGCCGCCGGGGCAGCGGCAATCGCCCGGCCTGCGGTTGCTGTCCGGCCTGCGGTTGACGCCAGGACTGCGGGGTCGCCCAGGCCAGGAAGCGGTCGAACAGCTCGCCGGGTGACGGTGGTGCGCCCTCGGCGAGCCGCAGCAGGTCGCCGGTGGCGTCGAACAACTGGCCGGCGAGATAGACGGAGAGACCCACCCGGTCCAGGTCGTACTCGACCCGCAGCAGCATCCTGGCCGCCGGACACGGCCAGTCCCGTGAGCAGGCTCGACACGTCCACCGGGGCCGCTCGGGCAGGTGCTGATACACCGGGTGCAGCCGACCCAGCGGCTCACGCCGAGCAGGCGGCGGGTTGGGCGTGCGCATGCTCATGCCCTCATGCTGCCGCCACCTGTTGCTTGCGTCAATAGACTCCGTAGTTGGCGGCGTCGAGAGTGATCGTCGCTGTCATTGTCAACCTATGGAGCTGGTCGGCGTGTCGGAGATCCGCGAGATGTTGGGGAACGTCTCCCGGCAGCGCGCGTCTGTCATCGCCAACCAGCGCAACTTTCCGGAGCCGCTCGCCGTTCTAGCCATGGGCAAGGTGTGGCGGAAGTCGGACGTGGAGGCGTGGATCAGGGAGCACCGGCCGGATTTGGCGGGCGACTGACCGCAGGCTGGGGGAGCGGTGACGGAGACGGGACGCTTCAGCCCCGGCGACGTGGTCGTCGGCCGGGAGATCATGCTCGGCGAGGTGCCGCGAACGGCGTCACGACCCGCTCGATCCAGGATCGAGTGGTCTCGGGGTGCAGGTAAAGGCACTCGATCCCGGATCGAGCGTGATCATGAGCGTGATCAAGAGCAGGGCCGTGAGGTCTGGTTCGGCGTTCCGACGATCTGCGTCGAGGACTCCGCCGACCTGCTGGCGCTCTATCTGCCGACGGGGGCCGAGTTCGGGTTCCCCGGCGAGGGTGTCTTTCCGTGCGGGCGGCACCCGTGGCAGACGGCCGGGCACACCGCGTGGCGCGGGCACGGCAAGCTGATGCTCCAGCGCCCCGGTGAGGCCCACTCGGTCGACGTGTTCTGGTCCGGTCCGCGGCGTGACTTCGCCGGGTGGTACTTCAACCTCCAGGACCCGTTCCGGCGTACCCCGATCGGGGTCGACACGCTCGACCACGAGCTTGACCTGTGGTGGGCGGCGGACGCCGACCGGTACGTCTTCAAGGATGTGGAGATGTTCGCCCAGCGACGGGCACCGCCGAGTTCGAGCCGGTCGGCACCCACCGGGACTTCCGGCGGCGAGGGTTGGGCACCGCGTCGGCTTCCGGGAGTTCACCCGCGACCTGCCGCAGCTCAAGGTCGCGGGTGGCCGCTGACGGCGACGCGCCGACGTCCCCGCGCGGGGGACGCCGGCGCGTGGGCGCGGGTCGGACGGTCAGCCGATGGTCTCGCGCTCCCGCCAGGCGGTCCGCAGCGAGGTGCGGCCGTTGGTCCGCAGCAGCGACCCCTCGTAGACGCGGGCCCCGGCCAGCAGGAACCCGGCCGCCGCCACCAGCAGCAGCGCCAGCGAGGCGAACAGCTCCCAGACCGCCGCGTCCCCGGCGAACAGCCGCAGCGGCATCGCCGTCGGCGACGAGAACGGCAGGTAGGACAACACCTGCATGGCGGTGGGGTTGTCGTTGAGGAAGATCACCGCGAAGAACGGCAGCATCACCGCGAGCTGCACCGGCGTCGACACCCCACCGATGTCCTCCAGCCGGTTGACCAGCGCACCGGCCGCCGCCCACATGGCCGCGATCAGCACGAAGCCGAGCAGGAAGAACGGGATGAACCAGCCGATGGCCGGGCCGAGCAGGGTGAGCATGTCGGTGCTGCCGCTGATCGCCATACCGGCCACCGCGACCAGGGCCACCAGGGCTATCTGACCGAGCGCGAGGATCGTGCCGGCGAGCATCTTGCCCGCCAGCAACGCCTTCACCGGCACCGCGGCGACGAGGATCTCCACGATCCGGGTCTGCTTCTCCTCGATGATGCTCTGCGCGATCTGCACGCCGAACGTCTGCGAGGTGATGAAGAAGATGAACGCGAAGGCGAACGGCACCAGGAAGGCCAGCAGCGGATCGATCGCGTCCGGGTTCAGCAGCTCGACCGGGGGCCGGGTGCTCAACGCGTTGACCACGTCGTTGGGGGCGTCGTTCATGGCCAGCACCCTCGGGCCGGCGACGACTGCGGCGTCCGCGTCACCGTCGCGTACGGCCTGCTCGGCGGCGGCGTCGTCGGGGACGACGCGTACCTCCAGACCGGCCGCGCGCAGCGGAGCCGCCGCCGCCTCGGTCGCCGCCACGGTGGACGGCCCGCCGGAGAACAACGGCGGCAGGATGGTCGCCGCCGCAGCGATCAGCAGGAAGACGATCGTGCTGATCAGGAAGGTGCGGTCGCGCAGCTTGACCCGGAGCTCCCGGGCAGCGACCAGTCGGGTGGCCTGCATCGTGTTCACTGGGCGACCTCTCGGAAGATCTCGGCGAGGGTGGGCGTGACCGGGCGGAACGCGCGGACCGCGCCGCGCTCCAACGCGGCGCGCAGCACGACCTGCTCGTCCGCGCCGGGCGTCAGGTCGACGACGGCGCGGGCGCCGTCCAGGTCGACCAGGGTCACCCCGGGCTGGTCCCGCAGCCAACCGGCGTCGGTCTCCACCACCAGCTCGTAGCGGGGCGTGGTGTACGCGGCACGCAGCTCGTCGCGGCTGCCGGCGGCCCGGATCGTACCGTCGGCGATGATCACCAGGTCGTCGCAGAGCCGCTCGACGACGTCCAACTGGTGGCTGGAGAAGATCACCGGGGCACCGGCGGAGGCCCGCTCGCGCAGCACGGCCACGACGGTGTCCACGGCCATCGGGTCCAATCCGGAGAACGGCTCGTCGAGCACCAGCACCTCAGGGTCGTGCACCAGGGCGGCGGCGATCTGGGCGCGCTGCTGGTTGCCCAGCGACAGCGTCTCCAGCAGGTCGTCGCCGCGCTCGCCGAGCCCGACCCGCTCCAGCAGCGTGTCGGTCGCGCGCCGGGCGCCCTCGGCGGTCAGCCCGTGCAGCCGGCCCAGATAGACCACCTGCTCGCGGACGCTCATCTTGGGATAGAGGCCGCGCTCCTCGGGCATGTAGCCGAACCGCCCCCGGACCTCCCGGCTCAGCGGCGCATCCTGCCACGTCACCCGGCCCGAGTCGGCGGCGAGGACGCCGAGGATGATCCGCATGGTGGTGGTCTTGCCGGCGCCATTGCCGCCGACGAAGCCGGTCATCCGCCCGGCGACGACATCGAAGGACACATTCTTGAGTACCTGACGGTCGCCGAAGCTGCGGTCGACGCCGTCGAGGCGGAGTACCGTGGTCACGTACTCCACGCTAGGAGTTCGATCATTGATTGCCCTCCGTCCGTCGACGGAGATCCGGGCTCCCTCTCCCAGCGGAGGTCATCCTCCCGGCCGGACCACGCCCTGCTCGTACGCGAACACCACCGCCTGCACCCGGTCCCGCAGGCCCAGCTTGGCCAGCACCCGGCTGACGTGCGACTTCACGGTCGCCTCGCCCAGATGCAGGGCGGTGGCGATCTCGGCGTTGCTCGCACCCCCGGCCACCAGGACCAGCACCTCCCGCTCCCGGGGGGTCAGGTCGCGCAGCGCCTCCTCCGGAGTGGGACCGCCGACGGTCCCGGCCGGGCCGCCCGGCCGGGCGAACGTGGCGATCACCCGGCGGGTGAGTTCCGGGGCGAGCAGACCGTCCCCCCGGGCCACCACCCGGATCGCGTCGACCAGCGCCTCCGGCGTGCCGTTCTTGAGCAGGAACCCGCTGGCCCCGACGCGCAGCGCGGCGAACAGGTAGTCGTCCCGGTCGAACGTGGTGAGCATGAGCACGGCGGGGCCGCCCGGCTCGTCCGTCTCGGTGCTGATCCGGCGGGTCGCCTCCAGCCCGTCCACGCCGGGCATCTCCACGTCCATCAGCACCACGTCCGGGCGCAACGCCCGGGCCATGGCGACCGCCCGTTCCCCGTCGGCGGCCTCGCCGACCACCTCGATGTCGTCCTCGATCTCCAGGATCACCCGGAAGCCGGTCCGCACCAGGTGGTGGTCGTCGGCGAGCAGCACCCGGATCGGCGACGTCGCCCCGGTCACGTCGTGCTCCCGGCCGCCAGCGGCAGCGGGAAACGAACTCGCACCCGCCACCCACCACCGGTACGCGGGCCCACTTCCAGCTCACCGTCGTGGGTGGCGACCCGTTCCCGCATCCCGACCAGTCCCAGCCCGTCGTCGTTCGCCGGGCGGGTGGCCCGACCGTTGTCGGTCACCTCGACCTCCATCTCCTGGGCCAGATAGCGGACCCGGACGTCGAGCAGGGTCGCCCCGCTCGCGTGCTTCAACACGTTCGTCACCGCCTCCTGCACCACCCGGTACGCCGCCTGGGAGACCGACTCGGGCAGCGGCGTCGGGTCGCCGTACACGCCCAGGGTGGCGTGCAGGCCGGCCTCCCGCGCCCGGTCCACCACGGCGGCGATCTGGTCGATCCCGGCGGGCTGCCCGGTGCCCTCCGGGCCGTTGTCGCGGGCGCGCAGCACCCCGAGCATCCGGCGCAGCTCGTCCACCGCCGTCCGGGCCGACTCCTCGATCGAGGTGAGCGCGGTGCGCGCCTTGGCCGGATCCTTGTCGAAGACCCGGCGGCAGGCTGCCGCCTGCACCCCCATCACCGACACGTGGTGGGCGACCACGTCGTGCAGCTCCCGGGCGATCCGGACCCGCTCGCCGACCACCGCGTGCTCCCGGGCCTCGGCCTGCGACCGGCGCAGCCGCTCGGCCTGCTCGGCCAGGTCGTGCTGCCGCCGGGCGGCGATCCAGGCGGTCTCCCCGAAGAAGTACGCGAACCCGAAGAACAACACGTTGACCAGCAGACCGGTGACGATCGCGGCGAGCACCGGCGGCACCGGCCCGATCGCGTTCTCGAAGGAGTCCGGGGTGATCTCGTCGAGGCTGATCGCGTACGCGATGGCGAGCCAGCCGAACATGGCGGCGATGATGCCGATCCGCAGCCGTCGGGACAGCCGGTGGTCCGGCCCCCAGGCACCGAGGGTGACGATCGCGGCGAACAGCGCCCACTGGGAGAGCTGCCACTCGGGGACGGCCCGGACCTGCGCGCCGATGAAGGCGGCCGA
Source organism: Micromonospora craniellae (assembly GCF_014764405.1). NCBI lineage: Bacteria > Bacillati > Actinomycetota > Actinomycetes > Micromonosporales > Micromonosporaceae > Micromonospora > Micromonospora craniellae. The sequence goes on along the minus strand of NZ_CP061725.1, from coordinate 530,203 downwards.
CACGACCAGCGCGGTGGCGACCGGGGACCGGCGTCGCCAGATCAGCGGCAGCGGCACCGCGACGGTCCAGAGGATCTGTTCGAGCCAGGACGGCGGCGGCCCGAGCAGGAACGTGCCGGTGCTGCGGGCCAGCGTGAGGCTGAACAGGGCGATGACCGTCGCGGCCAGCCCGGCGTAGAGGTCCAGGCGCTGCTGCTCGGGCGTGGGGCCCGGCCGCCGCCAGTCGTCGCTGCTCTCGGAGGTCACCTGGTGAGAATGCCATCCCGCCGCATGGTTATCGGCGGGCACCTCCGGCGGGCCGGACGCGCCTCTGCCGGGACTCGCCGGCGCGCCACGCCGGTCGCGCCCGAGGTGACGGGCCCGACCGGCGGATAGCGCGACGGTCAGCCGATGCCGTCGCCGGCCATCGGCGGCAGCGGGCAGTGCAGCAGGCCGCAGATCGTCCGCAGCAGCTCGATCTCCGGCACGGTCATCATCCCGTCGTGGCTGATCACCGCCACCACGGCTGCGACCAGCCGCTCCTTGTCGCCCGGACGCAGTCCGTCCAGCACCGGCCAGGCGGTCTCCAACGCCAGCACGCCGTTCTCCGGCGGCGCGTACGGCAGGGAGGTGCCGGGCAGCAGCGTGGCGACACCGGCCTGGAACGCCCGCTCGGCGGCGGCCCGGTCGCCGTGCCCGACCTGGGCCAGGATGGCCAGCAGGTAGGCCGCCGCGGAGCGGGTGTCGGTGAGCGTACGGCGGTCGGTGCGCCAGCGGGAGTCCGGCTTGAGTGACTCCTGGATCTCGGCCAGGAGCAGCCGGGACAGGCAGTACTCGGACACGTTGATCGCGCCGTCGGCGTGGATCAGCGTGAAGACGGCCGCCATCAGCGATTCGAGTTCGGCGTCCGGGCGGGCCCGCAGGGCCGGGAACGCCAGCTCGGCCAGGGGCAGCCGGAGCATCGGGTGCAGCCCGGCCAGCTCACCGGCCTCCCGCAGAGCGGCGTCGGCCAGCGCCGGACCGTGTTCCCGGGCGATGGCCTCGTGCTGGTGCTGCCGGACGTCGGGCTCGGCCGCGAGCAGCAGCCCGAGCACCAGTGGCGCGGCCGAGTCCCGGTTGCGGGCCCGGTCCAGCAGGTGCTCCGGGATGCGGTCGAGGATCGCGGCGGCGTGCGTGTACGCCGTCTCGGTGGGCGCGGCCACCCGGCCCAGCATCTCGGCCGGCGCGACGCGTACCCGGGTGCCCTCCACCGGCAGCGCCGGTGCGCCCGGGCGGGCGGAGTCGCGGCGGGCGGGCGCGCCGCCCGGACCGCTCGGGGCCAGGCCGAGGGCGATGTCCTCCTGCCGGCCCGACGGGGGTGCGGCGGCCCAGCGCTGGGCGAGCTGCCGCAATTCGTTCGGGTCGAACGAGGGTTCCAACGCCTGGATCCGCTTGGCCAGCGGTGGGTGGGTGGCGAGCCAGGACGCCCGGCCCGCCGCGCCGAAGAGCATGTGCCCGACCTCGTCGCGCTTGGGCGTGCGCAGCTCGGAGCCGTCGGAGAGGCCACCGATCTTCTTCAGCGCCCCGGCGATGCCGCTGGTCTGCCGGGTGAACTGCACGGCCGAGGCGTCGGCGAGGTACTCCCGCTGCCGGGACACCGACGCCTGGATGAGCCGACCGGCGAGCACGCCGATGTAGCCGGCCACCAGCAACGCCAGCCCGACCAGCATGAACGGCAGAGCGCCGCCGTTGTTGCTGTTGCGGCTCCGTCCGCCGCCGAGGGCGCCGGCGCGGGCCAGCCCCCGACCGACCACGGTCAGGAACAGGATGCCGAAGAGCAGGCCCATCAGCCGGATGTTGAGCCGCATGTCGCCGTTGACCACGTGGCTGAACTCGTGGGCGATGACGCCCTGGAGCTCGTCGCGGTTGAGGCGTTGCAGCGCGCCCCGGGTGACCGCGACGGCCGCGTCGGACGGGCTCCACCCCGCCGCGAAGGCGTTGATCGCCGTCTCCTCGGGCAGGACGTAGACCTCGGGCACGGGTACGCCGGAGGCCAGCGCCATCTCCTCGACGACGTTGCGCAGCCGTCGCAGCTCCGGGTCGGTGGTGTCCGCCGGCACCGGCACTCCGCCCAGCTCACGGGCCACCTTCCCACCGCCGCCGCGCAACGTGAGCGTACGCACCAGCGCCGCCAGCCCGATCGCGGCGACGGTGGCCAGGGTGACCATCACCACCAGCCCGGCGAGCTGGGGCGGGTTGCTGGTGCCGACGTTGAAGGCGAACACCGCCGCGAGGTTCACCACCACCACGATGCCGACCACGGCCAAGACGAAGAGCAGGACCAGGCGGGTCGACAGCCGGCGGACCTGGCGCTGTCGTTCGAAGAAGTTCATCGGTGCCTCAGAACGACACCTGCGGCGCGTTCCGCTGCGTCGGGTCGTCCGGCTGGAACAGCGCCGCCGGCCCGAACGAGAACATCCCGGCCAGCATGCTCGCGGGGAACACCTCGCGCTTGTTGTTGTAGGCCATCACCGAGTCGTTGTACGCCTGCCGAGCGAAGGCGACCCGGTTCTCCGTGGAGGTCAGCTCCTCGGAGAGCTGCATCATGTTCTGGTTGGCCTTGAGGTCCGGGTACGCCTCGGAGAGCGCGAACAGCCGGCCCAGGGTGGCGCTCAGCGCGTTCTCCGCGCCGCTGAGCTGCTGCATCGCCGCCGGGTCGCCGGGCGCGGCCGACGCTGCGGTCTGCGCGCTGACGGCGTTGTTGCGCGCCGAGATGACCGCCTCCAGCGTCTCCCGCTCGTGCTTGAGGTATCCCTTGGCGGTCTCCACCAGGTTGGGGATCAGGTCGTGCCGGCGGACCAGCTGCACGTCGATCTGGGCGAAGGCGTTGCGGTACGCGTTGCGGGCCCGGACCAGCCCGTTGTAGATCGACACGCCGAAGCCGAGCACCGCGACGACGATCACCACCAGACACAGCAATCCGATGATCAGTTCCATGGCCGCTCCCTCGATCTCCGTGTCGGACCTACCGCTCATGATCGTACGGGCGGCCGTCCAGAGCTGCCCGTTCTCCCCCTGCGGGGGGTGCCGGGTGCGGAGCGCCCGCACCCGGCGCCCGGATCAACGCCTGGCCCGGTACGCCTTGACCGCGCTGTCGGCGACGTCCCAGACGGCGATCGCGGCGATCACCACGATGCTGATTTGGCTGACCGTGTCCAGGCCGCCGTCGCGCAGCCAGGCGAAGCGGTCGACGAACTCCGGGTTGAGCAGCCGCTCGTCCTGGAGCAGCCAGATCGCCGGCACCGCGAAGCCCAGGTTGAGCAGGACGTTGACGCCGACCAGCGGCCAGGTCCACCGGCGGGCCCGGTACTTGGCGAACTCCAGACCGATGCTGGCGACCAGGACCACGAGGAACACCGGCAGCCAGAACGACCAGAGCGCCGGGTCGAGGATCGGCAGCCGGTCGCCGTCGTCACCGATCACCCGCTGGAACTGCTGCCACGGCAGGAAGGCGATGAAGAGGACCAGGAACACGATCGAGGCCACCACGTCGGTGAGGCTGACGTCCCGCTCGACGGGCTCCTCGGGCAGTTGGTCGACGGTCCACTCCGGCAGGTGCAACGGGGTGCCGAACCGTTCCATCGCCGCGAAGACCAGCGTCACCCAGAAGCCGATGTGCACCGCGACGTTGAACGCCGCCCCGATGCCCTCGCCGACCGGGTTCTCGGCGGTGGTGGCCTCCAACACGCCCATCAGCACGCCGACGACGGCGGGCACGGTGCTCAGCAGCACGATCATCAGGCGTTGCCAGGCCGGGTAGTACTCCGGGCCGATGAGCTGGAGTCTCCGGTCGCTGTAGCGGGCCGCCAACTGCGCGGGGTTGCCCAGTTCGGTGAGCACCTCGCGCTCGGCGGTGGTGGCGTCGAGCCCGGCGGCGGTCCGGCCGTCGATCATGTCGGCGATCGACGCGTGCAGCTCCTCGGCGATCTCCGCCCGCCGTCTTGTCGGCACGGAACGCAGCGTCGCGGCGAGATACCGGTCGGTCAGGCTGGTCGTCATCGGGGGGCTCCTTCGATCAGGTCGGTCAGGGAGGTCTGCACGGCGGAGAGGTCGTCGAGCAGTCGGCGCAGCACCTGCTCGCCGGACTCGCTGGTGCGATAGAACTTGCGCGGCCGGCTCTCCTCGGTGTTCCACTCGCTGCTCAGGAGCCCCTGCTCCTCGAGCCGTCGCAGCAGGGGATAGAGCGTGTTGGCGTCCACCGGGAAGCCGTGCCCGGTGAGCCGTTGCAGGAGCGCGTAGCCGTAGTCGGGTCGGCGCAGCGCGACCAGGCTGGCCACCACCACCGTTCCCCGGCGTAGTTCCTGGAGGTGTGTCCGCAGGACGTCGTCGCTGACCATGCATCACACGATAGTGTGTGCCGCACACCATTGTCCAGCGCACAATAGTGTCTGCTGCGCGACATGGTGTCGGAGCGAGGCGTTTCACGTCACAGACTTGCCCCGCCCCCGCCCCGCCCCGCGAGGCTGGCCTCGCCCTGCGGGGCTGACCCCGGTTGATCAAGAAGTTTTGATCACGGAAGGAGAGTGTCGAGGGCGCAAACTCCTTGGTCATCTGCTGCACCCGCCCACTTCTCGGCATAACGCGCTCTGGTGTGGACGGTCCGGCGGGGAGCTGGCCGCGCCGGCGCGACTTCCCGTCGTCAGGCTCTGTCGTTCCGCAGCTCATCGATCATGGAGTTGAGGTCGCGAATGTCTGCTGATATGCGCGTTATAGAACTGCCACAACTCCATGATCGGCGGGACGGGCGGTCAGGTGGTGGGCGGCGAGGTGGTGGTGAGCGGTCGGCCGTACCCGGTGATGGACCTGGCCGACGGGGCGCGGCCTGCGGGCCCGCCCGCCACCTCGTCGGGTCGGTGCGGTCGGCCGCGCGTACCGGTCCGGCATGATCCGCGACACCCCGGCGGACCGGGGGCGCGCGGCGCGCTGGAACGGTGCCGAGCGGCGGGGTTAGGGTTAGCCCCGACCGACTCGATCATCTGACCCGGGGGGCTCCGTGGGCGATTCGTTCGCGCATCTGCACGTGCACACGGAGTATTCGATGCTCGACGGTGCGGCCCGCCTCAAGGACCTGTTCGCCGAGGTCAAGCGGCAGGGGATGCCGGCCGTGGCGATGACCGACCACGGCAACATGCACGGCGCGAACGACTTCTACAAGCAGGCCATGGCCGCCGGAGTCACCCCGATCCTGGGCATCGAGGCGTACGTGGCGCCGGAGTCGCGCTATCACAAGAAGCGGGTGCGCTGGGGCCGACCGGAGCAGAAGAGCGACGACGTCTCCGGCAGCGGCGGTTACACGCACAAGACGATCTGGGCGCGCAACAAGACCGGCCTGCACAACCTCTTCACGCTGACCAGCAAGGCGTACACCGAGGGCTACTTCGTCAAGTGGCCCCGGATGGACGCCGAGTTGCTGGCCGAGTACGCCGACGGCCTGATGGCCACCACCGGCTGCCCCTCCGGCGAGGTGCAGACCCGGTTGCGGCTGGGCCACGACGCGCAGGCCCTCGAAGCCGCCGCGAAGTACCAGGACATCTTCGGCAAGGAGAACTACTTCCTGGAGCTGATGGACCACGGCCTGGACATCGAGAAGAAGGTCCGGGACGGGCTGGTGGAGATCGGCCGCAAGCTGAACATCCCGCCGGTGGTCACCAACGACTCGCACTACACCCACGAGGCGCAGTCCGAGGCGCACGACGTGCTGCTCTGCGTGCAGACCGGCAGCAACGTCGCCGACCCGAACCGGTTCAAGTTCGGCGGCAGCGGCTACTACATCAAGTCCGCCGACGAGATGCGCGGCGTGGACGGCTCCGACGTCTGGCTGGAGGGCTGCCGCAACACGCTGCTGGTGGCCGAGCGGGTCGACCCGGCCGGGATGTTCGAGTTCCGCAACCTGATGCCGCGCTTCCCGGTGCCCGAGGGCGAGACCGAGGAGTCGTGGTTCCGCAAGGAGACCTTCGCCGGCCTGGCCCGTCGCTACCCGCAGGGCATCCCCGAGGGCCACGTCGTGCAGGCCGAGTACGAGCTGGGCGTCATCATCCAGATGGGCTTCCCGTCGTACTTCCTCGTGGTCGCCGACTTCATCCAGTGGGCCAAGAACCAGGGCATCGCGGTCGGTCCCGGCCGAGGCTCGGCGGCCGGTTCGCTGGTCGCGTACGCGATGGGCATCACCGACCTGGACCCGATCCCGCACGGGCTGATCTTCGAGCGGTTCCTGAACCCCGAGCGCGTCTCCATGCCCGATGTCGACATCGACTTCGATGAGCGTCGGCGCGGTGAGGTGATCAAGTACGTCACCGACAAGTGGGGTGAGGACAAGGTCGCGCAGATCGCCACCTTCGGCACGATCAAGGCGAAGGCCGCGATCAAGGACTCGGCGCGGGTGCTCGGCTACCCGTACGCGGTCGGTGACCGGATCACCAAGGCCATGCCGCCGGCCGTGATGGGCAAGGACATCCCGCTCGAGGGCATCTTCGATCCGAAGCACCCCCGGTACGCCGAGGCCGGCGAGATCCGGGGCATGTACGAGTCCGAGGCCGACGTCAAGAAGGTCATCGACACCGCCCGGGGCATCGAGGGGCTGATCCGGCAGACCGGTGTGCACGCGGCCGGCGTGATCATGTCCGCCGAGCCGATCGTCGACCACATCCCGCTGATGCGCCGGGACTCCGACGGGGTGATCATCACCCAGTTCGACTACCCGACGTGCGAGTCGCTCGGGCTGTTGAAGATGGACTTCCTCGGCCTGCGGAACCTCACCATCATCGACGACGCGGTGAAGAACATCGAGCTCAACCACGGCAAGGAGCTGGACCTGCTGGCCCTGCCGCTGGACGACAAGGCCGCGTACGAGCTGCTGGCCCGGGGCGACACCCTGGGCGTGTTCCAGCTCGACGGCGGGCCGATGCGGTCGCTGCTGCGGATGATGAAGCCGGACAACTTCGAGGACATCTCCGCCGTCCTGGCGCTGTACCGTCCCGGTCCGATGGGCGTGGACTCGCACACCAACTACGCGCTGCGCAAGAACGGCCTCCAGGAGATCACCCCGATCCACCCGGAGCTGGAGGAGCCGCTGCGGGAGATCCTCGCCCCCACCTACGGCCTGATCGTCTATCAGGAGCAGGTGCAGCGCGCCGCGCAGATCCTCGCCGGCTACACGCTCGGTCAGGCCGACCTGCTGCGCCGGGCGATGGGCAAGAAGAAGAAGGAGATCCTCGACAAGGAGTTCGGCCCGTTCCGCGACGGCTGCCGTGAACACGGCTACTCCGACGAGGCCACCCAGAAGGTCTGGGACGTGCTGGTCCCGTTCGCCGGGTACGCCTTCAACAAGGCACACTCCGCCGCGTACGGGCTGGTGTCGTACTGGACGGCGTACCTGAAGGCGCACTACCCGGCCGAGTACATGGCGGCGCTGCTGACCTCCGTCGGCGACGACAAGGACAAGATGGCCATGTACCTGTCGGAGTGCCGCCGGATGGGCATCCAGGTGCTGCCGCCGGACGTGAACACCTCCGCCGGGCCGTTCACCCCGGTCGGCAAGGAGATCCGCTTCGGCCTCGGCGCGATCCGCAACGTCGGCGCCAACGTGGTGGCGTCGATCATGCGGTGCCGCGACGAGAAGAGCGAGTACGCCGACTTCTACGACTTCCTGTCCAAGGTGGACGCGGTGGTCTGCAACAAGAAGACCATCGAATCGCTGATCAAGGCCGGGGCGTTCGACTCGCTCAAGCATTCGCGCAAGGCGCTGCTCACCGTGCACGCCGACGCCATCGACGCGTACGCCGACGTCAAACGCAAGGAGGCCGTCGGCCAGTACGACCTCTTCGGTTCGGGCTTCGGCGACACCGAGACGGCGACCACCACCACGGTCATGCCCGTCATCAGCGACGGCGAGTGGGACAAGCGCGACAAGCTCGCGTTCGAACGCGAGATGCTCGGCCTGTACGTCTCCGACCACCCGCTGTTCGGTCTGGAGCACGTGCTGAACGCGGCGGCCGACTGCACCATCGCCACCCTGTCCGAGGAGGGCACCGTGCCCGACGGCGCGGTGGTCACCCTCGCCGGCATCCTCTCCGGTGTGCAACGTCGGGTCACCAAGCAGGGGCGGGCGTGGGCCTCGGCGACCCTGGAGGACCTCGCCGGCGGGGTGGAGGCGCTGTTCTTCCCGAACACCTACGAGGTGATCGGGCAGTACATCGCCGAGGACGCCATCGTGGTGGTCAAGGGCCGGATCGACCGGCGCGACGACACCCCCCGCATCATGGCGATGGACATGCAGTTGCCGGACGTCAGCAGCAACCCGGCGAGCAAACCGGTCACCCTGACGATCCCGGTCAACCGGCTCACGCCACCGCTCGCCGACCGGCTCAAGGAGACCCTGCTGCTGCATCCCGGCGACACCGAGGTGCACGTGAAGCTGCACCGCAGCGGCCGCGTCGAGACCTGGCGACTGGGCCTGTTCCGCGTCGCCCCGACCACCGCCCTGATGGGTGACCTCAAGAGCGTCCTCGGCCCCGCCAACGTGAGCTGACCCTGCTCGGGTGCTCGGGTGCTCGGCGGCTCCGGGACGCCCGGCGGCTCCGGATGTCGGGGGTTTCGGATGCTGGCGGCTTCGGACGCCGAGGGTTTCGGCAGCCTGGGGTTTCGGATGCCTGGGGTTTCGGAAGCCAGCGGGCGAGGATTGGCGCTGGGTAGTGGGTGTGTCGAGGGTTAGCGTCGGGGCGTGGAACTGGAACAGGCGCAGAAACTGTGGCAACCACAGCCCGGTTGGCTGAACACCGCCAGCTACGGGCTGCCGCCGGACCCGGCCTGGGAGGCGTTGCAGGACGCGCTCGCGGCGTGGCGGGCCGGACGCGGCTCCTGGGAGGGTTGGAGCGAGACGACCGACCGGTCCCGGGCCGCGTTCGCCAAGCTGGTCGGCGTACCGGTGGCCGACGTGTCGGTCGGTGCGGTCGTCTCCCAGATGCTGGCCCCGGTCGCCGCCGCACTGCCCGCCGGGGCGCGGGTGGTCGTCCCCGAGGTCGAGTTCACCTCCAACCTCTTCCCCTGGCTGGTGCAGGAGGAGCGGGGCGTGCAGGTACGCACCGTGCCGCTGGACGGGCTGGTCGACGCGATCGACTCCGACACCGACCTGGTGGCGTTCAGCCTGGTGCAGTCCGCCGACGGGACGGTGGCCGCGTACGACGAGATCGTCGCGGCGGCCCGGGCCCACGGCGCGTTCGTCGCGGTGGACGCCACCCAGGCGTGCGGCTGGCTGCCGTTCGACGCGAGCCGGGCCGACGTGGTCGTGGCCGGCGGATACAAGTGGCTGATGGGTCCCCGGGGCACCGGGTTCGCGTACCTCGATCCGGCCCTACGGGAGCGGCTGCGGCCCGACGCCGCCGGTTGGTACGCGGGCAGTGACCCGCACGCCTCGTACTACGGGCCGCCGCTGCGGCTCGCCGACGACGCCCGCCGGTTCGACATCTCGCCGTCCTGGTTCAACTGGGTCGGTGCGGCTCCGGCGCTGGGACTGCTGCTGGAGATCGGGGTGTCGACCGTGCACGCGCACAACGTGGCGCTGGCCAACCGGTTCCTCGCCGGCCTGGGCCGACCGCCCGGCGACAGCGCGATCGTCACCGTCGAGGTGCCCGACGCGCAGCACAAGCTGGAACGGGCCGGGGTGCGGGCAGCCGTCCGGGCCGGTCGGGTCCGCGCCTCGTTCCACCTCTACACCACCCCCGAGGACGTCGACCTCGCCCTCCACGCCCTGATGTAAGGAAGGGTCCCCTGCTATCGCCTGGTGCATAGCAGGGGACCCTTTCTAACGCGCGTCGCTTGCGGGTATCGCGGTGCTTGCGGGTGGGGGTTGGTGGTGTGGTGGCGGCCGGTGCCCCGGGTGGGGTGCCGGCCGTCGTGGTGGTGGTGTGGGGTGTTGTTGCTGGTGGTGGGGTTGGTGGGTCAGTTGTTCCAGTGTGTGGCGACGAGGTCGGCGGCTTGCTGTTCCCACTGGGCGTAGTGGTTGGGGAATGCGGAGACCTGTACGGTTTGGGCGGCGACGGTGAGGGGCATGTCCTGCCAGCCGTCGACCTGGTTGAGGCCCTTGAGGAAGGCGAGGGTGGAGTATTCGGGGTCGGTGATCTGTTCGACGGTGCCCCACCCACTGGACGGGCGTTGTTGGAACAGGCCTTGTGAGTCGTGGTCGTTGCGGGCGCCGAGATGGCCGAGGTTTTCCAGCTTGGACTCTTGGAAGGCGGTGCCGATGGCGATGACGGCGGCGCGTTCGTTCATGTCGGCCTTCTTGGTGGCGGCGATGATGGCCTTGGCGTTGTCGATCTGCTCGTCGTTCAGGTTGATGTGGGATTGGGTGCCTTGGACGCCGTGCGGGATGAGTGTGCCGGTGTCGGGTTTGTCGGTCTGGACGGCGGCGGTGATGGGGTTGGTCGGGGTGGTGTCGGTGGTGGTGTGGTTGAGGGGGCCGGCGGCGAGGCCGCCCGCGACGGTGAGTCCGGCGATGGCTAGGACGCTGTTGCGCAGCATGGTGTTCATGGGGTAGCTCCATTCGGGGGTGGGGCGCTGCGGGGGATGCGGTGCCGACGCCGTCTGGCGCTGGGGTGGTTCTCGGGGGATGGTGTGGCCCGGGTTGGCGGGGTGTGGTGGCCGCTCGCGGTGCCGGGTAAAGGTGTAACGACCGGTGGGGGCGGGTCATTCCCGGTGGGGGTTAGGGCTCACGCGGGTGTGCCGACGCTCTCGCGGTCGGGCGGGTGTGCTGGAGGCGGCCGGTCTTCGTTACAACGACGCCAGGCCGCCGAGAATTCCGGAACCGCCACGTTCAGGGCGGACAAATGGCCCATATTCGGCATCTGGTGGCACGGGTCCAGGCGGGCTCGCCGGAGGTGGGTGGATTTGTTGCTGCCATAGCGACAACAAATCCACCCACCTCCTCACTTCTCCCCGGGGCCGCGCGTCGAGATGTTAAGAGGGGACCCCTGCTTGCATGCCGGCCCGGCGGTAGGGCGGGTGGGTGCAAGGAGGGGTCCCCTACTAACGCCTCATGCAAGGAGGGGTCCCCTCCTTGCATGCGGACCGCGAGCTGCTGGAGTGGCGGGCGGGGTTGGCGGCGGTGACGGGGGTCACAATGAATACGGATCGGTTTCGTATCGGAATTGGTCGGCCTAGGCTCGGGATGATTGCGGTACTCAGCCGTATCGAAATGTGAAGGGTGTCGGGGGATGCAGCCGAACGAGAACACCGGACACGCGAGGCGATGGGCGATCCTCGCAGTGCTGGTCATCAGCCTGCTCGTGGTCGTCCTGGACAACACGATCCTCAACGTCGCGCTGCGTACGCTTGCCGATCCGGTGCACGGGCTCGGGGCTACCCAGGGCGAACTGGAGTGGTCGATCAACTCGTACACGCTGGTCTTCGCCGGGTTGCTGTTCACCTTCGGCGTGTGGGGTGACCGGGCCGGTCGACGACGGATGCTGCTGATCGGGCTGGTCCTCTTCGGACTGGCCTCGCTGCTCTCGGCGTACGCGCAGAGCCCGGTCCAGCTCATCGCGGCCCGCGCGCTGATGGGGGTCGGCGGCGCGGCCATCATGCCGGCGACCCTGTCGATCATCTCGAACGTCTTCGACCCGAGGGAACGGGGACGGGCCATCGGCATCTGGGCCGGCGCGGTGGGTCTGGCGGTGGCGATCGGCCCGGTGCTCGGTGGTCTGCTGCTGGAGCACTTCTGGTGGGGCTCGGTCTTTCTGATCAACGTGCCGGTGACGGTGCTCGGCGTGATCCTGGTGGCGCTGCTGGTGCCCGAGTCGCGGGATCCGTCGCCGGGGCGCGTCGACGTGGTCGGTGTCATGCTCTCGGTGGTCGGTCTGGTGAGCCTGACCTTCGGCATCATCGACGGTGGTGAGCATGGCTTCGGCCGCCCGCTGGTCTGGGCCACGATTCTCGGCGGCCTGGCGGTGCTGGCCTGGTTCGTCGCGTACGAGCGCCGCAGCGATCATCCGTCGCTGGACGTACGCCTGTTCCGGGTGCCGCGGTTCGCCGCGCCGGTGGCGATGATCGGGCTGGTGTTCTTCGCCGCCATGGGCGTGATGTTCTTCAGCTCGTTCTACCTGCAACTGGTACGCGGCTACAGCCCGTTGCAGACCGGCCTGCTCTTCCTGCCGTTCGCGGTGGCCCAACTGGTCTTCGCGCCGCGCAGCGCCACCATGGTCCGCCGGTACGGCGCGCGGGCGGTCTCGGCGCTGGGACTGGTGCTGACCACGGTGTCGCTGGGCGCGTTCGCCTTCGTCGACGCCGCCACGCCGATCTGGGTGGTGCTGGTCGTCTTCTTCCTGCAGGGCACCGGAATGGCCAACATCATGCCGCCGGCCACCGAGTCGATCATGTCGGCGTTGCCCCGGGAGAAGGCGGGCGTCGGCTCCGCCGTCAGCAACACCATTCGCCAGGTGGCCGCCGCGCTCGGGGTGGCGGTGATCGGCTCGGTGCTGGCCGCTGGCTATCGCACCGGCATCGCCCCGGCGGTGGCGGACCTGCCGGAGGGGGTACGGGCGACGGCCGGAGAGTCGATCTCCGGTGCGTACGGTGTGGCAGGTCAGCTCGGGCCGGCGGCGCCGCAGGTGATCTCGGCGGCCGACGACGCCTTCGTCTCGGCCATGCACTGGTCGGCGGTGCTGGCCGCGCTGGTCGCGGCGGCCGGTGTCGCGGTGGCGCTGCGCTGGATGCCGGGACGGGCCGATGCCGGAGCACCGGCACCCGTCGACGAGCCCGAGTTGGCCGGTGCTCCCTGATGTCAGGAACAATGCGGGCATGACTAGCGGTACGGACGCCCCGCGACCGCCCGGGCGGCCGCGGAGCGTCCGCGCGGACGAGGCCATCGTCGAGGCCACCCTCGATCTGCTGGCGGAGGGCAGCACGATCGAGACGATCTCGGTGGAGGCGATCGCCGCTCGGGCCGGGGTCGGCAAGGCCACCATCTACCGTCGTTGGCCGGGCAAGAACGCGCTGCTGCATGACGCGCTGCGGACGCTCAAGGGCGATCCGCCGCAGCCGGCCGGCCGGTCCGTCCGGGAGGACCTGATCACGCTGGTCAGCGCGATCGGGCAGCACATCGACCCACGGGCCGCGAAGATCATGCCGTGTCTGGTGCCGGTGGTGAAACGCGACCCCGAGCAGTACGCGCTCTACCAGAACATCATCGGGCCGCGCCGGGCGGTGATGCGGGAGGTGCTGCGACGCGGCGTACACGACGGTGAGCTCCGCGCCGACCTCGACATCGAGGTGGCCATGGCCATGCTCACCGGCCCGATGCTCATCCAGCGGGTGATGAACTGGAACCCGGACCTCGACGCGACGACCCTTCCGGAGAAGGTCGTCGATCAGGTGCTGGCCGGTATCGCCGCCCGCTGAGGCGGGGCCGGGACGCGTCCCCCGGATCACGGGTCGGTGCGGCGGGTCGGCACACCGGGCGGCGTCGAAGACCGACAAGCAGCATCGGTGAACTGTGTATATCGGTGTGCGCTGATGTCGGGCGCAGGGGTGATCGGGGGCGAGTGAATGCCGCCCGGGCGGGGCCGGTCGGATCAGCGCGCACGGCGCCCGCAGCAGTGCGAGGTGACGGCGGTCGAAGCGTACGGCGGAAGCTGCCGGCGCCGAAGTGACACGGGGCGTCCGACCGGGCGTGTCCCGGGGCGCGGCCTGCTGACGGCGTCGGTAGGGTGTCGAACACACGTACTGGCAGGCGGCGGTCGGGGAGGAGGCGGCGTGCGGGTGCTCGGCGTCGACCCGGGGCTGACCCGATGCGGGGTCGGCGTGGTCGAGGGGGCGCCCGGACGGCCCTGCACGCTGATCGCCTACTACGTCGTCTACACCGATCACGGTGACGAGCTGCCCGCGCGCCTGCTGCACCTGGACCGCTCGTTGACCGAGCTGGTCGCCGAGCACCGGCCGGACAGCGTGGCCGTGGAGCGGGTGTTCAGCCAGCACAACGTGAGTACGGTGATGGGCACCGCGCAGGCCAGCGGGATCGCCGTGCTCGCCGGTGCGCGCGCCGGGCTGCCGGTGCAGACCTACACCCCGAGCGAGGTGAAGGCGGCGGTGACCGGCTCCGGGAAGGCGGACAAGGCGCAGATCACGGCGATGGTCACCCGGCTGCTGCGGCTGCCCGAGCCGCCGCGCCCGGCCGACGCCGCGGACGCCCTCGCGCTGGCCATCTGCCACGTGTGGCGGGGCGGTAGCCGGTCCAAGCTGGCCGTCGCGGCGGATCGGGCGAGACGAGGAGGAGCGAGATGATCGCCAGTGTACGCGGGGTGGTGACCGCGACCGGCCCGGCCCACGCGGTGATCGAGGTGGGCGGCGTCGGCCTGGCCGTGCAGTGTGCCCCCGGCACCATCGCCGACCTGCGGGTGGGCCAGTCCGCCCGGCTGGCCACCAGTCTGGTGGTGCGGGAGGACTCGCTCACCCTCTACGGCTTCGCCGACGACGACGCGAGGGCGCTGTTCGAGCTGCTCCAGACCGCGAGCGGGGTGGGTCCGCGTCTGGCCCAGGCGGTGCTCGCCGTGCACACCCCCGACGCGGTACGCAAGGCGATCGCCAACGCCGACACCGGGGCGCTGACCCGGGTACCCGGGATCGGCAAGAAGGGCGCCGAGCGCCTGGTGCTGGAGCTGCGCGACCGGATCGGCCCGGTAGCCGTCGGCGCCGACGGTGCGGCCGGCGTCACCGGAGGCGCCTGGCCTGAGCAGGTCCGCCAGGCGCTGATCGGTCTCGGCTGGACGGCCGGTCAGGCCGAGCAGGCGGTCACCGCCGTCGCGGAGACCGTCGACGGTCCCACGCCGCCGGTGCCGGTGCTGCTCAAGCAGGCCATCCGGCTGCTGGGCCGGTCCCGGTGACCGGGACCGACGGCGGGCTGGTCTCGGCGTACGTCAGCGAGGCGGAGCGGGACGCGGAGGCCAGTGTCCGGCCGAAGCGGCTGGACGAGTTCATCGCCCAGCACCGGGTCCGTGACCAGCTCGACCTGCTGTTGCAGGGCGCGATGCGACGCGGCTCGCCGCCGGATCACATCCTGCTGTCCGGGCCGCCGGGGCTCGGCAAGACCACCCTGGCCAACATCGTCGCCGCGGAGCTGGGCACCGGCATCCGGGTGACCAGCGGTCCGGCGATCGAGCGGTCCGGCGACCTGGCCGCGATCCTGACCAGCCTCGCCGAGGGCGACGTGCTCTTCATCGACGAGGTGCACCGGATCGCCCGGCCGGCCGAGGAGCTGCTCTACAGCGCGATGGAGGACTTTCGGGTCGACGTGGTGGTCGGCAAGGGGCCCGGCGCGACCGCCATCCCGCTCGACGTGGAGCCGTTCACCCTGGTCGGCGCGACGACCAGGGCCGGTCTGCTGACCAGCCCGATGCGCGACCGCTTCGGGTTCGTCGCCCACCTCGACTTCTACACTCCCGCCGAGCTGGAGCTGCTGCTGCACCGTTCGGCCCGGATCCTCGGTGTGCCGATCATCGAGGACGGGGCGACGGAGATCGCCGGACGGTCCCGGGGTACCCCCCGGATCGCCAACCGCCTGCTGCGCCGGGTCCGCGACTTCGCCGAGGTCCGCGCCGACGGGGTGGTCACCGTGGACACCGCCCGGGCGGCGCTGACCGTGTACGACGTGGACGCGCTCGGTCTGGACCGGCTCGACCGGGCGGTGCTGACTGCCCTGGTGGACTCGTTCCGGGGTGGTCCGGTCGGCCTGTCGACCCTGGCGGTGGCGGTGGGGGAGCAGCCGGACACGGTGGAGGAGGTCTGCGAGCCGTTCCTGGTCCGGGCCGGGCTGCTGGCCCGGACGCCGCGCGGCCGGGTGGCGACCGATGCCGCCTGGCATCACCTGGGACGTACGCCCCCGAATGGTACATTTGGGGGCGAGGCGCCTGCTGTGCCCGATCTGTTCTCGGTGGACAGCGACCAGCCGTGATCTGTTCGTGATCTGTGCCGCATTCGGCGTTCCCAGATAGAGCGACTAGACTCGCCGCGGTCCGCACAGGATGTGAAAATCCGCCTCCGCTCTGGGTGCCATCACCGTGACGGGGGCCAATGGGAAGGTCTACAACCGTGCAATACGCAGCAGAAGGCGGAGGAGCGGCGGGCTTCACGCCGATCCTCATGATCGCGCTGCTCTTCGGCGTCATGTACTTCATGATGATCCGCCCGCAGCAGAAGCGCCGCCGTGAGGCGGAGGCCATGCAGTCCGGCCTCTCCGCAGGCGACGAGGTGGTCACGATCGGCGGGCTCTACGGCACGGTGACCGGCGTCGAGGACGACAGCGTGCTGCTCGAGATCGCTCCCGGAGTGCAGACCCGGTACGCCCGCCCGGCGATCGCCCGGGTGGTCACCAAGGCGGAGCGACCCGTCGAGTCGCCGGTCGAGGAGAGCGACAGCGTCAAGGACTGAGCACCCGCGCCCACCCGGGCCGCCGGAGTATCGGCATCCGCCCGGGTTAAGGGCACCCGCACGCGTCCCCGGGCGGGTGGCCACCGCCATGGCGGCGTGAGTGTGACAACTGGATAGATGGCCGACGCCGGACGTCGGTGCTCCGGCTCGGCCGGTCCACGCGCCCGCGTCGGCCACCCGAGGCGGCAGCGCCGGCCCGGGCGCCGTCGGAAGGCAGACCGTGGGCCGGGCAGCCGGCCGACCCGCCGCCGCGCCCGCGGCGGCGCGACCGTACAGGGAGACAGGACAGCCGTGGCACCACCTCAGGGACAGATGCGCCCGGGACGGCAGTTGGCCGTACTCGGGGCCATCTTCGTCGTCCTCTATCTTTTGGTGTTCTTCTCGGCCGGCGCCAGCGGGGGCTGGAAGGATCGGCTCGAGCCACGCCTCGGTCTTGACCTGGTCGGCGGCACCCGGATGACGCTGGAGGCCACCAACACCATCGACGGCCGGGCCCCGACGGCGGACAACCTCGAGAAGGCCCGCCAGATCATCGAGAGCCGGGTCAACGCGTACGGCGTGGCGGAGGCTGAGGTGATCACCGAGGGCGACCGCAACATCGTCATCTCCCTGCCCGGCGAGAACCGTGATCTCACCGAGGTCGGCAGCCCCGCCGAGCTGCGCTTCCGCAAGGTACTGAAGATCGCCGACGGCAGCGGCACGATCCGCACGCCGGCACCGACCCCGACCGGGTCCGTAGAGCCGACGCCGTCCGGCGAGGCCGACGCGACCCCGTCGGCAACCCCGGAGGCCGAGGCCACCTCTTCGCCGACGGCGGGTGGACAGGGCGGCGGTGCCCCCACCCCGACGCCCACCGCCACCGAAGGGCCGGCGGCCAGCCCGTCGCCGACCACGGGCGACGAGGACGTGCCGCGGACCATCGAGGAGCAGCGCCAGGCCGTCGAGCAGAAGGTCGGCGCCGAGGCATGGGCCGCTGCCAACGGCCTCCAGGCCCCGGCGGACCTGGCCGCCGACCCGTCGCTGGCCGAGAAGCTCGCACCCTTCGCCGAGTTGTCCGGCCGTGAGGTCGCGGTGCTGCCGGCACAGATGCAGTTCAACGTGCCGACCATCGGGTGCCTCCAGCTCGACGAACGGCCACCGGCCTCCATCTCCGACCCGGAGCAGCAGGTGGTCTCCTGCGAGGCGGGCTCCATCAAGAACCTGCTGGACGTGGCGAAGGTGCTCGGCACCGACGTCAGCAGCGCCACCGCGGTGCGGGACCAGACCAGCCAGTGGGTGGTCAGCCTGGACTTCACCCGGACCGGCGGGGAGAAGTGGACCGCCCTGACCCGCGAGGCGTTCCACAACGAGGGCCAGGCCTGCGACGCCTCCGCGCTCGGCGACGAGGGCCGCTGCCGGGTCGCCGTGGTGCTGGACAACAAGATCATCTCGTCGCCGCAGATCCAGGGCGTGCTCGTCGGCAGCTCGCAGATCACCGGCAACTTCACCAACGCCGAGGCCAGCGAACTGGCCGGCTACCTCAGCTACGGCGCTCTGCCGGTGACCTTCGAGGCCCAGGAGGCCCAGAACGTCACCGCCACGCTGGGCGCCAGCCACCTGCGCGCCGGTCTGCTCGCGGCCGGCATCGGCATGCTGCTGGTCGTCATCTACTCGCTCTTCTACTACCGCCTGCTCGGCTCGGTCATCTTCCTGAGCCTGGTCGCGTCGGCTCTGCTGCTCTTCGGCGCCCTGGTGTTCCTCGGCCGGCAGATCGGCTTCACGCTCACCCTCGCCGGCATCGCCGGCATCATCGTCTCGCTCGGTGTGGCGGCGGACTCGTTCGTCATCTACTTCGAACGGCTGAAGGACGAGATCCGCGAGGGCCGCAGCCCGCGCAGCGCGGTGCCCCGAGCCTGGATCCGGGCCCGCCGGACGATCATCTCGGCGAACGCCATCACCATCCTGTCGGCGGTGGTGCTCTACATCGTCTCGGTCGGCACGGTGAAGGGCTTCGCCTTCGCCCTCGGTCTGGCGACGGTGCTCGACCTGCTCGTGGTCTTCCTCTTCCGACACCCGATCATGACGATGCTCGCCAGCACCAAGGCGTTCCTGTCCCCGCGGGTCAGCGGGCTCGGCCGGGTGCTGCCCGCCCGCTCGACGCCGACCCAGCCCCGCAACCAGCGCGCCAAGGAGGCGTGACATGTCCGCTGAGAACGGTCTGGCCGCCCGCCTTTACCGGGGCGAGGCCGGCCTCAACGTCATCGGCCGCCGCAAGCTGTGGTTCACCATCGCCGCGGTGCTGGCGATGATCGCGCTGGGCAGTGTCCTCTTCCGCGGTTTCAGCCTCGGTATCGAGTTCGCCGGCGGCAACTCGTTCCAGGTCCCGACCAGCGTCGGCACGTTGCAGGACGCCGAGGCCGCCACGGACGACGCGCTCGCTCAGGCCGGCGCCCACGTGGTCACCGCGCAGCGGGTCGGCGGTGGCGGCGGCAGCGAGTTCTACGAGCTGCGGACCACCGAGCTGACTGGCGAGCAGGTCCAGGCGGTCAAGACCACCCTGGGTCA
This sequence comes from Micromonospora craniellae, assembly GCF_014764405.1. NCBI lineage: Bacteria > Bacillati > Actinomycetota > Actinomycetes > Micromonosporales > Micromonosporaceae > Micromonospora > Micromonospora craniellae. The sequence continues at coordinate 511,228 of NZ_CP061725.1, read as the reverse complement.
GCAGTTCGGCATCGATCCCGAGTCGATCAGCAGCAACCGGGTCAGCGAGGCGTGGGGCAGTCAGGTGACCAACCGGGCCCTGCTCGGTCTGGTCATCTTCCTTGCGCTGGTCACCGTCTACCTGGTCCTGCGCTTCGAGCTGAACATGGCCATCGCGGCGCTCTTCTCGCTGTTGATGAACCTGGTCCTCACCGCCGGCATCTACTCGATCGTCGGCTTCGAGGTCACTCCGTCGACCATTGTCGGATTCCTCACCATCCTGGGCTTCGCCCTGTACGACGTGGTGGTGGTCTTCGACAAGGTGCAGGAGAACACCAGAGGGATCACCGCGAACAACAACCAGACGTACGGCGAGGCGGCCAACCTGGCCGTCAACCAGAGCCTGATGCGGTCGATCAACACCTCGGTGGTGGCCCTGCTCCCGGTCGGCGGCATCCTCTTCATCGGGGCCGGCCTGCTCGGCGCGGGCACCCTGAAGGACCTCGGTCTGGTGCTGTTCGTCGGTATGGCGATGGCCTTCGTCACCTCGATCACCCTGGCCACGCCGCTGCTGGTGGTGCTCAAGAACCGCGACCCGCGGATCGACGCGCACAACAAGCGGGTGGTGGCCCGCCGGGCCGGTGCCACCCGGGAGACGCCGGCCAAGGGCTCCCGCAAGGCGGAGTCGACCGAGTCGACCGAGCCGGACGAGGAGCCGGTGTCCGCCGAGGCGGGTGCCGCCCTGGCCGGCGCCGCCGCGCCGAAGGTGGGCGCGCGTCCGGCCGGCAAGCGCTCCGGTGGTGCCCGTGGTGGCCGCCCCGGCGGCGGGGGCGGCAATCGCCCGGGTGGCGGCAAACGGCGCTGACCGGGCTAGGACCGCCCCGGCAGGGACGAACACGACGGCGTCCTGCATGCTGTGCGAGCAGCGTGCAGGGCGCCGTTGTCTGGTGGAAGGGAACGGAAGCGTCGTGACGGAGACCCACAGCACCGCGGTACGCGGCGACAGCGGCCCGGAGACCGCCCGGCTGGTGGCCAGCCGGGTGCTCGACGTACCCGACTTCCCGAAGCCGGGCGTGATGTTCAAGGACCTGATGCCGCTGTTCGCCGACGGCGAGACCTTCCGGACGGTGATCGACGGGATCGTCGCCCACCACGGGCGGGACTCCTTCGACACGGTGGTCGGCATCGAGGCGCGTGGCTTCGTGGTCGCCGCCGCGATCGCGTACGCGACCGGAGTCGGTGTGGTGCCGGTGCGCAAGGCCGGCAAGCTGCCCCGGCCCGCGTACGCCGCCTCGTACGCGCTGGAGTACGGCGAGGCGACGCTGGAGGTGCACCAGGACGCGTTCACCGCGGGGCACCGGGTGCTGGTGGTGGACGACGTACTCGCCACCGGCGGCACCGCTGCGGCCACGCTGGACCTGGTGGAACGGGCCGGTGGCGCCGTCGCCGGTTTCACCGTGCTGCTGGAGCTCTCCTTCCTGGGTGGGCGGGCGCGATTGGCGCCGCGTCCCGTCCATGCCCTGCTGACCGTTTGAACCGACCCGCCACCGGCGACCGAGGCGGCACGGTACGTCCGGCGGAGCGGCAGGGCACCGTCGGTACGGGTAACATTGCCCATTGCTGACCGGACGGTGAGTCGTCCGAGAGGCGCGAGACCAGAGCGGCCGACACACGGTCGGTCTTTCCCCGGCGAGCGGTGAGGAGGCCGGTGTCTCACGATGTCGTCCCTCCGGTGGAGGGCACGGTGCACCCGACAGGTGACGCGAACGGCTCGCTGACCGACCCCGACGGCGCCACACCGGCCGTGACCGGGGCGTCCGGCGCGGCGCGGCCGACCGGCGACGTGGCGGTCACCGCCGCAGCCGACGGCGGGTCCGTCGCGACCTCCGGCGACCCGATACCGAGCAGTGGCTTCGGGCTGTCCAACGCGCCCACCGGCCGACGGGTGCGGGCGCGGTTGGCGCGGTTCAACGCACCGTGGCAGTCGTCGCAGGTCAGCGAGGTGTTGGAACCGCTGATCTCGTCACACCGGGAGAATCACCCCAAGGCGGATGCCCGGCTGCTGCAACGTGCCTTCGACACCGCCGCGCGGTGGCACTCGGGTCAGTACCGCAAGTCCGGCGACCCGTACATCACCCACCCGCTCGCGGTGGCGACCATCCTGGCCAACCTGGGTATGGACACCACCACGCTGGTCGCCGCGTTGCTGCACGACACCATCGAGGACACGGAGTACTCGCTGGACCAGATGCGGACGGACTTCGGCGGCGAGGTCGCGCTGCTGGTCGACGGCGTCACCAAGCTCGACAAGGTCAAGCTCGGCGACGCGGCGAAGGCCGAGACGATCCGCAAGATGGTCGTCGCCATGGCCAAGGACCCGCGCGTCCTGGTGATCAAGCTGGCCGACCGGCTGCACAACATGCGGACGCTCTCCTTCCTGCCCGCGCCGAAGCGGGAGCAGAAGGCCAAGGAGACGCTGGAGATCCTCGCCCCGCTGGCCCACCGCCTGGGTATGAACACCATCAAGTGGGAGCTGGAGGACCTCGCGTTCGGGACGTTGTTCCCGAAGCGGTTCGAGGAGATCAACCGGCTGATCGGGGAGCACCAGCCGCAGCGGGAGGCGTTGCTGCGGCAGGTGACGCAGAAGGTGCAGGTCGACCTGAAGACCGCCAAGATCAAGGCGGAGACGACGGGTCGGCCGAAGCACCTGTACTCGATCTACCAAAAGATGATCGTGCGAGGTCGGGACTTCAACGACATCTACGACCTGGTGGGTGTGCGGATCCTGGTCGACACGGTGCGGGACTGCTACGCGGCGTTGGGTGTGATCCACGCGAACTGGCAGCCGGTGCCGGGCCGGTTCAAGGACTACATCGCGATGCCCAAGTTCAACATGTACCAGTCGTTGCACACGACGGTGATCGGGCCGACCGGCAAGCCGGTGGAGATGCAGATCCGGACGTACGCGATGCACCGTACGGCGGAGTTCGGCATCGCGGCGCACTGGAAGTACAAGGAGAAGGGCACCCAGATCGTCGGGCCGCCGGCGCACATCGACGAGATGACGTGGCTGCGGCAGTTGTTGGACTGGCAGCGGGAGGCGGCGGACCCGAGCGAGTTCCTGGACGCGTTGCGGTTCGACCTGTCCAGCCAGGAGGTGTACGTCTTCACGCCGAAGGGCGACGTGATCCCGTTGCCGACGGGGTCGACGCCGGTGGACTTCGCGTACGCGGTGCATACCGAGGTGGGGCACAAGTGCATCGGGGCGCGGGTCAACGGCAAGTTGGTGCCGTTGGAGTCGACGCTGTCCAACGGTGACGTGATCGAGATCTTCACCTCGAAGTCGGAGACGGCCGGCCCGACGCAGGACTGGTTGGGTTTCGTCAAGAGCCCCCGGGCGCGGACGAAGATCCGGCAGTACTTCAACAAGGAGCGGCGCGAGGAGGCGATCGAGGAGGGCAAGGACGCGATCGTCAAGGCCATGCGCAAGCAGGGCATGCCCTTGCAGCGGATGCTCACCTCCGACAACCTGATGGCGATCGCCCGGGACCTGCACCTGGCCGACGTGGCGTCGCTGTACGCGGCGGTCGGGGACAGTCAGGTCTCCGCGCAGTCGGTGGTGCAGAAGCTGATGGCCTCCTACGGCGGCGAGGAGGGTGCGGCCGAGGACATCGCGGAGACGGCGGTGGCCACCCGGCCGCCGCGCAGCCGGGCCTCCAGCCACGACCCGGGTGTGGTCGTGCGGGGCGTCAGCGACGTCTGGATCAAACTGGCCCGCTGCTGCACCCCGGTGCCGCCGGACACGGTGTTCGGCTTCGTCACCCGCTCCGGCGGGGTCAGCGTGCACCGTGACGACTGTGCCAACTCCGAGGACCTGCGCGCCCAGGGCGAGCGGGTGGTCGAGGTGAGCTGGAAGCTCACCTCCGCCTCGACGTTCCTGGTCGCCATCCAGGTGGAGGCGCTGGACCGGCACAAGCTGCTCGCGGACGTCACCCGGGTGCTCTCCGAGGAGCGGGTCAACATCCTCTCCGCGACCGTCACCACCACCCGGGACCGGGTGGCGGTGAGCCGGTTCAGTTTCGAGATGGCCGATCCGAAGCACCTGGGGCATCTGCTCGCGGCCGTCCGCAAGGTCGACGGGGTCTTCGACGCCTACCGGGTCACCTCCGGTTCCTGAGGCGTACCCCCGGACAACGAAAGCGCCCACCGGCTCAGCCGGCGGGCGCTTGTCGTGTGCGGGGCTCAGCCCGTTGGTGCGCTCATGGTCAGATCGGTGATGACGATCTCCTTTTTCGGGTGGCCGCCCCCGGCCTGCTGGGCGAACGCGCCGTCGTCACCGGCGGCGGCGACGTCGTTGACGATGTCCATCCCGCCGGTGATCGTGCCGAGCACGGTGTAGTTCGGGTCCAGCGGCGAGTCACCGTAGACGATGAAGAACTGGCTGCCGGTGCTGGCCGGCTGGCCGGAGTTCGCCATCGCGATGACGCCGGCCTCGTACGGCGGGCGCCTGTCGGTGGGCAGGTTCTCCTCCGGCATGCGGTACGCCGGACCGCCGGTGCCGTCGGTCTCCCGCCAGCCGGCGCCGGTGGAGCTCGGGTCGCCGCACTGGAGCACCTTGATGCCCTCGGTCACCAGGCGGTGGCACTTGGTGTTGTCGAAGAAGTTCTGCTCGGCCAGGTGGGTGAAACTGCCTGCGGTGCAGGGCACCGCCGCCCGGTCGATCCGCGCGGTGATCGGGCCGAGGTTGGTGGTGATCGTCATGGTCTGGGTGCCGACCCGGCTCTGCTGGGCGTCCGGCAGCCCGACATCCTTGGTCGTCGGGGTCCGCTGATCCGCCGGGATCTCCACCCAGCCGCACTCCGCGGTGCTGCCGCCCTGGGCAGCGGTGTCGCCACCGCTGTCGTCGCCGATCAGGTTGGTGGCGAGCCAGGCCGTGCCGGCGACCACCAGCAGCAGGACCGCTCCGGCCCCGACCACCGCCTGGGTCTGGCGGCGCTTGCGCGCCCGCGTCGCCCGCTCGGCCATCTCCTTCTCGAGCCGGGCGCGGGCCGCCGCGCGCTGCCGCTCTCTGGTGGACGTCACGCCTCGATCCTCCTGGACTGTATGTGGATGCCGCTGCGGTGGGTGGGACCGCCGAAGTGGGTCAGCCGGCGCTGGCGCTGGCCTCGGGTACGCCGGAGGCCGCCGGGCTGGACGTGCCCGCCGGCGTGGGATCGGCCGGTGACGCCGGGTCCAGCCCCGGCTCGCCGACGGTCAGGCTCTGCACGACCACGTCGTCGTTCTCCGGCTTGACCTTCTCCCCAGCCTCATTCTCCACGGTCGGCAGGGCACCGATCTTCTCCACCACGTCGAGGCCGCCGGTGACCCGACCGATGACCGGGAAAGCCGGCTCGGCGGTGGTGAAGTCCTCGAAGAAGATCAGGAACTGGCTGCCGTTGGCACCCGGCGGGTTGCTGATCATCGCCACCGTGCCCTTGGGGTACGTGGGCGGCTGGTCCGCCGACGGGCTGGGCGACGCCTCCGGCGCGGGCGGCACGTTCTCGCTGTAGAACGAGTACGACGGGCCGCCGAGGCCGGTGCCGCTCGGGTCGCCGCAGCGCACCGCCCCGTCCGCCGTGATCGCGTGGCACTTGGTGTTGTCGTAGAAGCCCTGCCCGGCCAGGTGGGCGATGCTCGCGGCGGCGCACGGGGCGTTCGCGAGGTCCAGCTCGACCGAGATCGGGCCGCCCTGGTTGGTGGTGAGGGTCATCGGCTGGGTGCCGGTCACCGGCAGGCCGGTGGTGGCCGGCTGGCCGACCTGGCGGAGGTTCGGGTTGCCGTCGGTGTTCTGCGGGGTCCAGAGGCAGACCTCGTCGTTCGCGGTGTCCTGGGTCGGCTCGCGGTCGAAGGCGCCCAGCGCCCACGCCGAACCGGCCACGACCAGCACGAGGATCAGAGCGGTGCCGACACCGGCTTGGATGCGCCGGCGGCGCCTGACGGTGGCGGCCCGGCGGGCCATTTGCCGGTCGAGCTTGGCCCGCGCCAGTTTGCGCTGCCGGTCCCTGCTGGAAGCCACCCGTGCTCCCCTTTCCTCTACCCTGGTCGTCACCTGGTGGTTGCGTACCCGTCGGGCGGCAGGTGCGCCACGCCACACGCCCGCCAGAGTGTACGGGTACCGGCTGGGAAAGTCGTGTACGAGGTCGTTGCACGTTCGCATCGGAGTCCGTCACTGCCCCTGTCGGCCGGTGGGGCCGACCGGGCCAAGCCCCGCCAGAGACGCCGGTAGGCTGCTGACGAGGACGACTCGACGGAAGGGGAGCGGACGTGCTCGTGGCCGGCTTTCCCGCGGACGCCTTCGGCACCAACTGCTACGTGGTCGCCGCCGCTCCGGGGGAGCAGTGCGTGGTGGTCGACCCCGGCATCGGGGTGATCGACCGGCTCGACGCGCTGCTCGCCGAGCACCGCCTGCACCCGGCGGCCGTGCTGCTCACCCACGGGCACCTGGACCACACCTTCTCCGTGGCGCCGGTGTGCGGGGCGCGTGACATCACCGCGTACGTGCACCCGGCCGACCGGGAGCTGCTGGCGGACCCGGCGAAGGCCCTGTCGATGGACCTCACCCAGCTCTTCGGTGGCCGGCTGCCGTACGCCGAGCCGGAGGACGTCGCCGAACTGGCCGACGGTACGACGCTCGCCCTCGCCGGGTTGGAGATCACCGTCGACCACGCGCCGGGCCATACCGGCGGGTCGGTGCTGTTCCGGTTGCCCGGCGCCGGCTCGCCCTGGGAGGCGGAGCAGATCTGCCTCTCCGGTGACGTGCTGTTCGCTGGCTCGATCGGCCGCACCGACCTGGCCGGCGGCGACATGCCGACGATGATCACCAGCCTGCGGGACAAGATCCTTCCGCTGGCCGACGACACCGTCGTGCTACCCGGCCACGGCCCCACGACCACCATCGGCCGCGAGCGCGCCACCAACCCGTACCTCGTCGAGGTGGCCGGGATGGGCGGCGGACGACCGGCGGCCCCCACCCGCGGCCTCTAGACCGGCCGCGTCGACGATCTCACCGCGCTGCCGCGCGGCACCCAAGGAGCACGTCATGAGCAAGCCCACGCCCATCTCCGGCTTCCCGGAGTGGACGCCCGCCCAGCGGATGATCGAGCAGTACGTCCTGGACCGGATCCGGTCGACCTTCGAGCTGTACGGCTTCGCGCCGCTGGAGACCCGGGCCGTCGAGCCGTTGGACCAGTTGCTGCGCAAGGGAGAGACCTCGAAGGAGGTCTACGTGATCCGGCGCCTGCAGGGCGATCCGGAGGGCGCGGCCGGTGACGACGCCCTCGGCCTGCACTTCGACCTGACCGTGCCGTTCGCCCGGTACGTGCTGGAGAACGCCGGCAAGCTCCAGTTCCCGTTCCGCCGCTACCAGATCCAGAAGGTGTGGCGCGGCGAGCGCCCCCAGGAGGGCCGGTACCGCGAGTTCCTCCAGGCCGACATCGACATCGTCGACCGGGACACCCTCGCCCCGCACCACGAGGCGGAGATGCCCCTGGTCATCGGCGACGCGCTGCGCGCGTTGCCGATCCCGCCGGTGCGCATCCAGGTGAACAACCGCAAGATCTGCGAGGGGTTCTACCGGGGCATCGGGCTGACCGACCCGGAGGCGACGCTGCGCGCGGTCGACAAGCTCGACAAGATCGGCCCGGCCGGCGTGACGGAGCTGCTGGCCACCACGGCCGGGGCGAGCGAGGCACAGGCCAAGGCGTGTCTGGCGCTGGCCGAGATCTCCGCGCCGGACGCCTCGTTCGCCGACGCGGTCCGCGCGCTCGGGGTCAGTGACCCGTTGCTGGACGAGGGCGTCGCCGAGCTGACCGCCGTGGTGGAGACCGCCGCCGCGCACTCGCCCGGCCTCTGCGTGGCCGACCTGCGCATCGCCCGGGGCCTGGACTACTACACCGGCACCGTCTACGAGACGCAGATGATCGGGTACGAGCGGTTCGGCTCGATCTGCTCCGGCGGCCGGTACGACAACCTGGCCAGCGCCGGGACCATCCGCTTCCCCGGAGTGGGCATCTCGATCGGGGTGACCCGGCTGCTCGGGCTGCTCTTCGGCGCCGAGGCGCTGACCGTGTCCCGGTCCGTGCCGACCTGCGTCGTGGTGGCAGTGACCAGCGAGGAGTTGCGGGGCGCCAGCAACCGGGTCGCCGAGGCGCTGCGGTCGCGGGGCGTACCCACCGAGGTGTCGCCGAGTGCGGCGAAGTTCGGCAAGCAGATCCGGTACGCGCAGCGGCGCGGCATCCCGTACGTCTGGTTCCCGGGCGCGGAGGGCGCCCCCGACGAGGTGAAGGACATCCGTTCCGGTGACCAGGTCGTCGCGGCGGCGTGGGAGTGGACGCCGCCCCGCGCGGACCTCACGCCGTTGGTGAGCTGATGTAAGGAAGGGTCCCCTGCTAACGCCTCGTGTCTAGGAAGGGACCCTTCCTAACCTCACTCCAGGGGAAGCAGCAAACAGCTCGACGTGGCGTGCGCGACGAGGCGGGACCGCCCGTCGGTCAGCCGGGCCTCGGCCAGGGCGGTCCGGCGCCCGCGTTGCAGCACGGTGCCCTCGCAGCGCAACGTGCCGGAGCGGACGGTCACCGGGCGGAGGAACTTCACGTTCAGGTCAAGCGAGGTGTAACCCACGCCGACCGGCAGCGTCGTGTGCACGGCGCACACGGCGGCAGTGTCCAGCAGCGTGGAGAGCACGCCGCCGTGCACGGTGCCGAGCGGGTTGTAGTGGAACTCCTGCGGCTCCAGCTCGACGACGACCCGGCCCTCCTCGGCCTCCATCCGGGACATGTCGATCAGGTGCATCACCGGCGGGGCGGCCAGCTCCCCGGCGATCATCGCGCGGAGCAGGTCCAGTCCGCTGCGCCGGCCGACCTGGGCGGCGTTGAGTCCCGGGTCGGACCAGGAGAAGGTGCGGCTGCGTACCGCACCCTGCGTCTGCGTCATGGACGCAGCCTGTCAGTGCTTGCTGGGTCTGTCAATCAGACCTAGCCTGGCGGGCATGAGACCCGTGGCCCTGGACTGGTCGATCGACAACTGCACGGTCGCCCGCGCCATGGAGATCCTCGGCGAGAAGTGGACCCTGGTCGTGCTGCGCGAGGTGTTCAGCGGCGTCCGCCGCTTCGACGACATGCGGGTACGGACCGGCGTACCCCGGCAGGTGTTGACCAACCGGCTGGCCACGCTGGTCGCGCAGGGGGTGCTCCGGCGTGAGCCGTACCGGGAACCGGGCAGCCGGCTGCGTCACGAGTACCGGCTCACCGCCAAGGGGATCGACCTGTGGCCGGTGCTGGTCGCCGTGCTGGCCTGGGGCGACCGGTATCTCGCCGACCCGGAGGGGCCGCCGTTGAGCGTCGGGCACCGCGACTGCGGCGCCGAGGTCCGGGTGGAACTGCACTGCGCGGACGGGCACCACGTCACCGAACCGCGTGACGTGGTGCCGCGTCCGGGCCCGGGCGCCCGTCGGAGGTGAGGCTCGGCCGGTGATGGTGGGTGGGCTCGGCCGGTTTCCGGCGGTGAGGCGTGGTCCGAGGGCTACCAGGCGAAACCGGCGGGGTAGGAGACGTTCGCCAGGACCTGCTGGCCGCTGGCGTTGGGGTGGAAGTAGTCCCAGCCGGAGAGCTGGGAGAGGGTGAACGGGTAGCCGAAGACGGCGTTGCCGTCGTACCGGCAGTTCGACCCGTACGCGGCGCAGGCCGCGGCGAGCTGGCCGTTGAAGTCGACCACCCGCTGCCGGACCCGGTTGCGCCGGTCCACGTCGGCCTGGGCGGTCGAGGTCGGGTTGGCCAGCAGCGACTGGCAGATCCCGAACAACGACCAGGCGGTACGGGCGCTGCCGCTGTCCTTGCCGACCGTCCAGAGCCGGTGCACGTCGGGGATGCTGATCACGAAGACGCGGGCGTTCGGCAGCCCGGTCTTGAGCCGGTTCAGCGCGGAGTCGATGTGGGACCGGAACGTGGCCACCGAGGTCATGCTCGACTCCGAACCGGTGCAGGCGTCGTTCGCGCCGATCAGGATCGTCACGTACCCGGCTCCCTGGCTGACCGCGGTGCCGGCCTGGCCGGCCAGATCGGCGGACTTGGCCCCGGTGCGGGCGGCGTTGTGGTTGCGGCCGTTGACCGCCGGCTCGACCCGGCGGATCCGCAGGTAGTGGCTGTTCACCGTGGAGTTGTCGCCGGTGCTGAACGACCGGCTGGTGCAGTCGACGTACCACCCGCAGGCGTTGAAGCCCCGGGTGATGGAGTCGCCGAGGCTGGCCATCGAGGTCGGTGCCGGGCCGGGCGCGGCCAGGGCGGGGCTGGTGGCGAGCAGGACGAGGGCGGTGACGCTGGCGAGGGTGGCCAGCGCGCGTCGGACGAGGGTCATGGTGGCCTCCGGTTCACGGCTGCCGGGTGGCGGCGGTGACCAGAGCGTATAGATGACTGTCTGTGTCCACAATGTTGCAGAGAGATTACTTGGGGCTGGTTGGTCGATTCGGCCGGACTTGAGGGTTGTTGACGATCTTAGATGTGTGAATACTTTCCCTCGCTTGGCCATTTCCCCAGGTGGCCGAGTTGCCCCCGCTCCTGTCGACGTGACAGGGCACGAAACCCCCTACCGGGAGGCTGTTACATGCGACCCACAAGGTCAATGCTTCGCCGCGTCGTCTCCGTCGCCGCGGCCGGAACCCTGGCCGCTGGCGTACTGGCCGGCGCCCCGGCCCAGGCGGCACCGGCATCCGCCACACCCGACGCCGCGGTCGCCCTCGCCGAACGCCTCGGCGACCGCGCGGCCGGTGCGTACGCCGACGCCACCGGCGCCATGGTGGTCGCGGTGACCGACGCCGTCGCGGCCCGCCAGGTGGCCGCCGCCGGCGCGACTCCGAAGCTGGTCACGCGTGGTGCCGCGGTACTCGACCGGGCCACCGCCGAACTGGAGCGCTCCGCCGCGATCCCCGGCACCGCCTGGTGGACCGACCCGGCGACCAACCAGGTCGTCGTCTCCGTCGACAGCACCGTCACCGGCGCCAAGCTGGAGCGGGTCAAGGCCGCCGCCGCCCGCGCCAACGGCGCTGTCCGCATCGAGGCCGAGGCCGGTGTGCTGAGCACGCGCATCTCCGGCGGCCAGGCCATCTACGCGCAGGGCGGCGGACGCTGCTCGCTCGGCTTCAACGTGCGTGCCGGCAACACCTACTACTTCGTGACCGCCGGCCACTGCACCAACATCGCGACGAACTGGTACAGCAACTCGGCGCAGACCGCGCTGCTCGGCTCGCGTACCGGCAGCGTCTTCCCGGGCAGCGACTACGGCATCGTCCGGTACGCCAACCAGAGCGTCGTGCAGCCGGGCAACGTCTCCCTCTACAACGGCACCTTCCGCGACATTACCGGCGCCGCCAACGCGGTCGTCGGCCAGTCCGCGCAGCGCTCGGGCAGCACCACCGGTCTGCGCAGCGGCTCGGTCACCGGGCTCAACGCCACGGTCAACTACGCCGAGGGTCAGGTCCGCGGCCTGATCCGCACCAACATCTGCGCCGAGCGGGGTGACAGCGGCGGCTCGCTGTTCAGCGGCACCATCGCGCTCGGCTTGACCTCCGGCGGCAGCGGCAACTGCAGCATCGGCGGCACCACGTTCTTCCAGCCGATCCTGCCGGTGCTGAGCCGGTACGGCGTCAGCGTCTACTGATCTCCACCCGCACTCTGCTCCTCCGCCAGCGGGCCGCCGGACTCCTCCTCCGGCGGCCCGCCCGGCTTGTACCGCCGGGTGCGCTGTCAGCACCGGTGCGCTCTGCTGTTAGCAGGGGACCCCTGCTATGCACGAGGCGTTAGTAGGGGGCCCTTCCTTACACCCGGGGAACGGGGGAGGGCGGGGGCTGACAGAATGCCGGGAGCAACGGACGTAGAGCCAGACGAGGGAGACGCACGTCGTGATCCGTACCCATGACGCCGGCAGCCTGCGCGCGACGGACGCCGGCACCACGGTGACGCTCGCCGGGTGGGTGGCCCGCCGGCGCGACCACGGCGGTGTCATCTTCGTCGACCTGCGCGACGCCTCCGGCGTGGTCCAGGTGGTCTTCCGCGAGGAGGACGCGCACGCGTTGCGCAACGAGTACTGCGTCAAGGTCGTCGGTGAGGTCACCCGCCGCCCGGAGGGCAACGAGAACCCGGAGCTGCCCACCGGCGAGATCGAGGTGACCGCCGCCGAGCTGGACGTGCTCTCCGAGGCCGCCCCGCTGCCGCTGCCGGTGGACGATCAGGTGGTGGCCGGTGACGACGTCCGCCTGAAGTACCGCTATCTCGACCTGCGCCGGGGCGGCCCGGCCCACGCGATGCGCCTGCGGTCCCGGGCCAACCAGCTCGCCCGTGGCGTGCTGCACGAGCGGGACTTCCTGGAGATCGAGACGCCGACGCTGACCCGGTCCACCCCGGAGGGCGCCCGCGACTTCCTGGTCCCGGTCCGCCTGCAACCCGGCAGCTGGTACGCGCTGCCGCAGTCGCCGCAGCTGTTCAAGCAGCTGCTCATGGTCGGCGGCATGGAACGGTATTACCAGATCGCCCGCTGCTACCGCGACGAGGACTTCCGGGCCGACCGGCAGCCGGAGTTCACCCAGCTCGACATCGAGATGTCCTTCGTCACCGAGGACGACGTGATCGACCTCGGTGAGGAGATCACCGCCGCCCTCTGGTCCGACCTGGCCGGGTACGAGATCCCCCGGCCGATCCCGAGGATCACCTGGCACGACGCCATGGCCCGGTACGGCTCGGACAAGCCGGACCTGCGCTACGGCGTGGAGCTGACCGAGCTGACCGACTACCTGCGCGGCACCCAGTTCCGGGTCTTCGCCGGGGCGATCGACGCGGGCGGCTACGTCGGCGCGGTGGTGATGCCCGGCGGCGCCGGCCAGACCCGCAAGGAGCTGGACGGCTGGCAGGACTGGGCCAAGGCGCGCGGCGCCAGGGGCCTGGCGTACGTGGTGCTGGACGCCGAGACCGGCGAGCCGCGCGGGCCGGTGGCGAAGAACCTGTCCGCCGAGCACCTGGCCGGGCTGGCCGATGCGGTCGGCGCCAAGCCGGGCGACGCCGTCTTCTTCGCGGCCGGCCCGGAGGCCCGTGGAGCCCAGGAGTTGCTCGGCGCGGCCCGGATCGAGATCGCCAAGCGGGCCGGTCTGGTCGACGAGGGCGCCTGGGCGTTCTGCTGGGTCGTGGACGCGCCGATGTTCGAACGGATGTCGGACGAGAGCGGCGCGGCCGGTGGCTGGACGGCCGTGCACCACCCGTTCACCTCGCCGAACGCCGAGTGGATGGACCGCTTCGAGGAGGCGCCGGACCGGGCCCTGGCCTACGCGTACGACATCGTCTGCAACGGCAACGAGATCGGCGGCGGCTCGGTCCGTATCCACCGCCGTGACGTGCAGCAGCGGGTCTTCGAGCTGCTCGGCATCACGCCCGAGGAGGCGCAGGACAAGTTCGGCTTCCTGCTGGAGGCGTTCAGCTACGGCCCGCCCCCGCACGGCGGCATCGCGTTCGGCTGGGACCGGGTCTGCATGCTGCTCGCCGGTGTCGACTCGATCCGCGACGTCATCGCCTTCCCGAAGACGCGGGGCGGTTTCGACCCGCTGACCGGCGCGCCCACCCCGATCACCGGGCAGCAGCGTGCCGAGGCCGGCATCGACGCCAAGCCCAAGCCCGCCCAGGTCCCGCACACCGGCACCGCCGGCCCGGCCGCCCCGGTCGCCGACCCCACCTGACCGACGCCGTGTGAGGTCGGTGGGCGGTCACCCCGCTGACCTCACGACGCGTCGCTGGCCCTCTCGCCCCCTGTGCACACCTCCGATCGACCGAAGGGGTTGCGCTCAACCTGGATGCACAGTTTCTGTGCACAACAGTTGTGCACAGAAACTGTGCACGGCTATCGTGCGGTCATGGGAGACGTGCAGAAGCCGGCACCGCGACGGGTGTGGATCGACCATCGGCAGGTCCGGGCGTTGGCGCACCCGCTGCGTACCCGGCTGCTCGGCGCGCTGCGGGTGAAGGGGGCGGCGACCGCCACCACCCTCGCCGAGCTGCTGGACACCAACACCGGCGCGACCAGCTACCACCTGCGCCAGCTGGCCGAGGTCGGCCTGGTCGTCGAGGAGCCCGACCGGGGTAGCGGGCGGCAACGCTGGTGGCGGGCCGCGCACGACGTCACGAGCTTCGAGAACACCGACTTCGACGACGACCCGGACGCCCGGGCCGCGGTCGAGTGGTTCCAGACCGAGCAGGTACGCCTCTTCGTCGAGCACGCGGAACGGTGGTTCGCCGTACGCGACCAGTGGTCGCCCGAGTGGCGCGACGCCTTCGGCATGAGCGATGTCTTCCTGACCATCCCCGCTGCCCGGCTGAAGGAACTCCAGGCGGAGCTGTTGCAGATCCTCGAGCGCTACCACGCCGAGGCGGACCCCGACATGCCCGGCGCCGAGCAGGTGCAGGTCGTCCTGGCCAGCCACCCGCTGCTGATGGGAGGGAAGCGGTGACGGACGGCCTGTCCGTACTCCAGATCCGCCGTCGTTTCCTGGTCCTGCACGGGCTCCGGTGGCTGCCGGTCGGTCTGATGATCCCGGTGACCATCCTGGTCATGCAGGAGCGGGGACTGACCCTGACCCAGATCGGCCTGGCCGTCGCCGCCCAGGGGGTGGTGGTGCTCGCCCTGGAACTGCCGACCGGTGGGTTCGCCGACGCGCTGGGCAGCAGGCCGGTGCTGGTGGTGGCGAACGTGGTCGGCCTGGTGTCGCTGGCCCTGCTGGTGGTCGCCGACTCCTTCGCCCTGCTGGCCGCCGTCTGGGCGTTGCAGGGCGTGTTCCGTGCCCTGGACAGCGGCCCGCTGGAGTCCTGGTACGTCAACAGCACGCTCGCCGTCGACCCGGACGCCGCGTACGAGAAGGGGCTCGGTCAGGGTGGCACGGTCCTCGGCCTGTCGATGGCGGCCGGCGCCCTGCTCAGCGGCGGGCTGGTGGCCCTGGGCCCGGTGGGTCCGGTCAGCGCGCTCACCACGCCGATCGTGATCGCGGTCCTGTTGCAGGCCGTCGTCCTGGTGGCGTTGCTGGCGCTGCTGGTGGAACAGCGGCCGGCGGCCGGCGCGGGCGCGCTGCGGTCCTCGGTCCGCGCGGCGCCGCGCATGGTGGGCGAGGCGTTCGGCCTGCTGCGCCGGTCCCGGGTGCTGCTCGCGTTGGTCGCGGTCGAGCTGTTCTGGGGCTTCGGCATGATGACCTTCGAGGGTCTGCTGCCGGTGCGGCTGGCCGAGGTGGTGGGCGACCCCGACCGGGCCGCCGCCCTGCTCGGCCCGGCCAACACCGTGGCCTGGCTGGCCTCGGCCGGTGGTGCGGCGCTCACCCCGCTGCTGATCCGCTGGCTGGGGGCCGCACCCGGTGCCGCCCTGCTGCGGATCGTGCAGGGCGTCACGGTCGTCGGCATGGCCCTGTTCGCCGGTCCGGTCGGCGTGCTGATCGCTTTCTTCGCCTGCTACGCCGTGCACGGCGCGTCCAATCCGCTGCACATGGGACTGCTGCACCGGCAGGTGGACGGTCCCTACCGCAACAGCGTGATCTCGGTGAACTCGATGGTGGCCATGCCGGCGTGGGCGCTGGGCGGGGTCGTGCTCGGCTTCGTCGGCGACCGGGCCGGAGTGGGCACGGCGATGCTGGTCGGCGCGGTGGTGCTGGCCGTGGCCGCGCCGCTCTACCTGCCGGCCTGGCGTGCCGCACGCGCGTCCGGCGGGGCGTCCGCCGCTCCGGCGAGGCGGACCGAGGTGAGCGGGAAGGCGTCGGTTCGTCGACTGTGCCGACGACAGCCGCCAGCACACCGCCGCACCGCGTCGCCAGCCGCGTACCCGGGCGTGGCGCGGCACCGTGTGCCGGAAGAAGGGGTGGTGGTCCACGGCCGCCAGGATCGCCTCCCGGCCGGCCAGCGCCTCGGCAGCGATGAGCACGGGGACAGCCCAGGTGGGGACGCTGCGGGGCGGCTTTGATCCACGGTGGAGATTGACGAGCCGACCGATCGGGTACATCCCGCGCCGACCTACTGGAACCCCCACCGGAGGAACGACATGCTCGCCATCGCCGCCGCTGCGGTCTTCGGCTTCGCCCTGCTGCTCGACCTGCTGGACAGCAAACTCGGTGCACCGGATCTGTTCAACTGGAACACTCTCGTCCTGATCGGGCTCCTGCTGCTCGCGCTGCACCTGGCCGGCTTCGGCAGCCGGGGCGGCGGCGGTGGCCGCTGGTACCGGGGGCGCCGGCCAGGGCGTGGCTGACCGAGAACGATCATTCCGGGCTCGGTCGGTAGCGCGATTCCGGCGTTGTCGGCCGAGCCCGGTACTGTTCTCGTGATGGAGTCCGAGGCCCTGTTCACCCTCAGTGAACCCACGGCAGCACCCGGTGCGCCGACGGGTTCCGGCGGTGTCGGCGGTTTCACCCCGGCCGGTCCGGACGCACCGCTCCCGGTCCGGATGCGCCCGGCCACCCTGGACGAACTCGTCGGCCAGGCCCACCTGCTCGCCCCCGGTGCGCCACTGCGGCAACTCGTCGCCGGCAACGCGCCGATGTCGGTCATCCTGTGGGGGCCGCCGGGCAGCGGCAAGACGACCATCGCCCACCTGGTGGCCGCCGCCACCGACCGGCGGTTCGTGGCCATGTCGGCGCTCTCGGCAGGGGTCAAGGACGTCCGGGCGGTGATCGACACCGCCCGTCGGCAGCGGCGCACCGGTGGCCCGCCGACCGTCCTGTTCATCGACGAGGTGCACCGGTTTAGCAAGACCCAGCAGGACTCCCTGCTCGCCGCCGTCGAGGACCGTACGGTCACGCTGCTCGCCGCCACCACGGAGAACCCGTACTTCTCGGTCATCTCCCCACTGCTGTCCCGGTGCGTGCTGCTCACCCTCCAGCCCCTCGACGACGCGGCGGTCCGTGCACTGCTGCGTCGGGCCCTGACCGACGAGCGTGGCCTCGGCGGTGCGCTCGACTGCGAACCGGAGGCGGAGGATCACCTGGTCCGGCTGGCCGGTGGGGACGTCCGCAAGGCACTCACCGCGCTGGAGGCGGCGGCCGGTTCGGCGACCGCACTGGGCACGGGTCGGATCGACCTGGCCACCGCCGAGCGGGCGGTCGACACCGCAGCCGTGCGCTACGACCGCGCCGGCGACGCCCACTACGACGTGACCAGCGCGTTCATCAAGAGCATGCGCGGGTCGGACGTGGACGCCGCGTTGCACTGGCTGGCCCGGATGCTGGTCGCCGGTGAGGACGCCCGGTTCATCGCCCGGCGGCTGGTCATCTTCGCCAGCGAGGACGTCGGCATGGCCGATCCGGGCGCCCTCGGCGTGGCCACCGCCGCCGCCCACGCGGTCGAGTACGTCGGCCTGCCCGAAGCCCAGCTCAACCTCGCCCAGGCGGTGATCCATCTGGCCACCGCCCCCAAGTCGAACTCGGCCACCACCGCGATCGGCGCGGCGATCGCCGACGTCCGGGCCGGTCGGGGCGGTCCGGTCCCGCGCGGCCTGCGCGACGGCCACTACGCCGGTGCGCGAGGGCTCGGCCACGGCATCGGGTACCGCTACCCGCACGACGACCAGCGGGGCGTGCTCACCCAGCAGTACGTGCCGGACGACCTGGTCGGCACCGACTACTACCAGCCGAGCCAACACGGCGCGGAACGGTCGGTGGCCACCCGGCTGCCGCTGCTGCGCCGGATCGTCCGCGGACTGCCCGCGCCCGCCCGCGTACCGGCGGAGACCACGGGCGACCGGGCGGCCCCGACGGGCCCGGCCGAGAGGCCGCCGTCCGGAGTCGACGGCGGCCCCGCCACGGTCACGGACGCCCACGCGGCGGATGAGGTCGGTCGTAGCGCCGACGGGAAGGGTCAACAGTGAAATCGGAGCGACCGGAGGACGGCCCGGACGAGCGGCGCCCCAAGGGCCGTCGCTGGGGTCGGGGCAAATCCGAGGCCGCCCCGGAGGACCCGGGCGCCGGTGAGGACTTCGGCTGGATCGACGACCTGCGCTCGGCCAAGCAGCAGCGCGGTGAGCTGGGCCCGGACGGGGGCACCCCGGCTCCGGAAGGCACCGGCGCCCGTACCGGCCCGCCGATGCCCCCGGTCACCGACCGGCCCGGCCAGGTGCCTCCCGTGCGACCGGGGCAGCCGCCCGCCGGGCGCACGGCGCCACCGTCCGGGCCCGTCCCGCCGCCGGCTCCGGGCGGCCGGGCCCCGATGCCGCCCGGCCCCGGCAGGCCGGACCCGGCCGCCGGCCCGCCGGCCGCGCCGCCCCGCCGGCTCCCGGCCGAACCACCGCGCTCCCGGCCGGTCGACGGGCCGTGGCCGGGCGCACCGGCCCCCCGGCCGCCTGCCGGTCCGCCCGCTGCCGGTCCGCCGCCCGGCGGTGTCCCTGGGGCGTCAGTCGCGCCCGGGCGGCGGGAACCCGGCCCGACGGGCGTCCCGACCGGGCCCGCGTCCGGTGGGCCCGCCGGCCCCGGGCCGAACCAGCCCACGCCACGGCGGAACCCCTCGGGTCGGCCCGGCGGGACTCCCGCCGGCGCACGTCGGACCATTCCGCTCGATCCCACCCGTGGCGCGACGCCGCCGGCGCCGGGCGCCGGTCCACGTACCTCGGACCGTACCGATCCCGACGTCACCGCCGGCGGCGGTGCCGGTCGTTTCGGCGGACCCGCCGCTGCGCGCCCGCCCGGGCCGCGCCCGGCCGACCCCGCGGCAACGCACCAGCCCGGGATGCCTCAGCCCGGAACTCCCCAGCCCGGCATGCCCCAACCCGGCGTCACCGGCCCGGTGCCACGCCGGGCCCGTCGGGCGGGGGACGACGGCGCGCCGGTCACCGACCCCGGTACCGGCCGACCGCCGTCGGCCGCGTCGCCGCCGGGTGTGGCGGGACCGTCCGATGGCCCCGCCGCTGCGGGCAGGCCCTCCGTTGCGCCGGCGGGAGGCCGCCGGGGTGGGCGACGCCGCGCCGCCGAGACCGAGGAAGACCAGCCGTTCGTCCCGCTGTCCGGTAACGCGCCAGCCATCCCCGGAGTGCCGTCCGGCGACCCGTCGGCGATGCCCGTCGCCCCGTCGGAAGGCGGCACCCCGGTGCCCGAGCGCGCCGACAGCACGTTCCGTGGCCGCCGCGCCGCACCGGAGGATCCGGCGACGCCACCGGGTGGCCGCCGGGTCGACGAGCCGACCGAGACGCCGGTACGGAGCCGCCGCGCGGCCGACGCTGAGGAGGCACCGCCCCAGGGCCGGCGGGCCGCCGACGAGCCCGGACGCGCTCCCGCGACCGGCGACACCGGCGAGCGACCGTTCCCGTCGCGGCCCGGTGACACGGGTGAACGCCCGTTCGCGTCGCGGAGTGGCGACACGGGCGAGCGGCCAATGGCAGCGCGGCCCGGCGACACGGGCGAGCGACCGGTCGCGGCACGGCCCGGTGACGGTCGGGCCGGGCGTCCGGAACGGCCGGCCGACTGGCTGCGGCAGGCCGGGCGCGGACACCACACCGATCCGGCCCTGCCGACGGTCAAGCGGCGGCCCGGCACTCCGCCCGGCGGTCCCACCGGGCACGCGGGCGGGACCCCGTCCGGCGGTACGGCGATGCTCGGTGGTCACCGTGACGCGGCCGGCCCCTCGCGCGCCATGCCGGAGGACCGGACGGAACCGGGCGGCATTCCGGGCTGGCCCGCCGCGGCCATCCCCGGTGCCGGCACCGCCCCGCCAATACCCCCAGATCGCGGCCGAACCGACGCACCGCGAACCGATCGCGGCCGACCTGACGGCCCGCCGAACGATCGCGCTCGACCTGAGATTCCGCCGGCCGATCGCGGCCGGGCCGGACCGCCCGGCGCTGCCGGCCCGGCAGGGCCGGGGACAGCCACCGGTCGGCCCGGGCCCGAGGCACCCACCGGTCGCGCCCGGCCGACCGGTCACCCGGACGGCGGTCCGGCCGGCCCGCCGCGCGGGACCGCACGGCCCGACACCGGTCCGCCGCGCCCCGACGGTGGTCCGGGACGGCCTGAGCATGGTCCGGGACGGCCTGAGGGTGGTCCGGCGGCCGGTGCTGGGCCCGGCCACCCGTCGCCGCAGGCCCCGGGCTCCGGCGAACGGCCGGCTGCGGTGGCCCGAGCCACCGCCTCGGCCCCACGCCCCGACGACTGGCCGGCTGGTCGGGCCGCCCCGCCGCACCGGTACCCGGCCCGTCCGGAACCGTCGGACGCCGCACCGGTGCCCCCGCCGCCCCGTGCCGGGGAGGCGCCGGCTGTGGCCCGGGCCGCCGCCGTGGTGCCGTCCGCCGAACCCGCCGGGCCCCGGCCCGCGCCGGAGCCGGCGGTACGGCGACCCACCGACCTCGACGACGGGGATGGCGACCGACCCGAGGACGACGCACCGGACACCGACACGGAGACGGGTCGGCAGGCCGGCGGCGGCCATCCACGCCGTACGCTGCTGCTGGCTCTGGTCGGCGTGCTCCTGCTCGGTGGCGTACCGGCCTTCTTCGGCGTGCAGGCGATGGACCGGGATCCGGTCTTCGTCTCGCTCGACGAGCTGGAGGTGCCGGAGTGGGCTGCGGTGCAGCCGGTCGACGACGCCAGCGGTAGTCGCTGGTGCCTGCTCGACTGCCGGCTGCGGGAGCGCACCGTCGCCTCCGAGCGGTCGCCGGAGGAGACGGCCCAGGCGTACGAGGCCGCCCTGAGCCGCGACGGCTGGCGGCCCTGGACGCCCGCGTTCTGCCCGGAGCAGGAGGAGAAGGGCAGCTACACCTGCTGGCGACGGGACGAGTTGACCCTGGACCTGTGGGTCCGGGAGCCGACCTGCGTACCGCCGCCGGTGAACGGCGAGCCGGCGGTCGTGCCGTCGGTCGACCCGTCGACCGCCGCCGAAGAGTGCTCCGGATCGTTGGTGTCGGTGAAGGTGCGCAACGCGATCGACGACGAGCGGACCAGGCCACAGCCGGAGACCGATCCGTCACTGACCGGTGAGGATCCCTACCCGACCGTGACCGATGATCCGTTGGGCGACTTGACGCCGTCACCACCGTCCTGAGCCGATTGTCATCACGGACGGTAGGGTCTGCTTCTGGCGGCCCGTCCGCTGCCACCGAGCGAGCGGCGGGCCACCGGTGACGGCGTGGGCGAGTAGGTCGTGTGTCTCGTGGGCCGTGATGTCCCGGGACCGTGTTGAGGAGGACAGGCGTGGGCTTTTTGGAGGTCGCGGCGTTGATCGCGGCTATCGCGTTCGCGATGCTGGTGCTGATCCTGACGCTGCCCATCCTGCGGTTGCGACACACCGTCGACGCGACCACGCAGATGATCAACGACCTCAACGACCGGACCGGGCCGTTGCTCGGTGACGTCAACACGACCGTGCGGAACGTCAACGTCACCCTGGAACAGGTGCAGACGTCACTCGACGGTGTGAACCTCCAGCTCGCCAAGGTCGACACCATGACCAGCCACGCGCAGAACATCAGTGCCAACGTCGCCAACCTGGTCACCGTCGTGTCGGCTGCGGCGGCCAACCCGCTGGTCAAGGTGGCCGCCTTCGGCTACGGCGTACGCAGGGCCGCCGCCGCCCGCCGCAGTGCCGAGACCGAGCGCGAGGTCCGCGACACCATCAAGTCCCAGCGTCGCGCCGCCCGGCGCGGGAACCGCTGACCGGCGGCGGAGGTACGAGCATGAAGCGGCTGTTCTGGCTGGGCGTCGGTCTGGCCGTCGGCGTGGTGGTGGTGCGTCAGGCGACCCGCGCCGCGCACGCGTACACCCCGGCGGGCATCGCCGACAACCTGTCACAATCCGCTGGCGGTCTGGTCGAGGAACTGCGTAGCTTCGTGGCGGACGTCCGCGCCGGGATGGCCGAGCGGGAACACGAGATCCACGAGGCGTTCGCCCAGGGCGAGGCGTTCGACGACCAGTTCGCCGACGTACGCGACGAGCCGCGGATCGGTGACAGAGACATCTTTCCGGAGGCACCCCAGCGATGAAGACGGCGGAGATCAAGCGGCGGTATCTCGCCCACTTCGAGGCGAACGGCCACGCCGTGGTGCCGTCCGCTCCGCTGCCCGCCATCAACGACCCGAACCTGCTGTTCCTGGGGCAGCAGACGTTGGACCCGGCGCGCGTCTGGGCGACGGTGTACCTGGACGACGACGAGGCGTACGGCATCTGGCGACGCGTCGGTGTGCCGGTGGAGCGGATCGTGCGCCGGGGCAAGAAGGACAACTTCTGGTCGATGGGCATCCCCGGCCCGGCCGGCCCCTGCTCGGAGTTGTGCTACGACCGGGGGCCGGAGTACGGCGCCGAGGGTGGCCCCGAGGTCGACGAGGTCCGGCCGATCCTGGACCGGGCCGCCGAGCTGACCGGTAAGCGGGTCCCCTCCGATCAGGTCGCGGACCGGGTCGAGCAGACGGTGACCCAGCTGCGCGACGCGGAGAAGGAGCTGGAGAAGCTGCGCGCCCAGCTCGTGCTCGGCGGTGCGGCGGCGTTCGCCGCGCAGGCCAGGGACGTGCGCGGGGTGGCCCACGTCGGCATCGAGGCGCCCGAGGGGGCGGCCGGCAACGACGTCCGCACGCTGGCCCAGGAGATCCGGGGCCGGATCGACGCGGCACGCCCGGGCGTGGTCGCGGTGGCGGCCCGCGCGAACGGTAAGGCGTCCCTGGTGGTGGCGGTGAACTCGGCCGCCCGCAGCCGTGGCCTCGTTGCGAACGACCTGGTCAAGGCGGCGTTCTCCGGGCGCGGCGGTGATAGCCCGGACCTGGCCCAGGGTGGCGGCCTGCCCGAGTCGGAGGTTCTCAACCTCCTGCTCACGGTGGATAAGACGGTCGCCGAGGCGTGATTTCCCAGTACCTGGCGGCAGGGCGGACCGGATCGGTCCGCCCTGCCGCCTGTTCCGGGCGAGGTGACGAAGCGTGACCGGGTTGTCCCGGGGTGTGCGGTTGGGTGTGGACGTCGGACAGGTGCGGATCGGGGTCTCCCGGTCGGATCCGCACGGGGTTCTCGCCACCCCGCTGGTCACCCTGTCGCGGGAGCAGAACCCCAGCTCAGACGCGGTGCCGACGGACCTCTCCGAGGTGGCCGCACTGGTCGCCGAGCACGAGGCGGTCGAGGTGGTGGTGGGCCTACCGGTGAACCTGGCGGGTAAACACGGCCCCGCAGCGGAGCATGTGAAGGCGTACGCTCGACAACTGGCCGAGGTGATAGCGCCCGTTCCGGTGACGCTGACTGACGAGAGGATGTCCACGGTCGTGGCGAGTCGTAGGCTTGCCGAGCGCGGTGTCCGGGGGAAGAGACAACGGGCGGTGGTCGATCAGGCCGCCGCGGTGGAGATTCTGCAGAGCTGGCTGGACACGCAGCGGAGGCGGACCGAATGACTGACGATCTGGATCTCGGGTTCGACGAGCAGGACCGGGGGGAGAAGGGCAAGCACCGGCGTGGCCGGCGGCGTAACGGCCGGTCCGGTGGCGGCCGGGGCAAGACAGCCCTGGCCCTGCTGATGGCGCTGGTGCTGCTCGGCAGCATCGGCGGCGGCGCTTTCTATGGCTTCGACCGGATCCAGAGCTACTTCGTCACACCGGACTTCGACGGCGGCGGCACCGAGGACGTGACGATCCAGATCCCGCAGGGCGCGTTCCTGGCCGACATGGCCGTGGTGCTCTACGACGCGGGCGTGATCAAGAGCACCAAGGCGTTCACCGAGGCGGCGCAGGACAACTCCCGCAGCCGCAACATCCAGCCCGGGACGTACAAGCTGCGCAAGGAGATGAGCGGCGCGAACGCCCTGGCCGCGATGCTCGATCCGCAGAACCGGATCGTCAACGGGCTCACCATCCCCGAGGGGCGCACCGCCAAGAGCATCTTCAAGCTGCTCAGCGAGCAGACCGAGATCCCGGTCGAGGAGTTCGAGGCGGCCGCGAAGGACCCGGAGAAGCTCGGCGTACCGGACTGGTGGTTCAAGCGGGAGGACGGTAAGGAGTCGGTCAAGTCCATCGAGGGCTTCCTCTTCCCGGACACCTACGAGATCCCGCCGAACGCGACCGCCGAGACGATTCTTGGGCAGATGGTCGACCACTTCCTCTCCGTCACCGGGCAGATGGAGTTCGCCGACCGGGTACAGAAGGAACGCGGCGGGATCAGCCCGTACGAGGCGTTGATCGTGGCGTCGCTGGCTCAGGCCGAGGCCGGCACCAAGAAGGATCTCGGCCGGGTCGCCCGGGTCGCCTACAACCGGGTCTACACGGGCACCTTCGACTGCAGTTGCCTGGAGATGGACGTCACCGTCAACTACTACTTCGAGTCGATCGGGCAGGAGGGCAAGACCTCCGGCCAGATGACCCGTAGCGATCTCGACAACCCGGAGAACCCGTACAACCGCAAGCTGCCGGGCATGATCCCCACGCCGATCAACAACCCGGGCAAGGAAGCGCTCGAAGGCGCCATGGACCCGCCGGCCGGGGACTGGCTCTTCTTCGTGGCGGTCGACAAGCAGGGCAACTCCGCCTTCACCAAGGACTACAACCAGCACCTGCGCAACATCGAGAAGGCCAAGGAGAACGGCGTCCTGTGACGGTGGCGGCACGGCGGGCGGCAGTGCTGGGCAAGCCGATCGCCCACTCGCTCTCCCCGGTGATCCACAATGCCGGGTACGCCGCCGCCGGGCTCACCGGGTGGTCGTACACCCGGATCGAGTGCGCGGCGGCGGAGCTGCCGGACCTGGTCGCCGGCCTGGGCCCGGAGTGGGCCGGACTGTCGGTGACCATGCCCGGCAAGGAGGCGGCGCTGACCGTCGCCGCCGAGGTCTCGCCGGTCGCCGCCGCCGTCGGCGCGGCCAACACGCTGGTACGCCGCCCCGACGGCACCTGGTACGCGGACAACACCGACGTCACCGGCATGGTCGACGTGCTGACGTCCGCAGGCGGTGCGAGTGCCCCTCGCGTGGTGTCCGGTGCGGCGGGTGCCGGCACGCCGTCGGGTGCGGGTGGCCTCGGCGAGGTGTCGGGCCGGGGTGACCGTGGCGTCGACACGGGTGCGGGTCGTCTCGGCTTGGTGTCGGGCGTGCGTGACCTCGGCGTGGAGTCGGGTGGAGTCGGCCCCGGCTCGCCGTCGGGTGGCGGTCCTGGCACGGTGTCGGGGATAGGTGGTCCGGGTGCCGTATCGGATGCGGGTGGTGCCGTCAGCGCGCTAGGTGCGGGTGGTGCTGTCACCGGGCTGGGTGCGGGCGCGGCCGCCGCTGTGGTGGGTGCGGGTGCGACTGTCACGGTGCTGGGTGCGGGTGGCACGGCGCGGGCGGCGCTGGCGGCGGCGGCCCGGTTGGGTGCGACCGGGGTGACCGTGGTGGCCCGTCGCAGGGCGGCCGTCGACGAGTTGGCGCCGGTGGCGACCGCGCTGGGGCTCGCCCTGACCGCCGCTCCCTGGGCGGACGCGGTGGCGTTGACCGACGTCGACCTGCTGATCTCCACCGTGCCGAAGGGCGCTGCCGACGAGCTTGCCGGTGTGGTGCGTTGGCGTCCTACCACGGTGCTCTTCGACGCCATCTACGATCCGTGGCCGACCCCGCTGGCCGCCTCAGCCGCTGCCGTCGGCTGCCCCGTCGTCTCCGGCCTGGACCTGCTGCTGGCGCAGGCCGTCGGCCAGTTCGAGCAGTTCACCGGCGTCCCCGCTCCCCGCGCCGCGATGGCCGCCGCCCTGACCGCCGCTCGGGTCGACTGACTGCCACAGGAGTCACCGCCAGCCAGCCTGCCCCAAGCTCCCCCCCACCCCAGGCCCCGTATCTCGCCACCACGGGCCCACACCCCACCCCGTCCCCCTGCCCGGCGATCATGGACTTGTGGCTGGAACGAAGAGCCCCAAGATGGGACAAAAGCACCGCCACAACTCCATGATCGGCGGGGGCGAGCAGGTCCGGCGCGCAGATGTGGCACCCGTTGCGGCGCTGACCTGCGGCTCGGTGGATGTGCAGCCGCAGCACCGCCGACAGTCTGCCGCAGCTCCGGCCGGGTGCGGTGTCGCAGCATCCGCTTAGGTGAACTTTAAGACCCGCTTAGGTACCCCGGTCATTCGCACGCTCTGTTGTGTACGCCGATACGCTCCAAAGCGTTATCGCCGAATTCACAAGGAGTCTGAGTGAGCAGGCGCGGACTGCACCGCCTCATCCGGCACCGTGGCCCCCGGCGCAAGGCCGTGGTCCTCGGTGTCCTGAGCACCACGGTCGTACTGGGTCTCGGCGCGACCATGGTGCCCCTGATCGCCGACGACGATCTTTCCATTCCGGTGGTGTTCGACACCACTGCCACGATGGTCCCGCAGGACGGCGACAACAGTGTGAAGACGACGCTGGCCACCTGCGCCGCCCCGTGTGACGGCAACTTCCGTGGGGCCCGGGAGGCGGTCCTCGCCTTCTCGGTGACCTCGCTGCCCGCCAACGCGGTGAACGTGCGCGCGGTGTTGCGGGTGCATGCCTGGCAGGCGTTCGACGCCACGGTGACCGCGCACGAGTCCGGGCTCGATGCCCGTGCCGCCCGGCCGGTGCCGGGGCAGGTCGGCAACGCCCTGGACTCGGTGACCGGGGTCGGCAAGGGCTTCAACGAATGGGACGTCTCCGGGCTGGTCGCCGGCAACGGCACCTGGACGGTGTCGCTGGCACAGGCCGGTCTGAACACCCGGATCTACTGGGCGTCGGGGGAGAACCGCAACCCGGACATACGCCCTCGGCTGTTGTTGAGCTACGACGTGGGTACCGGCCCGACGGTCGCGCCGTCCAGCGCCTCGCCGACCCCCTCGGCCGCGCTGCCGACCCGGCCGCCCGTCTCGCCGAGCGTCTCGCCGAGCGTGAGTCCGAGCCCGGCGCGGCCCAGCCCGACGCCGACCAGGCCACCGGCGGACCCCGGCAAGTGCGGCGAGGTGTCGGCGAAGCTGGTGCCCTCCTGCGGTGCCTGGTGGGGGATGTACTCACCCTCCAGCGCGGGCAGCGGATGGGATCACGGTAAGGCGATCACCGACGTGGAGAAGCAGGTCGGGCGGACGTTCGACATCGTGCACCGCTACCACGACTTCTCCAACACCGGCAGCAACGGTGCCTTCCCCGACGCGTACCAGCAGCAGCAGATGCGCGAGGGCCGACTGATGTTCTTCGCCTGGGAGAGCCGGGTCTTCTCGTCCGGGACGGTGCTCACCTGGCGGGACGTGTACAGCGGTCGGTACGACCAGACCATCGACGCGGTGGCCGGCCGGATCAAGGCGACCGGGGTGCCGGTGTTCATGGGCTTCGACCACGAGCCGGAGGACGAACCGGCCAAGGGCAGCGACGCGGAGTTCGTCCGCGCGTGGCGGTACGTGCACGACCGGTTCGCCGCGGCGGACGTCCGTAACGCGGTGTGGGTCTGGACGATGATGGGTTGGTCCGGTCACTACAACCGGTACGCCGGCCTGTACCCGGGTGACGACTACGTCGACTGGGTGGCCTGGGATCCGTACAACTTCCACGTCTGCAACGGCAGTACGACCTGGAAGAGCCCGAGTACCACCATCGGTTCGTTCTACCGGTGGTTGGACGACACCGGCATCGGCAAGGGCAAGCCCCGGATGCTGGCCGAGTTCGGCACGAACTTCGACAGCGGCGACCCGAACGCGAAGCGGCGGTGGTTCGAGGAGTTCCCGGCGGCGCTGAAGGCCCACCCCAAGATCAAGGCCGCGATCTACTTCAACTCGCCGGGCATGACGAAGACGACGAACGTCTGCAACATGACAATGAACCAGGACGCCGCGGCGGTGGCCGGTTTCGCCGCCGCCGGACGGGACAGCTATCTGCGGCAACCCACCGGAGGGAGTCGCTGACCTCAGGCAACCTGCGGGCGGTCGGATGCCGTACCGGTGCTGTCCGACATACGACCGCCCGCGGTGATGTCCGCAACTGGATGAACTGACCGCCCAATCGGCGGATATCGCCCCCGGGGTGGACGGGAGAGGCTACGCAACGCACATTCCCGTCCAGCCAGGAGGCGCAGCGTGCCCATAATCTCCTTCCCGTGGCGGAACACCCGCCGAAAGCGCGTACGGGCAGGGGCTGTCGCATTAGCAACCGTCGCGGCCGTCCTGGCCGTGCCCAGCGCGACATCCGCCGCCGTGGTGCCGGTCCCCGAACCGGCGACTCTGGTGTCCGCGAACCCCGCCGACGAGACCCCGCACGCGCGGGACGGTGAGGCCCGTGCCTTCGCACAGGTCGGCAACACGGTGTTCGTGGGAGGCAGCTTCACCCAGATCCGGCAGACCGTCAGTTCGTCGTGGACCACCCAGCGTTATCTCTTCGCCTACGACCGGACCACCGGGACGATCTCCACCACCTTCCTGCCGGTGCTCGACGGGGCGGTCAACTCGCTCATCGCCGGTCCCGGCGGGACGCTGATCGTCGGTGGTGTCTTCAAGAACGTCAACGGGGTGGCCCGCCGCAACCTGGTGGCGCTCGACCCGGCCACCGGCATGATCATCGACACCTGGGTGGGCCGGTCCGACGGCGGCACCGTGCGCGACATGGTGCTGCACGGCAACTGGCTGTACGTGGCCGGTGCGTTCAACTGGCTCAACGGCACGGCGCACGCCGGGCTCGGCCGGCTCGACGCGACCACCGGTGCGATCGACCCGACCTTCAACATCAACACCTCGGTCGGCCGGCACGGCACCAGCATGTACGCCTGGACGATCGACGTGTCGCCGGACGGCAACACGCTCGTGGTCGGCGGCAATTTCATGTTCGTCAACGACCTGCCACGCAACCAGATCGCGCTGATCGACCTGACCGGTACGCCCAGCGTGATCGACTGGAGCAGCGAGCGGTTTGTGGCGCCGTGCGCGTCACCCACCACCTTCGTCCACTACGTGCAGGACATCCGGTTCGGTGCTGACGGGAGCTGGTTCGCCGTCGTCACCAACGGCGGCGCGGGCTGGCCGTCGGCGTACTGCGACGTGCTGGTGCGCTTCGAGACCGCGGCTCGGGGCAGTGGCCAGAACGCCACCTGGACCAACTTCACCGGCAACGACACCATCACCTCGGTCGAGGTGGCCGACAACGTCATCTACCTCGGCGGGCACTTCCGCTGGCTGAACAACCCGAACGCCAGCGACAAGGCCGGGCCCGGGGCGATCGACCGGCTCGGCATCGGCGCGGTCAGCCCGGCCACCGGCATGCCGGTGAACTGGAACCCGCGTCGTAGCGGCGGCTCGGCCCTGCCCTCGGGCGCCAGCTCGTGGGGCTCGACCGTGCCGGTCCTCTGGCGCGGCCCGGACGGCCTCTACTTCGGGCACAACTCCGACGGCATGGGCAACGAGTACCACGGCCGGCTGGGCATGTTCCCAGTCAGCGGTGGACGCACCATCACTCCGCGCAACCCTCCGACGGCCGCCAGTGGCCACCTGTACCTGAACGTCGGCAGCGGTGAGTTGGCGAAGGTGCCGTTCGACGGCAGCACCCTCGGCACCGCCACCACGGTGACCCAGGCCAACTACACCGGTGCCGGGGCCACCTGGCGGGTGGACGACCGGATCTACTGGTCGCGGCTGGTCTCCGGCTCGCCCACCGGGAGCCGGATCGACATCTCGATGTTCAACGGCGCCACCATCGGCGCGCCGTGGGAGGCGTCCGGCTACAACGACTGGTTCAACCCGGCCCAGCTGACCGGGGCGTTCTTCCTCGACGGCCGGCTCTACTACACGCGTACCGGGACGAACAACCTCTACTACCGGTTCTTCGAGATCGACGGAAACTACCTCGGCGCCACCGAGTTCAGCCTGCCGACCACCGGGGTCACCTGGTCCACGGTGCGCGGCATGGCCTGGGTGGACGGGAAGATCGTCTACGGGGCCACCGACGGGTCGCTGCGCAGCGTGCCCTTCGATCCGACCCTGGCCCCCGCTGCGGTGGTCGACGGCACCGGGGCTACGGTGATCGCCACCGCTACCACGGAGCTGACCTGGTCGACTCCGTCGATATTCTTCTCCGTGCAGTAGCGTTCACTGTTCGTAATGTAACCTCAGTAGATTGTTCACGTTGGGTCGGCGGCGGATCCACCGTCGCCGGCCCACTGAACGTGGGGAGGCTCGTTGAGCGGCATCCGGCGTGGCGTCGTGGTGCGGATGGTCTTCGTGATCAAGCGTCGCTGGTACAGCCTGCGCTACCCGCGCCTGACTCTCGGACGGGACGTCGAGATCCGTGGGCGCATCCGTCTGCGGCGTGGGGTGCGGGTGACCATCGGTGACCGGACGCGGCTCAACAAGCTGGTCCGCTTCGCCGGGCCCGGTGAGGTGCGGGTCGGGGCCGACTGCCTGCTCAACGCGACATGGGTGGGCACGTGGACGTCGGTGACGATCGGGAATCGGTGCCTGTTGTCCGACTGCGAGTTGCTGGACAATGACTTCCACAACCTGCCACCGGCTCAGCGGCACGATCCACCCACGTCGGCCACCCTGGCGCCGATCACCGTCGAGGACAACGTGTGGATCGGCGCGCACGCGCTGGTCATGAAGGGCGTACGGATCGGTCGGGACAGCGTGGTGGGGGCCGCGACCGTGGTGCGGACGGACGTGCCGCCCGGGGTCGTGGTCATCGGCAACCCACAACAAACGGTGAAGAAGTTCAATGACTGATGCCGCTCCCAGCCCCTGGGCCAACGATGGTGCGAACGCCGAGACGTCGCCTCGGTCCGTCACCATCACCGACGTGCTGCGCGTGCCGTTGCACCGGATCCGGCAGGTCGCCGCAGTCGCCGCGCTCGGGTTGGTGGCCGCTGCGGGCTACGCGTTCCTGGCCCCGTCGGCGGTGACCGCCAACGCGGTGGTGGCGGTCCGTCCGGTGGTCACCGACGCCTTCACGCCCAGTGGCGCGAACGCCGACCGGGCGGTGAACATGAACGTGGAGAGCCGCATCGCCACCGGCACCGAGGTGGTCGGGAAGCTCGCCGACCAGTTCGGCTCGGACCAGCGTTCGGTCCGCGACGCGCTCGAGGTCGAGGTGCCCACCGGTGGGCAGATCCTGCGCTTCGTCTACCAGGCGGGCGACGCCGACGAGGCGGTGCTCGGCGCGAACCTCGCCGCGGAGAGCTACCTCAACGTCCGACGGGCGATGTACGAGCGGCAGCGCGAGGAGATGCTCCGCTCGTACGACGAGAGCATCGACAAGGTCGCCACGCAACAGGCCGCGGCGCAACGACGGGTCAACAACTCCCGGGACACCGCCGCCAGCAACGTGGCGGTCGCCGAGTTGGGTGCGATCAACAACCAGCTCACCCAGCTCAACTCCGCCCGCACCGAGATCGCCGCGGTCGACGTGAACCCGGGTTGGGTCACCCAGTCCGCCGAGCGGGCACTGACCTCGGCGGCCGGCAACGCGCCGATGCTGATGGCCGCCGGGCTGCTCGGTGGCGCCCTGATCGGCCTGGTGCTCGCGTTCGCCTGGGAGTCCTTCGACCGGCGGGTGCGTACCGTCGTCGACGCCAAGGACAACACCGGCCTGCCGCTGCTGGGCACCATCCGGTACACCGGCCTGCGCGGGCGGGCCGTCGACGCGGACGTCCGCTACGTCGCGATGGCCATCGCCGAGCGGGTCCGCCATCCGGCCCGGGTCGCCGTGGTCACCGCCCGTGAGGATGCCAGCGCGATCACCGCCGGTCTGGCCGTGGCGCTGGCGGTGGCCGGACGCGAGGTGTTCGTCGCCGACGACAGCGGTCGGATCGACCGGCTGCGGGCCGCGGTGCAGGCCGACCGGGACCGGCTGCCGGCCAGCATCAACCCGAGCCGGCCCAGTGTGCCCAAGCCGCGTACCGCGCCGGCCCGCCCGGTGAGCATGGAGGGACCGGACGACTCGCCCACCGAGGTGATCCGCCGTCCCTCACCGCACCCGCCGGGCGCGCGTCCCTCGACCGATCCGGAGGCGACGATCACGATCCCCCGGGTCACCTCCGCCAAGGCGAGTGTCAACCCGGCCACCAACGGCCAGGCGACCGCCGACGACCAGGTGACCGTGGGCGCCGGCAGCGTCCGGTTCGGCACCTGGCGGCAGGGCGCCAACCACCGCCTGGTGCTGTACAATGCCCCGCCGGCCGAGGCCGACGAGCGTGGTGTCGCCGTGGCCCGGCAGGGCACCGCGGTGGTGGTGGTCGAGCGGGACCGGACCCGGCAGACCGACCTGCGTCGGCTCGCCGAGCGCCTGCGGGCCGCCGGGGTGAATCCGCTCGGCTTCGTGCTCTCCCGCAACGGCCGGGGCTGACCGGTGCCGGTGATCCAGGCTCCGCCGGCCACCGAGCCGGCGCCGCCGGCAGCCGGCGGCACCCCGTCGGTGGTCGCCCCGCCGCCACGGCTGCCGCTGTGGCCGCTGGTCGCCATGTTCGGGATGGTGCCGGTATGGTGGTTGGCCGGTTTCTTCTATCTCGGCTGGCCGCTGCTGGGCGCGCTGCTGTTCGTGCTGCTGATCACCCGGGGCCGGGTGCCCCTGCCGCCCGCGACCGGCATCTGGCTGCTGTTCCTGGCCATCGTGCTGGTCAGCGTGACGCAGTTGCAGTCGCCGGTGTCGCTGCTGACCTTCGCCCTGCGGCTGGGTTTCTACCTCACCGCGGCGGTGGTCGGCGTCTACGTCTACGCGGTCGCCCGGGAGCGCCCCGACCAGACGGCCGTGCTGGTGCCGCTCTGCGCGTTCTGGTTCGGGCTGGTCGTGCTCGGTTGGCTGGGCGTGGTGATGCCGCGGTTCGAGATGACCACGCCGGTCGAGGTGCTGTTGCCGGGTGGGGTGGCCGGCACGCCGTTCATCAACGACATGGTGCACCTGTCCACCGCCGAGTTCAGCGAGCGGTCGCTCAACCCGATCTACCGGCCGGCGGCACCGTTCGCGTACACCAACAACTACGGCAGCGCGTACGCGATCACGCTGCCCTGCGTGGTCGCCTTCACCATGCTGCGCCGACGGGGGCTGCTGCGCTGGGCGCTTTTCGCGTCGCTGCCGCTGTCGCTGGTGCCGGCCTTCCTCACGCTCAACCGCGCGATGTTCCTCAGCCTCGGCGCCGGCCTGGCCGTGCTCGGCCTGCGGGCCGCGCTGCGCGGCAACGTCCGGGTGGCGGCCTCGATCGTCGGCGTGGTTCTGGCCGGTGGCCTGGTCACGCTCTTCATCCCGGTCACCGAGCTGATCGGCAACCGGGTCGAGTCCAGTGACACCAACACCGACCGGTTCTCGCTCTACTCCGAGGTGCTGCGAAGGGTTGGCGACTCACCGTGGCTGGGCTACGGCGCGCCGGTGAACGTCGACACCGTCTCCGCCGCCGCGCCGATCGGCACCCAGGGCCAGCTCTGGATGGTGCTGTTCAGTCACGGCGTACCCGCGCTGCTCTGTTTCCTCGCCTGGTTCGTCGTGGCCGCGGTGGTCTGTGCCCGGGCCATCTCGGCGGCCGGGCAGTGGCTGTCCATCGTCCCGGTGATCTGCCTGGTGCAGGTGCCGTTCTACGGGATGGCCAACCAGAACCTCGCCGTCGCCTTCTTCGCGGTCGGCTTCGCGATGGCGCTCACCGAGCGGGAAGTGCACCGCCCGGCCGGGCGGTCCCGACCACGACCGGCGGTGCGACCGACATGACCGTCACCACCAGTTCCCCGGCTGGGGACCGGCCCACCGGGGCGGGCCCGGGCCCGGACGACGGCGCGACCGAGACCCGGCGCAGCGTCCGCAGCGGGGTCGCCGGGCTGGTCGGCGCCGCCACCAGCGGCCTGTTCGGTTTCGTGCTGGCGGTCGTGATCACCCGTGGGTACGGCACGACGGGGTCCGGCGCGTTCTTCGCCGCGATCGGCGTGGTGACCGTCGCCGCCGCGGTCTGCACCCTGGGTGCGGAGACCGGGCTCATGTGGGCACTGCCTCGGCGCCGGGCCGGAGCGAGCGGCGACGCCGCCCGGGTGCTGCCGGTGGCCCTGCTGCCGCCGCTGCTGTTCGCGGTGCTGATCGCGGTGGGTGGTGCGCTGTTCGCCGGTCCGCTCGCCGGGCGGTTGCTGGGGCCGGAGGGGGCGCCGCTGCTGGCGGTGACGTTCGTCGCGGTGCCGGTGGTGGTCGCGATGAACCTGCTGCTGGCCGTGGTGCGCTGCGTGCGCCCGATCCGCTTGTACGTGGCGGTGCAGTTCCTGCTGCTGCCGGTGGCCCGGCCGGCGCTGGTCGGCGCGGCGTTGCTGGTCGGCGGCGGGCTGGTCGCCGGCATGACCGGCTGGCTGGTGCCGGCGGCCGTCGCGCTGCTGGTCTGCCTGATGATGGTCGCCCGGCCGCTGGGCATGGGCGATGGCGTCCGGCTGCGCCCGGAGTCGGCGGACTGGGGCACGTTCTGGCGGTTCGCGCTGCCGCGTGCCGCCTCCGCCGCGATCGACGCCGGCAGCATGTGGGTCGGTGTGCTGCTCACCTCGGCCCTGGCCACCCCGGCCGACGCCGGTGTCTTCGGCGCGGTGGGCCGGTACGTGCTCGCCGGGCAGTTGGCGATGCAGGGGTTGCGGGTGGCGGTCTCGCCGCAGCTGTCGCGGTTGCTCGGGCGGGGCGAGCGGGTCGCCGCGGCGGCCGTGCACCGGCAGTTGACCACCTGGGGGATGGTGCTGTCCTGGCCGGTCTACCTGCTGCTCGCCGTGTTCGGGCCGGCCTTCCTGGCCCTGTTCGGTCCCGAGTTCACCGCCGGTGCCGCCGCGCTGACCGTGCTCGCCCTGGCCATGCTGATCAACACCGGCGTCGGCAACGTGCAGAGTCTCCTGCTGATGGGTGGGCGCAGCGGCCTGCACCTGGCCGGCGCCTTGGCCGGACTGGTCGTCACCGTCGGCCTCGGCCTGCTGCTGATCCCCGCGTACGGTGCCACCGGCGCCGCGCTGGCCTGGGCGGCCGGTATCGCCACCGAGAACCTCACTGCGGTCACCTGCGCCCGACTGGTGGTGCGTCAGCCGCTGGTCGACGCGGGGATGCTGCGTGCGGCGACGGCCACGGTCGGCGGTGTCGGCCTGGCCTCGGCGGCCGGCCTGGCGGTGGGCGGTCGGGGCATCCCCGGCCTGCTGGTGGCGGTGGCGGTGCTGGCCGCCGGCTGCGTCGGCTTGTTGACGTTACCCCGGGTGCGGCATGGCATCCGGGCGACCATGGTGCAGATTCGGGGCGGGGCGCCGCAGGGCCCACCGTCCCCGCCGTCGAAGGGCAGGTGAGGTCGTCGTGTCGTCCATCCGGGACCGGGTGAAGCAACTGGTGCCGACCCAGGTGACGAATCGGGTGCGGGAGAGCCTCGTCGACTACGGGGTCCGCACCAGCGACCGGCGTCCGCTGCCGGACTTCCTCATCATCGGCACCAAGCGGGGCGGGACCACCTCGCTGTGGAACTACCTCATCCAGCATCCGCTGGTGCCCCGGCTCTTCCCAGCCTGGAACACGAAGTCCTCGCACTACTTCGAGGAGCACTGGCGGCGCGGCGAGGCGTGGTACCGCTCGCACTTTCCGACCGTGCGCCAGCGGGAGACGCTGGAGAGCCGCCACGGTGGCCCGGTCCGCGTCGGTGAGGCGGCGCCGCTGTACATGTTCCATCCGCTGGCCGCCGAGCGGGTCGCCGGTCTGATGCCCACGGTGAAACTGATCGTGCTGCTGCGGGATCCGGTGGAGCGGGCGTACTCGCACTGGAAGGAGCGGCGCACCAACGGCGTGGAGCCGCTGGACTTCGCCGCCGCGCTGGCCGCCGAGCCGGAGCGTACGGCGGGGGAACGGGAGCGGCTGATCGCCGAGCCGGAGTACTTCAGCGAGCCGTACGACTGGTACACCTATCGGGCCCGGGGGCGCTATCTGGAGCACCTTGAGCCGTGGCTGGAGCGTTTCGACCGCTCGCAGTTGCTCTTCCTGCCCAGCGAGGACCTGTACGGCGACGCGCGGGCCACCTACCGGCGCACCCTGGACTTCCTCGGTCTGCCCGCATTCGACCTGCCCGACTTCAAGGTCTACAACGACCGGCGGTCGGCACCGCTGGAGGCGGACCTGCGCGCCGAGCTGACCGAGTACTACCGCCCGCACAACGAGGCACTGCGGCAGCGGCTGGGGATGTCGCTCGACTGGCCGGACCGGGTCGCGTGACCACGGCCGCCACCACGACGGCCGATCCCCGCTCGCGCGGCGACGGGTTGGGCTGGGTGACCCGGGCGGTCTTCGGCGACGAGCGGATCGCCCTCTCGGTGGACGCCGAGCCACCGGCCGGGCACACGGTGGTGGCCCGGTACGCGGTCGTCCCGTCGGTCGCCCGGGCCCGCTTCCTGCTGCCGTTGGGCGCTCCTCGGGTCACCGCGGCGGCGTTGCTGGCATACAATGCGTTGCGTCCGGCGAAGGTGCGCGCGGTGCGGGCCGCGCTCGGTGCGGCGGCCCGGGTGGGCATCGTCGACCGGGCCTCGTTCCCGGTGCTCACCGTCGCGGTGCCAGCCGGCCTCGCCCCGACCGAGGTGCTGCTGGCCGCCCGGGTCGCCGCCGCGCTCGGCGACGAGCCGCTGTATGCGGCGTGCGGGGTGCGCCCACCGGACCCGAACCACAAGCCGACCCTGCAACTGTTCGACCGCACCGGCGCGCCCCGTGGCTATGCGAAGATCGGCTGGAACGACGCCACCCGGGCACTGGTCACGACCGAGGCGGCGGCCTTGCGGGAGGTGGTCGCGTCGACCGGATCCGCCGGATTCCCGGCGACTCCCCGGCTGCTCACCGAGCTGAGCTTTGCCGGGCAGGTGGTGGCGGTGGTGGAGCCGTTGCCGGCGCGGATCCGGGGCGTACCCGTCGACGGGCCGCCGGAGATCGCGGCGCTGCTCGCGGTGGCGCGCCGGGGTGGTCCGGCGGCCGCGTCCCGGCCGTTGGCCGGTTCGCCGTTCCTGGCCCGGTTGACCGAGCAGGCACACCGTGCCGCCGAGACCGAGGGGGTCGGTGACCACGCGGTGGCCGTAGTCGCCGCGCTGGGTCGCCGGTACGGCGACGTGGACGTGGAGTTCGGTCACTGGCACGGCGACTGGGTGCCGTGGAACCTGGGCCGGCACGAGGGCGAACTGGTCGCCTGGGACTGGGAGCACAGCGGGCCGGAGGTGCCCGTCGGTTTCGACCTGGCCCACGACGCGTTCCAGCGGTCGCTGGTCCTGCGCGGCGAACCGGCCACCGATGCTGCCGGGCAGGTCGACGTGTGGCTGGCCCGGCATGGTGACGCGCTCGGGCTGGATCGGGCCCGGCAGCGGCTGGTCGCCGACGCGTATCTGGTGGAGATGTGGCTGCGTACCTGGCGGCTGGCGGACGCTGGAGCCGGGTGGAATCCGGTGCTGCATCCCGCGCTGCTGGACATCATAGAGAAACGACATAGCGGCTGATCCACCCGGATCACCGCACGGTCGATGCCGGACGGTGACGATAAAGCTCCAGGCAGTGACGGTTGTCCGGCGGGGGTCGGCCGCTCGGTCTACCAGAACCACCACGTACGGAGATCACGTAACACCCGGTCACACCTTTCACCGCCGGGCGACGTGTGGTCTGCTGCTGCGTGGCGCCGACAGGAATTCCAAGCGAACTTGTGGGGAGTCGCGTGGACGTGAAGATCGACGAGCCCGGGTCCGACCAGCAGCCGGTGTTGCTGCTGGTCGGTTCGAGCGGCGGGCACCTGGCCCAGTTGCTGGCCCTGCGGCCCTGGTACGAGACGTGGCGACGGTGCTGGGTCACCTTCGACACACCGGAGGCGGTGTCGCTGCTCGCCGGGGAGGACGTGGTGCCCGCGTACCATCCGACCACCCGCAACATGCGCAACCTGCTGCGCAACGCGATGCTGGCGGCCCGGGTGCTGCGGCGGCGGAGGGTGGCGGCGGTGGTCACCACCGGGGCGGGCGTGGCCGTCCCATTCGTGGTGCTCGCCCGGCTGCGGCGCATCCCGACCGTCTACATCGAGGTCTACGACCGGATCGACACGCCGACGCTGACCGCCCGGCTGTGCCGCCCGTTCCTGTCGGCGATGCTCGTGCAGTGGGAGGAACAGCGCCGCCAGTACCCGGAGGCCACCGTCGTCGGGACTCTGCTGTGAGCGGCACGGCCGGTGACGCCCACCGGGTCGCGCCGGTACGTCCGCGCCCCACCCGGGCCGAGCCGGGCCGGGTGCCCGCGCCGCGCGGGCTTCACCCGGACGGCCGTACCCGCATCCTGGTGGCGGTCGGCACCGACAAGCACCCCTTCGACCGGCTGGTCGAGTGGCTGCGGGACTGGCACGGCGAGGTCGCCGGCGAGGTGGTGCTGACCGTGCAGCACGGGCACACCCGTGCCGACGGGCTGCCCGACGCGGTGCCGTTCCTCGGCCACGCCGAGTTGCAGACCGCGATGGCCGGCGCCGACCTGGTGGTCTGCCACGGCGGGCCGGCCACCATCCTGGAGGCGCGCCGGCACGGGCACCTGCCGATCGTGGTGCCCCGCGACCCGACCCGGGGCGAGCATGTCGACGACCACCAGCTGCTGTTCGCCCGCAGGCTCGGCGCGGCCGGGCTGGTGGCGCTCTGCGAGTCCCGGCAGGAATTGTTCGACGCGCTCGACTCCGGCCGGGCCGACCGCTCCCGGTTCGCGGTGACGGTCGACGCCGAGGCGGCCGAGGGGCAGCGGGCCGCGGTCCGCCGGGTGGGGACGATCGTCGAGGAGTTGGTGGCCGAGGCCGCGCAGCGGCGTCACCGGCCGTGGTGGCGGCCGTGGCGTGGGCCCGGTCCGAACGGAAGGCGGAACCGATGATCTCCTACCCGAGCGTGAGCGCCGTGGTGCCCACCCGGGATCGCCCCGAGCTGCTGCGGGCCGCGGTCCGCGCGATCGTGGCGCAGGACTATCCCGGCCCGGTCGAGGTGGTCGTGGTGTACGACCAGTCCGCGCCGGACCCGTCGTTGGCCGACCTGTCCGGCCCGGACCGGCCGGTACGCGTGGTGACCAACACCCGTACCCCGGGACTGGCCGGTGCCCGCAACTCGGGCACCCTGGCGGCCACCGGTGAGCTGATCGCCTTCTGCGACGACGACGACGAGTGGCTGCCCGGGAAGCTGCGGTCCCAGGTCGACGCGCTGACCGCGGTGCCCGGCGCAGAGTTCGTGAGCTGCGGTATCCGGGTCGCCTATGACGGGCACACCGTCGAGCGGGTGCTGGACCGCGACTCGATCAGCCTGGCCGACCTGCTGCGGGACCGGATGACCGAACTGCACCCGTCGACCTTCGTGATCCGCGCCGCCGCGTTGCGTGACGGGTTCGGGCTGGTCGACGAGGAGATCCCGGGCAGCTACGCCGAGGACTACGAGTTCCTGCTCCGGGCCGCCCGCAGCGCCCCGCTGGTCAATCTGCGCACCCCGTACGTGACGGTGCGCTGGCACAAGCGTTCGTACTTCGCCCAGCGCTGGGACACCATCTCCGAGGCGTTGCAGTGGCTGCTGGAGCGCTATCCCGAGTTCGCCACCCAGCCGGCGGGGGAGGCCCGGGTCGCCGGGCAGATCGCCTTCGCCCGGGCCGCCTCGGGAGACCGTCGCGGTGCCATGCGCTGGGCCCGGCACACCATCCGCCGCAACCCGCGCGAACCCCGGGCGTACCTGGCCCTGGCCGTGGCCGGGCGGGTGGTCCGCGCCGACGCCGTGCTGCGCACCCTGCACAAGCGCGGCCGGGGCATCTGACCGACGGGCCGCCCGCCGCCTCCGGCAGCGCCGTTCGCCGCGTCCGCAGGGCGGGACGCGGCGGGCGGCGCGCGTCGGTGGGCACCCGGCGTGACAGACTGGCCGCTGTGTTGCGCTGGTTGACCGCAGGAGAATCACACGGGCCCGCTCTCGTCGCGTTGCTGGAGGGGGTGCCGGCCGGGATCGAGGTGACCTCCACCGAGATCGCCGGGGAGTTGGCGCGTCGCCGGCTCGGCTATGGCCGGGGTGCGCGGATGTCGTTCGAGCAGGACGAGATCGAGATCATCGGCGGCCTGCGCCACGGCGTGACGCTGGGCAGTCCGGTCGCGATGCGGGTGGGTAACTCCGAGTGGCCCAAGTGGCGCACCGTGATGGCCGCCGACCCGGTCGACCCGGAGGAGCTGGCCCGGCAGGCCCGCAACGCGCCGCTGACCCGGCCCCGGCCCGGTCACGCCGACCTGGCCGGCATGCAGAAGTACGGCCACACCGACGCCCGGCCGATCCTGGAGCGGGCCAGTGCGCGGGAGACCGCCGCCCGGGTGGCCGTCGGCACGGTGGCCAAGGCGCTGCTCCGCCAGGGGATCGACGTCGAGATCGTCTCGCACGTGGTCGAGCTGGGGCCGGTCGCCGTCAAGCCGGGGCTGCGCCCCCGCCCCGAGGACGCCGAGCGCATCGACGCCGACCCGCTGCGCTGCCTCGACCCGGAGGCCAGCGCCCGGATGGTGGCCGAGGTCGACGCCGCGAAGAAGGCCGCCGACACCCTCGGCGGCGTGGTCGAGGTGCTGGCGTACGGCGTACCGCCAGGGTTGGGCAGCCACGTGCAGTGGGACCGCAAGCTCGACGCCCGCCTGGCCACCGCGCTGATGTCGATCCAGGCGATCAAGGGTGTGGAGATCGGCGACGGCTGGCAGCAGGCCCGATCCCGGGGCTCCGAGGCGCACGACGAGATCATGCCCACCGTCACCGGCGTCCGTCGGGTCACCGACCGGGCCGGTGGTCTGGAGGGCGGCATCACCACCGGCGAGCCGCTGCGGGTGAAGGCCGCGATGAAGCCGATCTCCTCGCTGAACCGCGCCCTGGCCACGGTGGACGTGACCACCGGCGAGCCGGCCACCGCGATCAACCAGCGCTCGGACGTCTGCGCGGTGCCCGCCGCCGCCGTCGTCGCCGAGGCGATGGTGGCGTTGGTGCTGGCCGAGGCGGCGGTGGAGAAGTTCGGTGGCGACTCGGTCGCCGAGATGCGGCGTAACCTGGCCGGCTACCTCGACGCGCTGGTGATCCGGTGACCGCTCCGGCCCGCCCGGTCTGCGTCCTGGTCGGCGCGCCCGGCTCGGGCAAGACCACCATCGGGCAGGGGCTGGCGGAGACGCTCGGCGTCGAGTTCCGCGACACCGACGCCGACATCGAGCGCCTCGCCGGCAAACCGATCCCGGAGATCTTCGTCGACGAGGGCGAGTCGCACTTCCGCGCCCTGGAACGTGCCGCGGTGGCCGCCGCGCTGACCTCCTGCTCGGGGGTGCTGGCCCTGGGCGGCGGCGCGGTGCTGGCCGAGGAGAACCGGGCCGCCCTGGTCGGGCACCGGGTGGTCCACCTTTCCGTCGAACTGCCCGACGCGGTCAAGCGGGTCGGTCTCGGTGTGGGGCGGCCCCTGCTGACGATCAACCCCCGGGCCACCCTCAAGCACCTGATGGACCAGCGCCGGCCGCTCTACGCCGAGGTGGCCACCAGCACGGTGGTGACCGACGGCCGGACGCCGGAGGAGATCGTCGCCGAGATCGCGCAGCTGCTGCGCACGGATGGTTAGGTTCCCGCGATGGACGAGGTGACCCGGATCCCGGTCGGCGGCGAACGGCCGTACGACGTACTTGTCGGGCGGGACCTGCTCGACGTGTTGCCGGGGCTGCTGCCCGAGGCCACCCGGGTGGCGGTGCTGCACACCGCGCCGCTCAAGGAATCCGCCGACGCGATCGGCGCCCGGCTGGCCGCGTCCGGCGTGACGCCGCTCGCGATCGAGGTGCCCGACGCCGAGGGCGGCAAGCACGTCGACGTGGCGGCGCACTGCTGGGACCAGCTCGGTGAGGCGGGTTTCACCCGTACCGACGCGGTGGTCGGGCTGGGCGGCGGCGCCGTCACCGACCTGGCCGGCTTCGTTGCCGCCTGCTGGCTGCGCGGGGTGCGCTGGGTACCGGTGGCCACCTCGCTGCTCGGCATGGTCGACGCGGCGGTCGGCGGCAAGACCGGCATCAACACCACCGCCGGCAAGAACCTGGTGGGCGCCTTCCACCCGCCGGTCGGGGTGCTCTCCGACCTGGCCACGCTGGACAGCCTGCCGCCGGCCGAGCTGGCCGCCGGCATGGCCGAGGTGGTCAAGTGCGGTTTCATCGCCGACCCGGCCATCCTCGACCTGGTCGAGCGCGAACCGGCGGCGGCCACCGACCCGACCGGCCCGGTCGTCCGGGAACTCATCGAACGCGCGATCCGGGTGAAGGCCGGCGTGGTCGCCGGTGACCTGCGCGAGTCGGGCGTACGCGAGGTGCTGAACTACGGGCACACCCTGGCCCACGCGATCGAGAAGGTCGAGGGGTACCGCTGGCGGCACGGCCACGCGGTCGCGGTCGGCCTGGTGTACGCCGCCGAACTGGCCCGGCTGGTCGGTCGCCTGGACGAACCCACCGCCCGCCGGCACCGCGACGTGGTGAGCGCGCTCGGCCTGCCCACCGCCTATCCGGCCGACGCCTGGCCCCGGCTGCTGGCCACCATGCGGGTCGACAAGAAGGCCCGGGGCAGCCGCCTGCGTTTCGTGGTGCTCGACGGGCTGGCCCGCCCGGCCATCCTGGAGGGCCCCGACGACGAGCTGCTGCACGAGGCGTACCAGGCGGTGGCGATCCGATGAAGGTGTACGTGCTCAACGGGCCCAACCTGGGTCGCCTGGGCACCCGCCAGATCGACGTGTACGGCGTGACCAGCTACGCCGACCTGGTCGAACTCTGTGAGTCGACCGGACGGGAGCTGGGGATCAGCGTCACCGTCCGGCAGACCGACGCCGAGCACGAGATGCTCGGCTGGCTGCACGCCGCGGCGGACGAAGCCGCCGCCGTGGTGCTCAACCCGGCCGCGTGGTCGCACTACTCGATCGCGGTCCGGGACGCCTGCGCCATGCTGCGCGCCCCGCTGGTCGAGGTGCACATCTCCAACATCCATACGCGGGAGGAGTTCCGGCACCACTCGGTGGTCTCCGCGGTGGCCACCGGAGTCATCTGCGGCCTCGGCGTGGACGGCTACCGACTCGCCCTGCACCACCTCGCCACCCACCGCGACCAGGACGGCTGACGCCACTACGGCGAGGCTGCGCGGTTGAAGCAGAGCCAGAGCAGCGTGGCTGGTGGTCGGTCGGAGCAACGATGCTACTGACCGTGACGATCGAATCGGCCGTTCCGTACCGTCGGCGGCCCGGCGACCGCTGGATCGGGGGTGGTGGGGTGAGCGGGACGGCGGCGGACAGCGGGTCGGGCGGTGGCTAGTAGACTTCCCAGGTCTGTCCGCCAGCTGATGATCAAGGCAGGAAATGGCCACCACCAACGACCTGAAGAACGGCCTGGTACTCAACCTCGACGGGGAGCTCTGGGCCGTCGTCGAGTTCCAGCACGTCAAGCCCGGTAAGGGTGGTGCGTTCGTGCGTACCACGCTGAAGAACGTGCTCTCCGGCAAGGTCGTCGACAAGACCTTCAACGCGGGCACCAAGGTCGAGACCGCGACCGTCGACAAGCGCACCATGCAGTACCTCTACGCCGACGGCGAGGACTTCGTCTTCATGGACATGGAGACGTTCGACCAGATCACGGTGCCCGGCGGGACGGTCGGCGAGGCCGCCAACTACCTGCTGCCCGAGGCCGAGGCGATCGTGGCCACCCACGAGGGCGTCCCGCTGTACATCGAGTTGTCGACCTCGGTCGTGCTGGAGGTCACCTACACCGAGCCCGGTCTGCAGGGTGACCGTTCGACCGGCGGCAACAAGCCGGCGACCGTGGAGACCGGCGCGACCGTACAGGTGCCCCTCTTCATCACCACCGGCGAGAAGATCAAGGTCGACACCCGCGACGGCCGTTACCTCGGCCGCGCCTGATGGCCGAGGGTCCCAAACAGCAGATGCCGGCGCGCCGCAAGGCGCGCAAGCGGGCGCTGGACGTGCTCTTCGAGGCCGACCTGCGTGATCGTCCGCCGGTGGAGGTGCTCGCCGGCTACGTCGAACGGCTCGACAAGCCGCACCCCGAGCACCTCGGGTACGCGGTCGGCCTGGTCGAGGGCGTGGCCGGGAACCTCGACCGGATCGACGAGCTGATCGCCAGCTACGCCGAGGGCTGGACGCTGGACCGGATGCCGACGGTCGACCGAAACCTGGCCCGGATCGCGGTCTACGAGCTGCTGTACATCGACGAGATCGACGACGCGGTGGCGATCAGCGAGGCGGTGGAGCTGGCCCGGCAGATGTCCACGGACGACTCGCCGCGCTTCCTCAACGGGCTGCTCGGCCGGATCGCCGAGTACGCGACCCGCTGAGCGCACCGGCCGACCGGCCGGACGACGACAAAGGGGCCCACGCCGGACGGCAGGGCCCCTTTGTCGTCAGGGGTCAGGAGGCGAAGAACGCCCGCGGGTCGGCGACCAGCACGCCGTGCTCGGTCAGTCGCTCGATCAGGCCGGACGGGGAGGCGTCGTAGACGATGGCGAGGGCACGCAGGTCGTCGGCGCGGATCGACAGCACCCGACCGTTGTAGTCGCCCCGCTGCTGCTG
Organism: Micromonospora craniellae; assembly: GCF_014764405.1. Classification (NCBI taxonomy): domain Bacteria; kingdom Bacillati; phylum Actinomycetota; class Actinomycetes; order Micromonosporales; family Micromonosporaceae; genus Micromonospora; species Micromonospora craniellae. The sequence goes on along the minus strand of NZ_CP061725.1, from coordinate 466,784 downwards.
GATGGCGCGGGCGTACCGGGCCACGTAGGCGAGCTCCTCGCTGGCCTCGTCGTAGAGCCGCTCCAGGTCCAGGACGATCTTGCTGGTGGGCTCGTGCCGCACTCCGCTGCCGTCGGGCAGCAACTCCGAGACCGGTACGCGGTAGAACTCGGCCAGCTCGGCGAGGCGGGACACGGTGACGGCACGGTCGCCGCGCTCGTACGAGCCGACCACCACCGCCTTCCAGCGCCCGTTCGACTTCTCCTCCACTCCCTGCAGGGACAGGCCCTGCTGCTGGCGGATGGAGCGCAGGCGGGCGCCCAGAGACTTGGCGTATTCAGAGGGCATTCGGACACTCCCAGTGCTGCTCGGGGTTCTCCCAGCGATCGCTACGGAGCGTGACGGTACGGGGATTCGTACACGCGGTCAAGTGGGTGAGTTCCACCGGTTGCACGCTCCGGGTGAGTTGTCCCGATCTGCCCGCTGAACCGATACTCGCGCGGTGACGCCGTGCGTGGCCGGGACCACTCGCGCCCGAGGGTGGTCGCGGCGACGACCACTGGTAACGTGGCCGAAGCCCCTCCACCGGCCGATCTTGACCGGCTCGGAGTACCCGACGTCCTTTAACGACCCGTCCCGTGAGGCGGGGAAGGAGGTCCGCCGTGGCCTACCCATCGGCTGCCCCGTCGTCGCCGCCGCGACAACCCTCGGTGAAGGTGATCCTGGCCAGCGCCGACGTGCAGCGGGTCGTCGACCGGATCGCGCACCAGATCCTCGAGAAGACCCACGGCGCCGCCGACACCGTGCTGCTCGGCATCCCGACCCGCGGTGCTCCGCTCGCCCGGCGTCTCGCCGCGCGGATCAGCGCCTTCGAGGACGTCTCCGTCCCGGTCGGCGTGCTGGACATCACGCTCTACCGCGACGACCTGCGCCGCAACGCCACCCGGGCGGTCGGCCCGACGCAGCTCCCCGCGGGCGGCATCGACGGCATGCGGGTGATCCTCGTCGATGACGTGCTCTTCTCCGGCCGTACGGTCCGCGCCGCCCTGGACGCGCTCGGCGATCTCGGGCGGCCGTCGTCCGTGCAGCTCGCCGTGCTGGTCGACCGGGGCCACCGGCAGTTGCCGATCCGCGCCGACTACGTCGGCAAGAACATCCCGACGGCCCTCGCCGAGAGCGTCAAGGTCACGCTCGCCGAGACCGACGGCACCGACGAGGTCCGCCTCTACGGGGAGGTACACCCGTGAGCGCGAGGAGTGCAGCGCAGCGGCGCCCCGCAGTAGCGAACGAAAGGTGGCTCTGTTCGTGATCAGGCACCTGCTGTCCGGCGCCGACCTGGACGCCGAGACCGCCACCCAGATCCTGGACACCGCCGGAGAGATGGCCGCGGTGGCCGGGCGTGAGGTGAAGAAGCTGCCCGCGCTGCGCGGCCGGACCGTGGTCAACCTCTTCTACGAGGACTCCACCCGGACCCGGATCTCCTTCGAGGCGGCGGCGAAGCGGCTCAGCGCCGACGTGATCAACTTTTCCGCGAAGGGATCCAGCGTCGCCAAGGGCGAGAGCCTGAAGGACACCGCGCTGACCCTTCAGGCGATGGGCGCCGACGCGGTGGTGGTCCGTCACCCCGCCTCCGGTGCCCCGCACCGGCTCGCCGACTGGGTCGACGGCTCGGTGGTCAACGCCGGTGACGGCACCCACGAGCACCCCACCCAGGCGCTGCTCGACGCGTACACGATGCGCTCCCGGCTGGGCCGGCTGGCCGGCCTGTCGGTCGCGGTGGTGGGCGACGTGCTGCACTCCCGGGTGGCCCGGTCGAACGTGCTGCTGCTGTCCACCCTCGGCGCGAAGGTGACCCTGGTGGGGCCACCGACGCTCATCCCGCGCGACATCGCCGCCGCCCTCGCTCCCGGCACCGGCGTCTGCTACGACCTGGACGCGGTGCTGCCGTCGTCGGACGTGGTGATGATGCTGCGGGTGCAGCGGGAGCGGATGGGCGACTCCTACTTCCCGTCCGCCCGCGAGTACGCGCGCCGCTACGGCCTGGACGGCCCGCGGATGCGCCGGCTTCCGGAGCACGCGATCGTCATGCACCCCGGTCCGATGAACCGGGGCATGGAGATCACGCCGGAGGTCGCCGACTCGCCCCGCTCCACCATCGTCGAACAGGTCGCCAACGGGGTCTCCGTCCGGATGGCCGTCCTCTACCTGCTGCTCGGGGGGAACAACCGGTGAACTCGTACCTGTTCAGGAACGTCAGCGTGCTCGGTGCCGCACCGACCGACCTGCTGATCCGCGACGGCGTGGTCGCCGAGGCCGGCGCGGGGCTCTCCGCGCCGGACGCGCTCGTGGTCGAAGCCGACGGGCTGGTCGCCCTGCCCGGCCTGGTCGACCTGCACACCCACCTGCGCGAGCCCGGCCGGGAGGACGCCGAGACCGTCGAGACCGGGTCGCGGTCGGCGGCGCTGGGCGGGTACACGGCGGTCTGCGCGATGGCGAACACCTCGCCGGTGGCCGACACCGCCGGGGTGGTCGAGCAGGTGTGGCGACTCGGCCGGGAGGCCGGGCTGGTCGACGTGCAGCCGATCGGCGCGGTCACCGTCGGGCTGGCCGGTGAGCGGCTGGCCGAGCTGGGCGCGATGGCCGACTCCGCCGCCCGGGTGCGGATCTTCTCCGACGACGGGCACTGCGTCGCCGACCCCCGGCTGATGCGCCGCGCCCTGGAGTACGTCAAGGCGTTCGACGGGATCATCGCCCAGCACGCCGAGGAGCCCCGGCTCACCGAGGGCGCGCAGATGCACGAGGGCGAGGTCTCCACCCGGCTGGGCCTGACCGGCTGGCCGGCGGTGGCCGAGGAGGCCATCATCGCCCGGGACGTGCTGCTGGCCGAGCACGTGGGCAGCCGGCTGCACGTCTGCCACGTCTCCACCGCCGGCAGCGTCGAGGTGCTGCGCCAGGCCAAGGCCCGAGGGGTACGGGTCACCGCCGAGGTGACCCCGCACCACCTGCTGCTCACCGATGTTCGGGCCGAGACGTACGACCCGGTCTTCAAGGTGAACCCGCCGCTGCGGACCGCCACCGACATCGCCGCCCTGCGGGCCGCGCTGGTCGACGGTGTGATCGACATCGTGGCCACCGACCACGCCCCGCACACGGTGGAGGACAAGGAGTGCGAGTGGGTGTACGCCCGGCCCGGGATGCTCGGGCTGGAGACGGCGCTCTCGATCGCGCTCGACGTGCTCGGCCCCGAGTGGGACCTGATCGCCGAGCGGATGTCCCGTGCTCCGGCGCGGATCGCCGGGCTGACCGAGCACGGGCACGACCCGGCGCCGGGCGCTCCGGCCAACCTGGTGCTGGTCGACCCGGCGGTGCGCCGGGTGATCGAGCCGGCCGAGATGGCCAGTCGCAGCCGCAACACCCCGTACGCCCGGATGACGCTGCCGGGTCGCATCGTGGCGACCTTCCTGCGTGGCGAGGCGACGGTCCTGGACGGAAAGGCAGTCAAGTGATCCGAGCGAGGAACGCAGCGGAGCGGAGTACCGCAGTCCGGATCGGAGACGGGGCATGATCCGAGCGAGGAACGCAGCGGAGCGGAGTACCGCAGTCCGGATCGGAGACGGGGCATGAGTCGTAGGCGTCCCGCGATTCTCGTCCTGGAGGACGGGCGCACGTTCCACGGCGAGGCGTACGGCAGCGCCGGGGAGACCTTCGGCGAGGCGGTCTTCAACACCGGGATGACCGGGTACCAGGAGACGCTGACCGACCCGTCGTACCACCGCCAGGTCGTCGTGCAGACCGCCCCGCACATCGGCAACACCGGCGTCAACGGCGAAGACGACGAGTCGCGACGCATCTGGGTGGCCGGGTACGTGGTCCGTGACCCGGCCCGGGCCAGCTCGAACTGGCGGGCCACCGGTGGCCTGGAGGACCGGCTGGCCACCGAGGGGATCGTCGGCATCAGCGGGGTGGACACCCGGGCGCTGACCCGGCACCTGCGCGAGCGCGGCGCCATGCGGGTCGGCATCTCCAGCGTCGACGACGACCCGCGGGCGCTGCTGGCCCGGGTACGCGAGGCGCCGCAGATGCTCGGCGCGGACCTCTCCGCCGAGGTGACCACGGCGGCGCCGTACGTGGTGCAGGCCGAGGGCGCGCACCGGTTCACGGTGGCCGCGCTCGACCTGGGGATCAAGCGCAACGTGCCGCGCCGGCTGGCCGCCCGAGGGGTGACCACGCACGTCATGCCGGCGCACTCGACCATCGAGGACCTGCTGGCCACCGGGGCGGACGCGGTCTTCTTCTCGCCGGGTCCGGGTGACCCGGCGACCGCCGACGGGCCGGTCGGGCTGGCCCGTGAGGTGCTCGGGCGGCGGATTCCGCTGTTCGGCATCTGCTTCGGCAGCCAGATCCTCGGCCGGGCGCTCGGCTTCGGCACCTACAAGCTCGGCTACGGCCACCGGGGCATCAACCAGCCGGTCCTCGACCGGGTCACCGGCAAGGTGGAGGTGACCAGCCACAACCACGGCTTCGCGGTGGAGGTGCCCGGCGTGACGCCGGGTGCGGTGGTGCCGGACCAGGTGATCGAGACCGAGTTCGGCGGCGTGCAGGTGAGCCACCTCTGCCTCAACGACAACGTGGTCGAGGGGCTGCGGGCCAAGGACGTGCCCGCCTTCACCGTCCAGTACCACCCGGAGGCGGCAGCCGGTCCGCACGACGCGGACTACCTCTTCGACCGGTTCGCCGAGTTGATCGAGGGCCGGACCCACAGCGAGGGGCGTACGAATGCCTAAGCGGACCGATCTCAAGCACATCCTGGTGATCGGCTCCGGGCCGATCATCATCGGGCAGGCCTGCGAGTTCGACTACTCCGGCACCCAGGCCTGCCGGGTGCTGCGCAGCGAGGGGATCCGGGTCAGCCTGGTCAACTCGAACCCGGCCACCATCATGACCGACCCGGAGTTCGCCGACGCCACCTACGTCGAGCCGATCACTCCGGAGTTCGTGGAGCTGGTCATCGCCAAGGAGCGGCCGGACGCCGTGCTGCCCACGCTGGGCGGGCAGACCGCGCTGAACACCGCCGTGGCGCTGCACGAGGCCGGTGTGCTCGACAAGTACGGTGTCGAGCTGATCGGCGCGGACGTCGACGCGATCCGGCGCGGCGAGGACCGGCAGCTCTTCAAGGACATCGTGGCCAAGGCCGGCGTCCGCATCGGGATCGAGGACCCGGCGGGCCTGGTGCCGCGCTCGCGGGTCTGTCACTCGATGGACGAGGTCCGTGAGACGGTCGGTGAATTGGGCCTGCCGGTGGTGATCCGGCCCTCGTTCACCATGGGTGGACTCGGCTCGGGCATGGCGCACACCGACGCCGACCTGGAGCGCATCGCCGGCGCCGGGCTGGACGCCAGCCCGGTGCACGAGGTGCTGATCGAGGAGAGCGTGCTCGGCTGGAAGGAGTACGAGCTCGAACTCATGCGGGACCGGCACGACAACGTGGTGGTGGTCTGCTCGATCGAGAACGTCGACCCGATGGGCGTGCACACCGGCGACAGCGTGACCGTGGCACCGGCCATGACGCTGACCGACCGGGAGTACCAGGATCTGCGTGACCTGGGCATCGCGGTGCTGCGCGAGGTCGGGGTGGACACCGGCGGCTGCAACATCCAGTTCGCGGTCAACCCGGCCGACGGCCGGATCGTGGTCATCGAGATGAACCCCCGGGTGTCGCGTTCCTCGGCGCTGGCCTCGAAGGCGACCGGGTTCCCGATCGCGAAGATCGCCGCGAAGCTGGCCATCGGCTACACGCTGGACGAGATCCCCAACGACATCACCCTCAAGACACCGGCCGCGTTCGAGCCGACGCTCGACTACGTGGTGGTGAAGATCCCCCGGTTCGCGTTCGAGAAGTTCCCCGGCGCGGACCCGGAGCTGACCACCACGATGAAGTCCGTCGGCGAGGCGATGAGCCTCGGGCGCAACTTCACCGAGGCGTTGAACAAGGCGATGCGCTCGTTGGAGACCAGGGCGGCGGGTTTCTGGACCCAGCCCGACCCGGCGGACGCGACGAAGGAGAACACCCTCACCGCGCTGGGCGTGCCGCACGACGGGCGGCTCTACACGGTGGAGCGGGCGCTGCGGCTGGGCGCCTCGATCGCCGAGGTCAGCGCCGCCTCCGGCGGGATCGACCCGTGGTTCTTGGAGGAGATCGCCGGGCTGGTCGAGCTGCGTGCCGAGGTCGTGGCCGCGCCGGTCCTCGACGTCGGGCTGCTGCGCCGGGCCAAGCGGGCCGGGCTGTCCGACCGGCAGTTGGCCGTGCTGCGTCCGGAGTTGGCCGCCGAGGACGGGGTACGCCGGCTACGGCACCGGTTGGACGTGCGGCCGGTCTACAAGACGGTGGACACCTGCGCCGCCGAGTTCGAGGCGAGCACGCCCTACCACTACTCCTCGTACGACACCGAGACCGAGGTCATCGGGTCGGCACGGCCGAAGGTGCTGATTCTCGGTTCCGGGCCGAACCGGATCGGGCAGGGCATCGAGTTCGACTACTCCTGCGTGCACGCGGTGCAGGCGTTGCGTGAGGCGCCGGCCGGCCCGGCCGGGGGCGGTGGCTTCGAGACCGTCATGGTCAACTGCAACCCGGAGACGGTCTCCACCGACTACGACACCGCCGACCGGCTCTACTTCGAGCCGCTCACCTTCGAGGACGTGCTGGAGGTCTGGCACGCCGAGGACACCTCCGGCCGGGAGGCCGGCGGGCCGGGCGTGATCGGGGTGATCGTGCAGCTCGGCGGCCAGACCCCGCTCGGGCTGGCGCAGCGGCTCAAGGACGCCGGGGTGCCGGTGGTGGGCACCTCCCCGGAGTCGATCCACCTGGCCGAGGAACGCGGCGCGTTCGGGTCGTTGCTGGCCCGGGCCGGCCTGCGGGCGCCCGCGCACGGCACCGCCACCTCGTACGAGGAGGCGAAGACGATCGCCGACGAGATCGGCTACCCGGTGCTGGTCCGCCCCTCGTACGTGCTGGGCGGGCGGGGCATGGAGATCGTCTACGACGACGTGACGCTGCGCGACTACATCGGTCGGGCCACCGACATCTCGCCGGACCATCCGGTGCTGGTGGACCGGTTCCTCGACGACGCCATCGAGATCGACGTGGACGCGCTCTGCGACGCCGACGGCGAGGTCTACCTCGGCGGGATCATGGAGCACATCGAGGAGGCCGGCATCCACTCGGGCGACTCCTCGTGCGCGCTTCCGCCGATCACCCTGGCCAGCTCGCACGTGGCCCAGGTCCGCCGGTACACCGAGGTGATCGCCCGGGGCATCGGCGTACGCGGCCTGCTCAACGTGCAGTACGCGCTCAAGGACGACGCCCTGTACGTGCTGGAGGCCAACCCGCGCGCGTCGCGGACGGTGCCGTTCGTCTCCAAGGCCACGGCGGTGCCGCTGGCCAAGGCGGCGGCCCGGATCGCGCTCGGCGCGACCGTCGCCGAGCTGCGTGCCGAGGGGATGCTGCCGGCGACCGGGGACGGTGGCACGCTGCCGCCGGACGCCCCGATCGCGGTGAAGGAGGCGGTGCTGCCGTTCAAACGGTTCCGTACACCGGCTGGCAAGGGGGTGGACTCGCTGCTCGGCCCGGAGATGAAGTCGACCGGAGAGGTGATGGGCATCGACACCAACTTCGGGCACGCCTTCGCCAAGTCCCAGTCGGCCGCGTACGGCTCGTTGCCCACCCAGGGCAAGATCTTCGTGTCGGTGGCTAACCGGGACAAGCGCGGCATGATCTTCCCGGTGAAGCGCCTGGCCGACCTGGGCTTCGAGATCGTGGCGACCAGCGGCACCGCCGAGGTGCTGCGCCGCCACGGCATCGCCTGCGAGCTGGCCGGCAAGCACTACGAGGCCGGTGCCGACGACGACGCGGTCTCGCTGATCCGCTCCGGCCGGGTGGCCCTGGTGATCAACACTCCGCAGGGCTCTGGGGCCAGCGCCCGCTCCGACGGGTACGAGATCCGCAGCGCGGCGGTCACCGCGGACATCCCGTGCATCACCACCGTGCCCGGTGCCGCCGCGGCGGTTATGGGCATCGAGGCCCGGATCCGGGGCGACATGCAGGTACGCCCGTTGCAGGACCTGCACGTCACCCTGCGGGCCCACCGGTGATCTTCGAGCGGACGCTGCGGCGTGGACTGTTCCGCATCGGTGGCGGGGACGCCGAGGCGGCGCACGAGTGGACGCTGCGTCGGCTGGCAACCCTCGCCGGGCGGCCGGTCGCGTTGGCGGCCCTGCGGGCCCGGTACGCGGTGGCCGCACCCCGCACGGTCTTCGGGGTGCGGTTCCCCAACCCGGTCGGCCTGGCCGCCGGGATGGACAAGGACGGCGTCGCCCTGCCGGCGTGGCCGGCGCTCGGCTTCGGCTTCGTCGAGGTCGGCACGGTCACCGCGTACCCGCAGCCGGGCAACCCCCGGCCGAGGCTGTTCCGGCTACCGGACAGCGAAGCCGTGATCAACCGGATGGGCTTCAACAACGCCGGGGCCGAGGCGTTGGCCGCCCGGCTCGCGGCGTTGGCCCGTCCGCTCGGCGTACCGTTGGGCATCTCGCTGGGCAAGTCGAAGGTGACGCCGCTCTCCGAGGCGGTGGAGGACTACCAGGCGTCGTACCGCGCGCTGCGCGGGCACGGCGACTACTTCGCGGTCAACGTCTCCTCGCCGAACACCCCGGGGTTGCGCGCGTTGCAGGACCGCGCCCACCTGGACGCGCTGCTGGCCGCGCTGGTCGGGGAGAAGCCGGTGCTGGTGAAGATCGCCCCGGACCTGACCGACGCGGCCATCGCCGAGTTGCTGGAGGTCTGTCTGGATCGGGGCGCGGCCGGGGTGATCGCGACGAACACCACCCTGGGCCGTACCGGGCTCGCTCCGGCCGACCAGGCCCGATCCGGCGAGGCCGGGGGACTTTCCGGCCGCCCGCTGGCCGACCGGGCCCGGCAGGTGGTGTCCTTCGTGCACGCCGAGACCGGGGGCCGACTGCCGATCATCGGGGTGGGCGGCATCGTCGACCCCGACGACGCCGCCCGGATGTTCGACGCGGGCGCCAGCCTGGTGCAGCTCTACACCGGTTTCATCTACCGGGGCCCGGCCCTGCCCCGTGCGGTCGCCCGCGCGGCGTCGGCCGCCCCGGCTCCGGTCACGACCGGGTCGTGAACCGGACGAGGCGGCGGCGCCGGCCCCGCGCCCGCCGGAGCGGACGGCCACGAACAGCGGGCGCCACCGCCCGCCCACGCCGACCCGCCGCCGTACCCTCGTTCTCCCCAGGACCTCGTGGTGCCTCCATGGCCCGAGGTGCGTTCGTGCGCGGGCACGAGGGCTGCGCGTGCGCGCCACCCGGAAGCGGGGCGGGCGGTGGGGAGAGGGAGGGCGGATGACGCCGGAGGAGATCATCGCCGCCGACGCGGCGCACGTCTGGCACCCGTACGCGACACTGCCGCCGGCGGTGCCGCCATACGTCGTGGCGGAGGCCGAGGGCGTACGGCTGCGGCTGGCCGACGGCCGAAGCCTGGTCGACGGGATGTCGTCCTGGTGGTCGGCGATCCACGGTTACCGGCATCCGGTGCTGGACGCGGCGGTGGCCGACCAGCTCGGCCGGATGAGCCACGTGATGTTCGGCGGGCTGACCCACGAGCCTGCCGTGCAGTTGGCCCGGCGCCTGGTCGAGGTGGCGCCGGAGGGGTTGGCGCACGTGTTCCTGGCCGACTCCGGCTCGGTCAGCGTCGAGGTCGCGGTGAAGATGTGCCTGCAGTACCAGCGGGCCACCGGACGGTCGGAGCGCCGCCGGCTGGGCACCTGGCGGGGCGGGTACCACGGCGACACGTTCCACCCGATGAGCGTCTGTGACCCCGAGGGCGGCATGCACCACCTCTGGGGCGACGTGCTGCCCCGGCAGGTGTTCGCTCCGGTGCCGCCCGGTGGCTTCGCGTCCGAGCCCGACCCGGCGTACGAGGCGGCGTTGGTGGAGGCGGTCGAGCGGCACGCCCACGAACTGGCGGCGGTGATCGTGGAGCCGGTGGTCCAGGGGGCCGGCGGGATGCGTTTCCACCACCCGCACTATCTGCGGGTGTTGCGCGAGGTGACCCGGGCGCACGGGGTGCTGCTGATCTTCGACGAGATCGCCACCGGATTCGGCCGGACCGGGACGATGTTCGCGGCCGAGCACGCCGAGGTCAGTCCGGACGTGATGTGCGTCGGCAAGGCGCTCACCGGCGGCTACCTGACGCTGGCCGCCGCGCTGTGCACGCCGGAGGTGGCGCGGGGCATCCGGACCGGTGGCGTCCTGGCGCACGGCCCGACGTTCATGGGCAATCCGCTCGCCTGCGCGGTCGCCAACGCCTCCCTGGGGCTGCTGCGGGCCGGGGACTGGGCCGGTGAGGTGGCGAGGCTCCAGCGGGGGCTGCGCGCCGGCCTGGAGCCGCTGCGCGGCGCGCCGGGTGTGGCGGACGTGCGGGTGCTCGGCGGGATCGGTGTGGTGCAGCTCGACCACGAGGTGGACATCGCCGCCGCCACGGCCGCTGCGGTGGCGCAGGGGGTGTGGCTGCGGCCGTTCCGGGACCTGGTCTACACGATGCCGCCGTACGTCACCTCGGACGCCGATCTGGCACTGGTCACGGCCGGTGTGGCGGCTGCTATCAGGGCGGGCTGAGTAGGTGGGTGCCCGCCAGTGGCACAGGTTGAGTAGACGGGCGCGACAGGTTGAGGACGAGAGGAAAGCTGGCTGATGGAGAGCTTCGGCGCGCGGTTGCACCGGGCGGTCGACGAGCGGGGTCCGCTCTGTGTCGGGATCGATCCGCATCCGGAACTGCTGGCCCGGTGGGGGCTGAACGACGACATCGACGGGCTGCGGCGATTCGCGAGCACGGTGGTGGACGCCCTCGGTGACCGGGTTGCGGTGGTCAAGCCCCAGTCGGCCTTCTTCGAGCGATTCGGGTCTCGAGGGGTGGCGGCACTTGAGTCAACTATCCGACAGTTGCGAGATTCTGGATCGCTCGTTCTGCTGGACGTCAAGCGCGGCGACATCGGTTCGACCGTCCGCGCGTACGCCTCGGCGTACCTGGACCCATCCAGTCCCGTGTATGTCGATGCGGTGACCGCGAGCCCCTTCCTCGGCGTCGGCTCGCTCGGCCCGATGTTCGAGCTGGCCGCCGAGCACGGCGGCGGAGTCTTCGTCCTGGCGCTCACCTCCAACCCTGAGGGCGCTTCGGTCCAGCGGGCGCGAGGTGCCGACGGGCGCACCGTCGCGCAGACCGTGATCGACGAGATTTCCCAGCTCAATGCGGGTGCGGCACCGCTCGGGAGCATCGGCCTGGTGGTCGGTGCGACGGTCGGCGAGACCGGCTGCGACCTCTCCGCGGTGAACGGTCCGCTGCTCGCGCCCGGGCTCGGCGCGCAGGGTGCCACGGCCGACGATCTACGGGTCGTCTTCGGTCCGGCCCTTACCTCCGTGCTGCCCTCGTACTCCCGGGAGGTGTTGGGAGCGGGCCCACGCCCGGAGGCGCTGCGTGCCGCGGCGGAGCGTGCCGTGGCGGACTGCCGGGCGGCCCTGACGATGTCGTGACTGATTGACGGCTCGGTCACTTTGCGGTGATCATTGCGCGCCCACGTTGCCGAAAGCTCCGTTGACCGCTAGTTTTCCCCGCGCTGGGAACCCCTTGGTTCACAGCGACACCACGTTTCACAGATGCGGCGGTGCGTCCCGCCCGTCGCGATAGGGACCTGAGGAGAACTGGTGCCGCTCCCGTCACTGACCCCTGAGCAGCGCGCAGCCGCCCTGGAAAAGGCTGCGGAGATCCGCAAAGCCCGTGCCGAGCTGAAGGAGCAGCTCAAGCAGGGCAAGACCACCCTCGGAGCCGTCCTTGCGCGGGCCGAGTCCGACGATGTCGTCGGCAAGCTGAAGGTGTCGGCCGTGCTGCAGGCGATGCCGGGCATCGGCAAGATCCGAGCCACCCAGATCATGGAGAAGCTCAAGATCGCCGACAGCCGTCGCCTGCGTGGCCTCGGCGAACAGCAGCGCAAGGCCCTGCTTGGGGAGTTCGCCGCCAACTGAGCACGGCTGCGTGTAGAAACAAGCAGTGAGCTTGGATGACGAGGCGCGCCCGGCGGCTCGGCTCACTGTCCTGGCCGGCCCATCCGGCGCCGGTAGGGAGAGTGTCGTCGAGCTGGTCCGGGCGCGTTCTCCGTCGGTATGGACGCCGCTCGCGGTCACCACCCGGCCCCGCCGGGAGGGCGAGGTGGAGGGCGTCCACCGGCACTTCCTCGCCCCGCTGGAGTTCGACCGCCGGGTGGCCCGGGGTGAGCTGCTGGAATGGAGCCGGTTCGGGGCGTACCGTCGCGGCACGGAGTTGGCTCCGGTGCGTGACCGGCTCGCCGCCGGAGCGCCGGTCCTGCTCCCGCTCGACCTCGACGGAGCGCTGCTGGTCCGTGAGATGGTGCCCGAGGCGCGGCTCGTCCTACTCCATCCGCCCGGCCGGCGTCCGGGGCCGGCCACCGTGTCGGCTTTCGACCGGAGCGTGTCGCATGACCGCACCGAGCGCGTGGTGAACGAGCTGGTAGGGTTGATCGGTTCCTCATTCCTGGCTCCGGCCCGGCCGCGTTCGCGCGGCTGAGCGCCGGCACCGCGTGCCACGCGGTCCGTGCGAAAGACGCAGAGGTTAATCCGTGGGATCCATCGCCAACCCCGAAGGCATCACCAACCCGCCGATCGACGAGCTCCTGGAGAAGACGACGTCGAAGTACGCGTTGGTCATCTTCGCGGCCAAGCGGGCGCGTCAGGTCAACGCCTACTACAGCCAGCTCGGCGAGGGCCTGCTGGAGTACGTCGGCCCGCTGGTCGAGACGACCCCGCAGGAGAAGCCGCTCTCGATCGCGATGCGCGAGATCAACGCCGGCCTGCTCACCGCTGAGCCGACCGACCAGCCGTAAGATCCGCGCGTCGATGAGCGCCCGGATCATCCTCGGTGTCGGTGGCGGCATCGCCGCCTACAAGGCGTGCGAGATACTGCGCCTGTTCACCGAGTCGGGCCACCAGGTCCGGGTCGTGCCGACCGCTGCCGCGCTGCGGTTCGTCGGCGCGCCGACCTGGGCGGCGCTCTCCGGTCAGCCGGTCGCCGAGGACGTCTGGTCCGACGTGCACGAGGTGCCGCACGTCCGTCTCGGCCAGCAGGCCGACCTGGTGGTGGTCGCGCCGGCCACCGCCGACCTGTTGGCCAAGGCCGCACACGGCCTCGCCGACGACCTGCTCACCAACACCCTGCTCACCGCCCGCTGTCCGGTGGTGCTGGCACCGGCCATGCACACCGAGATGTGGGAGCACCCCGCCACCGTCGCCAACGTGGCGACCCTGCGGGCGCGGGGCGTACGCGTCATCGAACCGGCGGTGGGGCGGCTCACCGGCGCGGACACCGGCAAGGGGCGGCTGCCCGATCCGGCGGAGATCTTCGCGGTCGCCCGCCGCGCGCTCCGCCGAGGCGCCGACGCCCCCGCCGACCTGGCCGGCCGACACGTCCTCGTCACCGCCGGCGGCACCCGCGAACCACTGGACCCGGTGCGCTTCCTCGGCAACCGCTCCTCGGGCAAGCAGGGCTACGCCTTCGCCCGTTCCGCAGTCGCCCGGGGCGCCCGGGTCACGCTGATCTCGGCGAACGTGGAACTGCCCGATCCGGCCGGAGCGGACGTCGTCCGTGTCGGCACCACCGCCGAACTGCGCGATGCGACGCTCGCGGCGGCCGTCGACGCCGACGTGGTGGTGATGGCGGCGGCTCCGGCCGATTTCCGTCCGGCGACGTACGCGCCTGGCAAAATCAAGAAGTCGGACGACGGCAGCGCACCCAGCATCGCGCTCGTGACCAACCCGGACATCGCCGCCGAGCTGGGTCGAGGCCGCCGACCGGAGCAGCTGCTGGTGGTGTTCGCCGCCGAGACCGGCGACGCCGAGGCCAACGGGCGGGCCAAGCTCGCCCGCAAGCGGGCCGATCTCATCGTCATCAACGAGGTCGGACCGGACAAGGTCTTCGGCGCCGAGACCAACGCGGCGACCGTCATCGGCGTGGACGGTTCGGTCATCCGGATGCCCGAACAGTCCAAGGAGGATCTCGCCGACAGGGTGTGGGACCTGGTGGTCGCCCGGCTCGCCGACGGTTCCTCCTGACAACCGATCCACATGCTGACCGTCGACCGGCGCTCGGCGGTGAGTGACTAGACTGCTGCGGAACGACGTCCAAGACTTAGGAGTGCCGTGTCACGCCGCCTCTTCACGTCCGAATCGGTCACGGAAGGCCACCCGGACAAGATCGCTGATCAGATCAGTGACGGTATTCTCGATGCCCTGCTCGCTCAGGATCCGCATAGTCGGGTGGCGGTGGAGACGTTGATCACCACCGGTCAGGTGCATGTGGCGGGTGAGGTGACGACGAAGGCGTACGCCGACATCCCGTCGATCGTGCGGGAGACGATCCTGGGGATCGGGTACGACTCGTCGAAGAAGGGGTTTGATGGGGCGTCGTGTGGGGTGAGTGTGTCGATTGGGGCGCAGTCGCCGGATATTGCGCAGGGTGTGGATAATGCCTTCGAGTTGCGGACGGGTTCGTCGGAGTCGGCGTTGGATGCGCAGGGTGCCGGTGATCAGGGGATGATGTTTGGTTTTGCGTGTGCGGAGACGCCGGAGTTGATGCCGTTGCCGATCGCGTTGGCGCATCGGTTGGCGCGTCGGTTGTCGGCGGTGCGGAAGGTTGGTTCGGTGCCGTATCTGCGTCCGGATGGTAAGACGCAGGTGACGATCGAGTATGAGGGTTTGCGTCCGGTTCGGTTGCACACGGTGGTGGTGTCGTCGCAGCATGCGGCGGACATCTCGTTGGAGTCGTTGTTGACTCCGGATGTGCGGGAGCATGTGATCGGGCCGGAGTTGGAGGGTTTGGGGTTGGATACTGAGGGTTATCGGTTGTTGGTGAATCCGACGGGGCGGTTTGAGATCGGTGGTCCGATGGGGGATGCCGGTTTGACGGGTCGGAAGATCATCGTGGACACGTATGGCGGGTATGCGCGGCATGGTGGTGGGGCGTTTTCGGGGAAGGATCCGTCGAAGGTGGATCGGTCGGCGGCGTACGCGATGCGGTGGGTGGCGAAGAATGTGGTGGCGGCGGGGTTGGCGGAGCGGTGTGAGGTGCAGGTGGCGTATGCGATCGGTAAGGCGCATCCGGTGAGTTTGTTCGTGGAGACGTTCGGTACGGAGACGGTGCCGGTGGCGTCGATTGAGAAGGCGGTGTCGGAGGTGTTCGATCTGCGTCCGGCGGCGATCATTCGGGATCTGCATCTGTTGCGTCCGATCTATGGGCAGACCGCGGCGTATGGTCATTTCGGTCGGGAGTTGCCGGACCTGACGTGGGAGAACACCGATCGGGCCGCCGACCTCAAGTCGGCCGCAGGAGCCTGACCGGCGGCAGCAGTGACGACCGGCGACCCGCTGACGGGTCGCCGGTCGCTCGCGTCTGCGTCGACGTGCCGCTGCCGCACCTGGACCGCCCCTTCGACTACCTGGTCCCGTCAGACCTCGCCGCCGACGCGATCCCCGGAGCCCGGGTGAAGGTCCGCTTCGCCGGTCAACTGGTCGACGGCTGGGTGCTGGAGCGGGTCGACCGCTCCGACCATCCGAAACCGGTGTACCTGACCAAGGTGGTCTCCCCGGCGCCGGTGCTGGCCCCCGAGGTGGCGCGGCTGGCCCGGGCCGTCGCCGACCGGTACGCCGGCAGCCTCGCCGACGTGCTGCGCCTTGCCGTGCCACCCCGGCACGCCCGCGTGGAGAAGGAGGTCCTCACCCCGGCTGCCGAGTCGCCAACGGCCACCGACGCGCCACCCGCCACCGAGCCGCCCCCAGCTGGCCAGGCACCTGATCCGGGCGGGTGGCGGGACTACCCGGCCGGTGCGGCGCTGCTGCGCGCCCTGGCCGAGGGGCGCGCACCCCGGGCCGTCTGGTCGGCGTTGCCCGGGGAGGACTGGGCGGCCCGCTACGCCACCGCCGTCGCCGCCACCGTGGCCGCCGGCCGGGGCGCGCTCGTGGTGGTCGCCGACGGCCGTGACCTGGACCGGCTCGCCGCCGCGCTCACCGCCACGCTGGGCGCCGGGCGGCACGTGTGCCTCTCCGCCGCGTTGGGGCCGGCCCGGCGCTACCGGGCCTTCCTGGCCGCCCGCCGGTCCGCCGCCCCGGTGGTGATCGGCACCCGGGCGGCCATGTTCGCCCCGGTGGCCCGGCTCGGCCTGGTGGCCATCTGGGACGACGGTGACGACCTGCACGCCGAACCCCGGGCGCCGTACCCGCACGCCCGCGAGGTGCTGCTCACCCGGGCCCAGCTCGACGACGCGGCGGCGCTGGTGGGCGGCTACGCGCGTACCGCCGAGGCGCAATTGCTGGTGGAGACCGGGTGGGCCCGGGAGGTGATCGCCGATCGGGCGGTGCTGCGGGCGCGTACCCCGGCGGTGGCACCGACCGGCGACGACCCGCAGTTGGCCCGCGATCCGGGTGCGGCGACGGCGCGGCTGCCGAGCCTGGCCTGGACCGCCGCCCGCGAGGCGTTGCGGGCGGAGCTGCCGGTGCTGGTGCAGGTGCCCCGCCGGGGCTACCTGCCCTCGGTCGCCTGCGACGACTGCCGGACCCCGGCCCGCTGTCCGCACTGCGCCGGGCCGCTGGCGTTGCCCTCCGCCGGACGGCCGCCGGCCTGCCGCTGGTGCGGCCGGGTCGCCGCCGCGTACGCCTGCCCGCAGTGCCGGGGACGGCGGCTGAGGGCCTCGGTCACCGGTGCCCGGCGTACCGCCGAGGAGTTGGGCCGGGCCTTTCCCGGGGTGTCGGTGCGTACCTCCGGGCGGGAGGAGGTGCTGGCCGACGTGCCCGGCGGGGCCGGGCTGGTGATCGCCACGCCGGGCGCCGAACCGGTCGCCGAGGGCGGCTACGGTGCGGTGCTGCTGCTGGACACCTGGGCGATGCTGACCCGGGCCGACCTGCGGGCGGGGGAGGAGGCGCTGCGCCGTTGGGCGGCGGCGGCGGCGCTGGCCCGGCCGGCGGCGGCGGGTGGCCGGGTGGTGGTGGTCGCCGACGGCGCGCTGGCGCCGGTGCAGGCGCTGCTGCGCTGGGACCCGGGCTGGTTCGCCGCCCGGGAGTTGGCCGAGCGTCGCGAGCTGGGGTTTCCGCCCGCGGTGCGGATGGCCAGCGTGACCGGGCTGCCGGTCGCGGTGGCCGACCTGTTGGCCCAGGCGCGGTTGCCGGACGGCGCGGAACTGCTCGGCCCGGTGCCGGCCGACGGGGAGCGGGAACGGATGCTGGTCCGGGTGCCCCGGACGCGGGCGGCGGCTCTGGCCGAGGCGTTGCACGCGGCGGCGGGGGTGCGTACCGCCCGTAAGGCCGCCGACCCGGTACGCCTTCAGGTCGATCCGCTCGCGCTGTTCTGACGCCGAGCCGTCACGCTGAGTGAAACTCAGTCGCTGGACGTGACACCACTTTCGCGTTGGGTGTCGACGCGCCCGTCCCGAGTTGCGCGCTCGGGAGTTCCGTGGTCAAGGTGGTAGCATCGCCCGTCATGCCGGGGCGCACGACGAATCCAGGTCGTGACGCGGCGTCAGGCACGTCGAGCCGGAGTTGTCGCCGGTGGGCGTGGTGGCGGCGGGGCCGGGTCGGTCCGGCGCGATATCGATGACGATCCATTACATCCGGTGATCAGGGGTGGACCAGTCGTGACCGTTCGTCAGTCGATCGTCTTCAACGGTGACCTCGGCAGCGGCAAGAGCACCGTGTCGGTGGTGATCGCCGAGCGGCTCGGCCTGCGCCGGGTCAGCGTCGGTGACCTCTACCGGCAGATGGCCCAGGAGCGTCAGATGACCGCGCTCCAGCTCAACCTGCACGCCGAGCTCGACCAGGCGGTCGACGGCTACGTCGACCAGCTCCAGCGCGACATCGCCGCCTCCGGCGAGAGTCTGGTGATGGACTCCCGGCTGGCCTGGCACTTCTTCACCGACGCGCTCAAGGTGCACATGATCACCGAGCCGGCTGAGGCCGCCCGGCGGGTGCTGCTGCGGCCCTCCGGCCCGGCGGAGAGCTACACCTCGATGGCGGAGGCAGAGGCCAAGCTGCGGGAACGCAGCGAGAGCGAGCGTGGCCGGTTCCTGGTCCGCTACGGCGTGGACAAGGCCCTGCTGCGCAACTACGACCTGGTCTGCGACACCACCCGGGCTCCCGCCGGCGAGGTGATCGAGCGGATCGTCGAGGCGTACGAGGGGCGGCTCGCCCCGGAGGTGCTGCGCGCCGCGCCGCCGCTGCTCCTGCTCGACCCGGCGCGGGTCTATCCGACCGAGGACGTCACGGAGCTGCGCGGGCTGTGGGACTCGACGGTCGTCGACGAGGTCGTTGCCGCCGGTGAGGCCGCCCTGGAGCCGCTGGAGATCGGCTACACCGGCGAGTACTTCTTCGTGGTGAACGGGCACCGTCGCCTCAGCGCCGCGCTGCGCGGTGGGTTCCGGCTGGTGCCCGGCCGGCTGGTCGCCGAGGTCGACGAGCCCGTGGTGGGTGGGATGAGCGCGATCGACTACTTCGCCGCGCAGGTCCGGCCCAGCCTGATCCACGACTGGGAGGCGGCCCACGACATCCGCCTGCCGCTGCCGGAGCACGCGCTGCTCGGCGGGGACGCGGTGCTGGCGGGGGAGAGCGGCACCGCGGTCTGAACCGCCGCCGCGACGGCGCGGCATGATCACTGCCGGCACTCCGTAGACTGGTACGGCACTTCCGTCCGACCCGCTAAGGAGCCGACCCGCGTGACCGTTTCGCCCATCCGTCTCTTCGGGGACCCGGTGCTGCGCACGCCGGCCGATCCGGCGGTCGACTTCGACGTCGAGCTGCGTACGCTCATCGCCGACCTGACCGACACCATGCGTGAGAGCAACGGCGCCGGTCTGGCCGCGCCGCAGCTCGGGGTGGGCCTGCGGGTGTTCACCTTCGACGTCGACGACGTGCTCGGTCACCTGGTCAACCCGGTGCTGGAGTTCCCCGACGAGGAGGAGCAGGACGGCCCGGAGGGCTGCCTGTCCATCCCCGGGTTGTACTTCGACACCAAGCGTCGGCAGAACGTGATCGCCAAGGGCTTCAACGGCCACGGCGACCCGATGCAGATCGTCGGCACCGGCCTGATGGCGCGTTGCGTGCAGCACGAGACCGACCACCTGGACGGGGTGCTCTTCATCGACCGGCTGGACCAGGCCGGCCGCAAGGCGGCGATGAAGGCGATCCGGCAGGCCGAGTGGTATGACGCCGCCGCCCCGCCCACGGTGAAGCTGAGTCCGCACACCGTCGGCAGCCCCTTCGGTCTGGGGCGGTGACCCGATGCGCGTGATCTTCGCCGGTACGCCGGCCGTCGCCGTCCCTGCCCTGGCCGCCGTGGCCGCCTCGCGGCACGAGCTGGTGGCCGTGGTCACCCGCCCGGACGCCCCGGCCGGACGCGGTCGTGGCCTGCACCGCTCACCGGTCGGCGCCTGGGCCGACGAGCACGGCGTCGAGGTGCTGACCCCGGCCCGTCCCCGGGAGCCGGAGTTCCTGGACCGGCTGCGTGAGCTGGCGCCGGACTGCGTGCCGGTGGTCGCCTACGGCGCGCTGGTGCCCCCGGTGGCGCTGGAGATCCCTCGCCGCGGCTGGGTGAACCTGCACTTCTCGCTGCTGCCCGCGTGGCGCGGCGCCGCGCCGGTGCAGCACGCCGTGCTGCACGGCGACGAGCTGACCGGGGCCAGCGTCTTCCAGTTGGAGGAGGGGCTGGACACCGGGCCGGTGTACGGCACCGTGACCGACGAGATCCGACCCGCCGACACCTCCGGTGACCTGCTGGAGCGGCTGGCCGACAGCGGCTCCGGGCTGTTGGTGGCGGTGCTGGACGCGATGGAGGACGGCACCGCCCGCGCCGAGCCACAGCCCGCCGACGGCGTCTCGCTGGCGCCGAAGCTGACCGTCGAGGACGCCCGGGTGCGGTGGGCCGACCCGGCCTTCGCGGTGGACCGCCGGATCCGCGCCTGCACCCCGGCGCCCGGCCCGTGGACGACGTTGCGGGACGAGCGGGTGAAGCTCGGCCCGGTCACCCCGGCACCCGACGCGCCCGACCTCAAGCCCGGCGAGCTGCTGGTGGAGAAGGCGCGGGTGCTGGCCGGCACGGCCACCGTCCCGGTCCGCCTCGGCGAGGTGCGGGCAGCGGGCAAGCGGGCCATGCCGGCGTCCGACTGGGCACGCGGTGTCCGGGTCGCCACCGGGGAGGAGTTCGCGTGAGGGACACCACCGCCCGTCGGGGGCCCGAGCGCCGTGGCCCCCGGAGCGGTCGGAACGCCGCAGACCGGCCACGCCACGCCGCGTACGAGGCGGTCGCGGCGGTGCACCGGGACGACGCGTACGCCAATCTGGTGCTGCCGGCGATCCTGCGCGACGAGGGGTTGACCGGTCGGGACGCCGCCTTTGCCACCGAGTTGACCTACGGCACGCTGCGCCACGTCGGCACGCTCGACGCGATCCTCACCGCCGCCGCCGGCCGGGACGTGCAACGTATCGATCCGCCGGTCCGGGACGCGTTGCGGATCGGCGCGTACCAGCTCCTGCACACCCGGGTGCCCGCGCACGCGGCGGTCTCGTCCACGGTCGACCTGGTCCGGGTGGTCGGTCCGAGCGCCACCGGGTTCGCCAACGCGGTGCTGCGCGAGGTCGCCGAGCGCGACAACGACGGCTGGGTGGCCCGGTTGGCGCCGCCGATCCAGACCGACCCGATCGGTCACCTCGCGCTCGCCTACAGCCATCCACAGTGGATCGTGCGGGCGTTCTCCGAGGCGCTCGGCGGTGACCTCGGCGAGACCACCCGGTTGCTGATCGAGGACAACGAGCGTCCGCCGGTGCACCTGTGCGCGCGGCCGGGCCTCGCCGACCCGGTCGACCTCGCCGACGAGGTCGGTGGTGCGCCGGGCGCCTTCTCGCCGTACGCCGTCTATCTGGGTGGCGGCGCCCCCGGCGACCTGGCGGCGGTGGCCGACGGCCGGGCGCACGTCCAGGACGAGGGCTCCCAGTTGGTGGCCGACGCGCTCGCCGCCGCGCCGCTCGACGGGCCGGACGGCCGCTGGCTCGACCTGTGCGCCGGTCCCGGCGGCAAGTCGGGCCTGCTGGGTGCGCTCGCCGCGCAGCGGGAGGCGCGGCTGACCGCGGTGGAGGTGGCCGAGCACCGGGCCCGGCTGGTCGGGAACGCGACCCGGGCGCTGCCGGTGACCGTGCTGCACACCGACGGCCGGCTGGTGGGCAGCGAGCCGAAGCTGCCCGAGGAGCACTTCGACCGGGTGCTGGTCGACGCGCCGTGCACCGGCCTGGGCTCGTTGCGTCGTCGCCCGGAGTCGCGCTGGCGACGCCAGCCCTCGGACCTGCCCGCGCTGACCCGGTTGCAGCGTGAGTTGCTCACCGCCGGGCTCCGGGCGGTCCGGCCCGGCGGGGTGGTGGCGTACGTGACCTGCTCGCCGCACGTGGTGGAGACCCACGTGACGGTCACCGAGGCGGCCCGTCGCTGCGGCGCGCCGGTGGACTTCGTGGACGCCCGGCCGTTGCTGCCGGTCGGCATGCCGGGGATCGGCGACGGGCCGACCGTGCAGCTGTGGCCGCACCGGCACGGCACCGACGCGATGTTCCTCGCCCTGCTGCGCCGCACCTGAGCCCGGCGTACCGCGTTCCCGGGGCGCCAGCGTCGCGTTCGCACGAGCAGCGCCCGGGGGATCGCATCCCGGGCCGAGTCGGCCTCGCCGGACCCGCCGGTCAGCCGATCGGCAGGGCCCGGGTGCCGCCGCCTTTGACCGACCTGGTCAGGGTGCGGTCGGGGAGCCACAGGAAGCACTGCACCCCACGCTCGCCGTTGCGCCAGTCCGCTTCAAAGGGGTGGTAGTAGACCGTGCCGGCGCGGTACTGCATGTTGCCGTCGTCGGGCACCTTGGCGTACTTCGCGATCAGGCTGAGGCAGCCGTGGTGCGCCCGCTCGGTGTCCTTCTCGAACGCCGCGTAGCTGGTGGCCGGGGACTTCCACACCCCGACGAACTCGGCGTCATGCCGGACGCTGCACTTCACGGCCACCATCTCGGTGACCTCGTCGCCCTTGGTCTCGGCCCGGAAGCAACGGTGCCGCAGCGGCGACGGCCCGTCCAGCGTGCCCGCCAGGCTGGCGGCGCGGCGGACCGGGGTGGGGGTGTCCAGGGCATCCGTCTCGTGCGCGTCGCAGCGGAACCAGCGGGCCCCACCGGTCCAGGCCCGGGGCGACGGGAAGACGACGGTCAACCCGATCCGGGCGGTACGCCAGTCGGCGCCCAGCGCGCCGCGTACGGCCCGGTCGCACTCGCCGTACGCGGTGCGCATCGCCCGGCTGCCCGCCTCGGGCGGGTTCGTCCCGCCCGAGGCGGGCAACCGGCCCACGTGCAAGGTCTCGGCCCGGTGCGGCTGCGCGCAGTCCACCGGCGCGTACCCGCTGAGGTGGCCGACGTCCTGCGGTTGGGTGTGACAGGTCTGCGCGGCGGGGGTGAACACCTCCGGCGCGGCCAGCACCGGCCAGTCGTCGACCAGGTCACCGTCGATCCCGGCCGGTCTGGTGCTGCACGCGGTCAACGCCAGCGTCACCGCAGCGCCCAGCGCGACCCCGATCCACCACCGTCGCATCCCCCGCCGACCTCCTGCCGCGCTGCCGCCGAGAGCACGGCGGCGGTTGCTCCGTCACCGCGCGGCCGGCGCCGTGCGCTCACACGTGACCGCGGACGCGGCACGCCACGGTGCGGCAGCATACGGCACCGTGATCAGGTGACGGGTAGTCCCTGCGGGCCGACGCCGCGCATCGAACCGGTCAGCTTGCGGTCGTCGCTCCACAGGAAACATCGCACCCCCCGGTCGCCCTCCTCCCACTCGCGTTGCGACGGCGGGTAGAAGATCGAGCCGGCCCGGTACGGCAGGTCGGCGTTGTTCGGCACCTCGGCGAAGGAGGCGATCAGCTCCATGCACCGCTTGTGCGCCTGCCCGGAGGAGGCGACGAACGCCTCCCAGCTCATGTCCCGCTCGACGTACACGCCGACGAACTCGGCGCGGTGCGGTTCGGTGCACAGCACCCGTGCCATGTAGTTGAGGTTGTCGCCGATCAGCTTCGGGTCGAAGCACCGGTGCACCAGCGGTGAGTCGCCGATGAGGGCGCCGCGCAGGCTGCCGGTGCGGTTGACCGCGCGGGTGTTGTCGATGCTGTCGGTTTCGCTCAGGTCGCAGCGGAACCACCGGGCGCCGCCGTTCCAGGCGGAGACCGAGGGCAGCGCGATGTTCAGCGTCAGCCGCGCGGTGTGCCAGTCGCCACCGAGCACCAGGCGGGCCCGCCGGTCGCATTCGGCCCGCGCGGTCCGCAGTGCCGCCGAACCCGGTTCCGGCCGCCGGCCCTGGGCCGCCGACCCGGTGAACGTCCCGACGTGGACCGACTCGGCGAGGTGGTTGCGGGCGCAGTCCACGGTCTCGTACGTACTCGCCTGCACGATCGGGGTGATCCGGGGCAGGCAGGCGTCGGTGGCCGGGACGAACATCGTCGGCGCCCGCAGGGCGGGCCATCCGTTGGTGATGTCGCCGTCCGTTCCGCCTGGCCGCACGCAGCCGCTGAGCACCATCGCAGCCGCGCCGGCCAGCGCCAGCGCCGCGAGCCACCGTCGCATCGTCCGCCCTTTCCGGGAACCGTTGCCCGGCTGTCGGCTCCCGTGCCCACCGGCCTGCACGTTACCGTCACCGTCCCCGATGGAGTGTTGCCGCGATTCGGACTAATGGCCAGTCGAGTCCCCGCTTCGTCCGATTCCACCGGTCCGAAGGGGGCCATTCTGCACCAATGGTCACGCCCGGGTCACCGGGTGTCCCGGTTGGTGGCATGCTGCCGCGACCGCCGGCCGCGTTCGTACACTGGCCGGGTGACCGTACCGCCGTCGATCATCGCGCCCAGTATTCTCGCCGCCGATTTCGCCCGTCTTGCCGAAGAGGTCCGCGCCGTCGAGGACGCGGCGGACTGGCTGCACGTCGACGTGATGGACAACCACTTCGTACCGAACCTGACCATCGGGCTGCCCGTGGTGCAGAGCCTGCGGGCCGCCACCCGACTGCCCTTCGACGTGCACCTGATGATCGAGGATCCACAGCGGTGGGCCCCCGGCTACGCCGACGCCGGGGCGTACAACGTCACCTTCCACGCGGAGGCGTGCGACGATCCGGCGGCACTGGCCAAGGACCTGCGCGCCGCCGGGGCCAAGGCCGGGCTGGCGATCGACCGGGACACCTCGATCGAGCCGTATCTGGAGCTGCTGCGGAGCTTCGACACGCTGCTGGTGATGACCATCAAGGCGGGCTTCGGCGGGCAGCGGTTCCTGCCGCAGTTGCTGGACAAGGTCCGCCTCGCGCGGCAGCACGTGGACGCCGGCCATCTCGAACTGCGGATCGAGGTGGACGGGGGGATCGCCGCCGACACCATCGAGCAGGCCGCCGCGGCCGGTGCGGACGCCTTCGTCGCGGGCACCGCGGTCTACGGTGCCGACGACCCGGCCGAGGCGGTACGCCGACTGCGCGCTCTGGCGGAGCGCGCGGCGCCCGGGGCCTGAGGTGGAGCCGGCGGGGGAACACAAGGACATGATCCTGGTCGTCGACGACGACCGGGACATCGCCCGTTTCGTCGAGGTGAACCTGCGCCTGCACGGCTTCGAGGTGGTGCTCGCCGGCGACGGTCAGGAGGCGCTCGACATGATCGAGCAGCAGCGGCCCGACCTGGCCGTGGTGGACCTGATGATGCCGCGGGTGGACGGGCTGGAACTGACCCGACGGTTGCGCGCCGACCCGATGACCGCCGCACTGCCGGTGATCATGCTGACTGCCAAGGGGATGACCGTGGACAAGGTCCACGGGCTCAGCGCCGGTGCCGACGACTACCTGGTCAAGCCGTTCGACACCGCCGAGCTGGTCGCCCGGGTCAGCTCCACGCTGCGGCGCAACAAGGAGTTCCGCGAGGTGTCCCCGCTGACCGGGTTGCCCGGCAACACCCGGATCCGGCGGGAGATCGCCGACCGGATCCGGGTCGGCTCGGACTACGCCGTCGGCTACATCGACGTCGACCGGTTCAAGAGCGTCAACGACCGGTACGGCTTCTCCCGGGGCGACGGCTTCATCTCGGCGCTGGCCCGCAGCCTGCACCGGGCGGTGGTCTCGGTCGCGCTGCCCCCGGCCTTCCTCGGTCACGTCGGCGGCGACGACTTCGTCTTCGTCTGCACCCCGGAACAGGTCCTGCCGCTCACCTCCCGGGTGTCGGCGGACTTCGAGAAGGCCGCGGACGCGCTCTACGACCCGACCGACCGGGAACGCGGCTACGTGGAGCTGAAGGATCGGCGGGGCAACATCCGCCGGGCCGCGCTGGTCACGCTCTCCATCGGGGTCTCCGTCTCGGACCGGGACAAACGCCTCACCGACCCCCTGGAGGCGATGACCATCGCCTCCGAGATGAAGACCGTGGCCAAGAGTCAACCCGGATCGTACGTGGCGGTGGACCGCCGCCGGGGCGTCGCCGATCCCGGTCACCGACATGTGAAGTAGCTCGCCGGGGTGGCGCAATACCCGGCGAAGCGTGTAAGACTTCCCTCAGTACCCACCACGCGCTGGCGGGACTCGGTGTAATTCCGAACCGGCGGTGATCCACGGTCCGACCGTGGTAAGCCCGCGACCCGGGAGCGGTTCGTCCGCCCGGTGGACCTGGTGAGAATCCGGGGCCGACGGTTGGGAGCGGCAGGACCGCACCCAGACAGTCCGGATGGGAGACAGCGCGCGGGACGGCACGGGCGTGTGGTTCGCCGGGTTCTCGGCGTGCACACCGTCTGCCGGGTCGGCTCTGCCGTCCCCGGATCTGCGCCGCCTGCTCGCGAGTCGCTCTTCCTGCCCGCGCGAGTAGAGCGAGAGGGCAGGGCCAGGTGATGGCGAGCGTCTCCGTCGACGAGGCGATGCGTCGCGCGATCGAGCTCGCGGCGCGCGGGCTCGGTACGACCAGTCCGAACCCGGTCGTCGGCTGTGTCCTGCTCGACGCCGACGGCGAGGTGGCCGGCGAGGGCTTCCACGCGTACGCCGGCGGTCCGCACGCCGAGATCGTCGCGCTGGCGCAGGCCGGGCGGCGGGCCCAGGGCGGCACCGCGGTCGTCACCCTGGAACCCTGCGACCACACCGGCCGCACCGGCCCCTGTAGTGCCGCGCTGGTCCAGGCCGGGGTCGCCCGGGTGGTGATCGCGGTACCGGACCCCAACCCGGTCGCCACCGGCGGCGCGGCCACCCTGCGGGCCGCCGGGGTCCGGGTCGACCTGGGGGTACGCGGCACCGAGGCGGAGAACGGCAACATCGCCTGGCTGACCGCCATGCGCCGGGGCTGGCCCTTCGTCATCTGGAAGTACGCGGCGACGCTGGACGGCCGCTCCGCGGCGGCCGACGGCACCAGCATGTGGATCACGTCCGAGGCGGCCCGGATGGACGTGCACGCGCTGCGCGCCACCGTCGACGCGGTGGTCGTCGGCGTCGGCACCGTGCTCGCCGACGACCCCCGGCTCACCGTCCGCAACCTGCGCGACGGCAGCCTCGCCATCCGGCAGCCGCTGCGGGTGGTGGTCGACTCGGCGGGGCGTACCCCGGCCGACGCTCTGGTCCGCGACGGCGCGGCCCGGACCTGGATCGCCACCACCGCCGAGGTGGGCGCAGGCCCGGACGGCGGCGTGGACCTGTTCGCGTTGATGGCCGCGCTGCACGGGCGCGGGGTACGCGCCGTGCTGCTGGAGGGCGGCCCGCGACTGGCCGGGGCGTTCCTGGCCGCCGGCCTGGTCGACCGGGTCGTCGGCTACCTCGCGCCCCGGCTGCTCGGCGCCGGACCCGCCGCTCTGGTCGACGCAGGGGTGAGCACCATCGCCGAGGCCATCGACCTGGAACTCACCGACGTTACGCAGATCGGTCCCGACCTGCGGATCACCGCGATGCCCCGAAAGAGGGAGGGCTAGGCATGTTCACCGGCATCGTCGAGGAACTGGGCGAGGTCGTCGGGATCACCCCGACGGCGCAGGACTCGGCCACCGTCGCCGTACGTGGCCCGTTGGTCACCTCCGACGCCCGGCACGGCGACTCGATCGCGGTCAACGGCGTCTGCCTGACCGTGGTGGAGGTCGACGGCGGGGTGTTCACCGCCGACGTGATGGGCGAGACGCTCCGGCGTACGGCGCTGGGCACACTGCGGGCCGGCGACGCGGTCAACCTGGAACGCGCCGCCGCACTCAACAGCCGCCTCGGCGGCCACCTGGTGCAGGGGCACGTCGACGGGGTGGGCGAGGTGATCTCCCGGGAACCGGCCGACCGCTGGGAGACGGTCCGGTTCCGGCTGCCCGCCGCGCTCTCCAAGTACGTGGTGGAGAAGGGGTCGATCACCGTGGACGGGGTGTCGCTGACGGTGGCCGAGGTCGGTGCCGACTGGTTCTCCGTCGGCCTGATCCCCACCACGCTCTCGCTGACCACGCTCGGCGCCCGCACCGTCGGCGACCCGGTCAACCTGGAGACCGACGTCCTGGCCAAGTACGTCGAGCGCCTGCTCGCCGCCAAGGAGGTGACGGCATGACCTTCGATCGCATCGAGGACGCGCTGGCCGAGATCGCCGCCGGTCGGCCGGTCGTCGTGACCGACGACGCCGACCGGGAGAACGAGGGCGACCTGATCTTCGCCGCCGAGCTGGCCACCCCGGACCTGCTCGCCTTCACCGTACGGCACACCTCCGGCTTCATCTGTGTGCCGCTCACCGAGGACGAGTGCGACCGGCTCGACCTGCCGCCCATGCACCACACCAACCAGGACCGGCGGCAGACCGCGTACACGGTGACCGTCGACGCCCGCGAGGGCGTGAGCACCGGCATCTCCGCCGCCGACCGCGCACACACCATCCGGCTGCTCGCCGACCCGGCCACCGGCCCGACCGACCTGGCCCGACCCGGACACGTGGTGCCGCTGCGCGCCCGCACCGGCGGGGTGCTGCGCCGGCCGGGGCACACCGAGGCGGCCGTGGACCTGACCCGGTTGGCCGGGCTGCGTCCGGCCGGTGTGCTCTGCGAGCTGGTCAACGACGACGGCACCATGATGCGGCTGCCGGACCTGGAGAAGTTCCGCGCCGAGCACTCGCTGACCCTGATCACCATCGCCGACCTGATCGCCTACCGGCGGCGTACCGAGAAGCAGGTGGAGCTGGTCGCCGACGCGCGGATGCCCACCGAGCACGGGGTGTTCCGGGCGTTGGGCTACCGCAGCGAGTACGACACGGCCGAGCACGTGGCGTTGGTGATGGGCGACCTCGGTGACGGCCGGGACGTGCTGGTGCGGGTGCATTCCGAGTGCCTGACCGGCGACGTCTTCGCCTCGGTGCGCTGCGACTGCGGGCCGCAGCTCGACGCCGCGCTGGAGCGGGTGGCCCGGGAGGGCCGGGGCGTGGTCCTCTACGTACGCGGCCACGAGGGACGCGGCATCGGCCTGCTGCACAAGCTCCAGGCGTACCAGTTGCAGGACCAGGGCCGGGACACCGTCGACGCGAACCTGGACCTGGGTCTGCCGGCCGACGCCCGGGACTACGGCACCGGCGCGCAGATCCTCTACGACCTCGGGGTCCGCACGATGCGGCTGCTGACCAACAACCCGGCCAAGCGCGCCGGGCTGGAGGGCTACGGGCTCACCGTGACCGGCCGCGAGGGCCTGCCGGTGCGCCCGCACCCGGAGAACGTGCGCTACCTGCGCACCAAGCGGGACCGGATGGGCCACCTGCTCGACCTGGACGAGGGGTCGGAGGCCCCGATGGGTCGCCCGGTCGCCGGCAAAGAGATCGGAGCGTAGGCGAGATGGCGGGTTTCGGCGAGCCGGGGACGACCCCGGTCGACGCGTCCGGGATGACCGTGGGGGTGGTCGCGGCGCGCTGGCACGGTGAGCTGACCGACCACATGCTGGACCGGGCCGTCGCCGCCGCGCAGGCGTGCGGCGCGCGGGCCGTGACGGCCCGGGTCGCCGGCTCGGTGGAGCTGCCGGTGGTCGCGCAGGCGCTGGCTCGCCGCTGCGACGTGGTGGTGGCGCTCGGCGTGGTGATCCGTGGCGCGACCGCGCACTTCGACTACGTCTGCCGTTCGGTCACCGACGGGCTGACCCGGATCGCGCTGGACGAGGGCAAGCCGGTGGCACACGGCGTGCTCACCGTCGACACCATCGAGCAGGCCCGCGACCGGGCCGGGCTGCCCGGCTCCGCCGAGGACAAGGGCTGGTCGGCCACCGTCGCCGCACTCGACGCGGCGCTGGCCGTCCGGAACGTCGCCACCGCTGGCAACCAGCGCGTCGGCTTCGGCACCTGACCGCCCGTCACCCCTCCAGCGGAGGGTGTACGCGGGCAGTGGAGAAACTGCGAGCCGCCGCTTCAATTGATCAATAAATCGGTGGAGGATGGCGGTGGGAGCCGCTACCTCTACTCTTGCGTGAGTGCCTACGCGGATCGGAACGTAGCATTCTGACATCGGCCAGCAGAGGCGAATTCTTTCAGCGTGAAGTGGCGGATCCCGACGCCAATTCCTAGGACAGGTCCGGACGATGAGGGGACCGGGATATGCCTCCACGTGCGAGCACGATTGTGGACCCGCGTTTCGCTGCTGAGTTGCGGCGGTTGCGTGAGGAGCGGGGGCTGTCTCTGCGGCAGTTGGCCGCCGTTGTCAACCACGGAAAAAGCTTGATTCACCAGTTCGAGTCGGGGCAGACCAAACCCACCGTGGAGATCGCGGCCCGCCTGGACCGCGCGCTCCAGGCGCAGGGAGCATTGGCCGGAATGGTGTCGACGGCTCCGGAAGTGGGGGAGCGGCTGGCATTTGCGGCGCTGCGGCCCCATCACGTCGATTCCGCTGCGGTCAACGCTCTCGGCAATCTCCTCGCGGGTTACCGCCGCTTGGAGGATGCCATCGGGTCTGGACCCGTGATGGGAGCGGTCCGGATGCAACTCGACACGGTGGTGTCCCTGCTGCGCGACGCACCTGTGGGGACGAGAGCCGAGATGGCGGACATGGCTGCTCAGTGGGCACAGTTCGCGGGATGGCTGGGTATCGCCCGAGGGGACACGCGTGCGGCGACTGTCTGGCACGCGCGGGCTCTGCAATGGGCGAACGAGGCCGGCAACAAGAATCTAGTCGCCACCGTGCTGTCGTTTCAGGGCCACCAAGCGGAATGGCAGGGTGATCTGCCGGCAACGGTCGGACTGTCCCGCGCCGCTCGACGGGACGACAGCGTCGATCCTGCGCTGCGTGCCTACTGCGCAGGTCAGGAGGCTAGAGGATTGGCTATGGCGGGCGCGGCTGCCGCCGAAGTGAGTAGCTGTCTGGCCGAGGCGTCCGAGTTGGCAGACCAGGCTGCGGAGGGGCCGTTGTCCCCATGGGGCTACTGGTACACGCCGTCGTTCTTCGCCGTGCAGCACGGCATCGCGTGGCGCTATCTCGGCGCGACGGACAGCCGTGCGAACGATCGGGCGCTGGAACTGCTGATGACGGGTGCCGCAGGGGTGAGCGAGGAGGCGGCCGGAGCGGATTGGCACGGGCGCAACCTCGTGCACCTGGCCATCGCGCAGGGGCAGGCCGGCGAACTGGCGGCGGCTGGCGAGACGTTGGCAGCGGCGGATCAGATAGCCGTTGCCTCCGCGTCTCGACGGCTGACTAACGAGGTCATTGCGGCTGTCCGCCAACTCGCCCTGTCCGGCATGCCGTAGCGGACGAGGCGACTTGCTCTCTGTGATACCAGGATGATCGAGGGTGACGACGGCATGCCGTCATCGCCTGCCATGACGTGTTTCGACCCAGCGCTTCGAGCCGGTCGAGCAGTGTCGAAGAGGTTCGGCGACAGGTCACGCATGCCTGGTTGACCTATCAGCACGCTCACTACCCGCAGGTGTTGCGGACTCTTCCGGAGCTGTTGGTCTCCGTGCAGCACGCACATCGGTCCGATGCCCGAGCAGGAGTCGAACTGCTGGTGCAGGCGTACCGGATCCCACTCGGTCAAGCCTTGCGGGCAGCAGGCCGGAATCAGCTCGCGATGACGTCACAGCGATCGCTGCGGCCCGCTGTGTCGACCAGAGGCAGGCGGGAGCGGGAGATCTGTCCGTGCGGGGCACGCTGTTGCTGCAAGCCGCGATGGCTGCTGCCGCCGCCTCAGACACGTCTGGTGCGGTGGCGTCGATCGAGCAGGCTGCTGGAATAGCCAACCGGATCAGAGATGGGGGTGCGGACTGCCACGTCACCTTCGGGATGACGGCAGTGGAGTTGGCCCGGGTGGTCGTGGCGACCGAACTCGGTGATATCGGCGACGCTCTGTTCCGGCACGAGAACATCCTGCGACGGGGATTGCTGCGGCGGTTGCCCGGCGAGTATCAGGCGGCCTACCTCCTCGACGCCACGCGGGCGTACCTCCAAGCGGGTGACCTGCGGGGGGCCGGCCGCACGCTGGTCGAGGCGCATCGGACGGCGCCGGCAGAGGTCCGGTGCCGTCCGCTGGCTCGTACGCTGATCGCCGAGATCGCCCGGGGCTCACCAGCAGCGGCCGACGTCGCGCGACTGGCGACGCTGGTCGGCGTGACGCGACGAACGCCGTGAATCGGGACCGGCCTCGCTGAGATTAGCCGTCGCCACGAGCGCCGCCTGTCGCCGGGGACCGCGTCCCGGTCCCCGGCGACGGCGGCTCAGGCCTCGTCCTCGTCCGGGTCGAACTGCTCCCGGACGGCTTCTTCGACCGTCCGCGCGCCCAGCTTGGTGACTACCTGGTTCCTGACCGTGCAGCCGGCCCAGTAGGCACCGGTGGGCTGCGAGCCCGCGATGCTCATGTAGTCGCTGTCCCATTTTGCGACGTCCTTGTTGACGGCTTCGAGGTCGGCCTCGCTCTTCACCACGTGCGGGATGCCGGTCTTGCTGATGTACATGAAGTCCGTCGGCATGTACACCGTCACGTCGTTCACCCCGGCGGCGGCCAGCAGGTTGCCCAGCGTGGTCACGTCGTGCCCGGTGTGGCAGACGAGGAACCAGAGCGTACGGCCGCTGATGCCGGCGGGGGTGAACTTCGCCGTCACGTCCTGTACGAACTCGTCCAGCCATCGTCCACCGACCCAGGGCCGGTCCTCGTTGTGCCGGTCGTCGAGCGCGTAGCCGGAGTGGGCGAGGACCAGCACCGGCTCGTCAGGCGCGAGCGCGGGTACGAGCGGAGTCTGCATCTCGGCGATCGTGCTGTTCAGCACGGACCGGGTGACGTGCGCCGCGACCGCCTCGTTGGCCCGGAGGCGCCTGAGGTCGGCCGCGAACACGCGGCTCAGCTTGCTCTTGCTCTCGATGATCCAGATCACCAGGGGTCTCCCGTCGATGAGGGGTGTCGCCTCAGGATGGGGTACCGCCCGGTGATCGTCCTGTCCGCGATCCGTTACCGAACAGTCGGGAACTGGTCGTGAGCGGTCATCGCCTCCTGCCGGTCGGCCTCCTCGCGCAGGATGGCGCAGTGCAGCCACGCCTCCGGGATGGCGAAGCCGTCCACCAGAGTGCGCATCTGTGGGCGCAGCTCCTTGAGCAGGCTGTTGACCACTGCGGTGATCGCCTTGGCGCGGGCCGGAGTGAGCCGGCCGTGCTCCAGGAACCATCCCTTGTGGGCCTCGATGACGCTGAGTGCGTACAGGTCGCAGACGCGGGAGAGCAGGGCCGCGACGGCCGGGTCGGTGGTGCGTTCGATGCCGGCGACGAACGCCTCCAGCGTCACCCGGTCGATGTGCGCGGAGGCGACGGTGAGGACGTGGTCCTGCACGTCGTTGAAGATGTCGAAGGGCCGGTCCCGCTTGGTGCTCGCGCCGTTGCGCAGCCGCCGGACCGCGCCGTCGAGGAGGTGCTTCTCGCGGTCCTCGAAGACGGCGAGCTGCCAGCCCCGGTCGGTGACGGCTACCTCCTCGCCCCGGCCGGGCACCGCGCTGACGAGCCGCTCGATGAGCGCCCGCGCGGCGGTACGCTCCAGCACCATCTCGCGCACCTGCTCGGCGACGAACGAGGCGCGCCCCCAGCCGTCCAGCGAACCGAATTCGTCCCGGTAGCCGGTGAGCAGCCCCTTGGCCACCAGTTGCAGCAGGACCGTGTTGTCGCCCTCGAACGTGGTGAAGACGTCGGTGTCGGCCTTGAGGCCGGGCAGCCGGTTCTCGGCCAGGTAGCCGGCGCCGCCGCACGCCTCGCGGCACATCTGGATGGTCCGGGTGGCGTGCCAGGTCTGCGCGGCCTTGAGACCGGCGGCACGCGACTCCAGCTCCCGCTGCCGGTGCTCGTCGACCGGCTCGTCGCCGCCCTGCACCTCGTGGATCGCGGCGACCAGCTCGGCCTGGGCGAAGTGCAACGCATAGGTGGTGGCCAGGGCGGGCAGCAACTTGCGCTGGTGCGCCAGGTAGTCGTTGAGCAGCACCTCACGGTCGGCGTCGGGGGTGCCGAACTGGCGGCGGACGTCGCCGTAGCGGACCGCGATGGTCAGCGCCGACTTGGTGGCCGCCGCTGCCGCGCCGCCCACGCTCACCCGGCCCCGGACCAGGGTGCCGAGCATGGTGAAGAAGCGCCGGGAGTCGTCGGCGATCGGGCTGGAGTAGGTGCCGTCCGCAGCGACCTGGCCGTAACGGTCCAGCAGCATGTCGCGCGGCACGCGGACGTGGTCGAAGCTGAGTCGCCCGTTGTCCACGCCGAGGAGCCCGGCCTTGGGCCCGGCGTCGCCGATGGTCACGCCGGGCATCGGGTTGCCGTCGGCGTCGCGGATCGGCACCAGCCAGGCGTGGACGCCATGCCGCTGCCCGCCGGTGATCAGTTGCGCGAAGACCACCGCCATCCGGCCGTCCCGGGCGGCGTTGCCGATGTAGTCCTTGCGGGCGGCCTGGTGCGGGGTGTGCAGGTCGAAGGTCTGCGTCTCCGGGTCGTACGTGCAGGTGGTGCGCAGTTGCTGGACGTCCGAGCCGTGACCGGTCTCGGTCATCGCGAAGCAGCCGAGAAGGTCGCCCGAGACGATGTTCCGCAGGTGGGCGTCGTGGTGGTGGCGGGTGCCGAGCGCCAGCACCGCCCCGCCGAACAGGCCCCACTGCACGCCCGCCTTGACCATCAGCGACAGGTCGACCTGCGCCAGCATCTCGCTGGCCACGACCGAGGCGCCGATGTCGGCGCGGCCGCCGTACTCGGTGGGGAAGGACGCCGCCATGCCCAGCTCGGCCGGTAGTTCGGTGAGCAGTCGGCTGATCCGTTCCCGGGCCTGGTCGCCGCTCTCCCCATGCACCGGGAGGAAGCGGGCGTCGAGTTTGTCCCGGTGTGCGTCGCGGACCTCGGCCCACGGCCCGTCGAGGACCTTCCGCAGGTGGGCGACGTCGACGGGGTCGGACACGGAACGGGGCATCGGAACCTCTAGTGACGTCGTCATGGCCGGTTTGTACCCAATCAAGAGTACAAACCGGCCGGCCAGGGGCGGTGACTCTCGTCACGATGCGCGGACGAGTGCCGCTCGGGCCCGCTGCGCGAGCGACGGGTCGTGGTGGGTGAGGGTGCTCACGTGAGTTCGGGCGCACCCGCCACCTGGGCGAGCCACTGCTGCTCCAGTTGCTTGAGCACGCCGTCGCCGGAGAGCTGACCGACCGCACCGCTGACGCAGCCGGTCAGCGGGGAGTCCTTGTCCAGCAGCAGCCCGAACGCCTCCGGCGTACCCACCTGGGGGAGCTGCCCGACGATCACCGCGTCGTCGATCTCGGCCGAGGTGATGGAGAACGCCGTCGGCAGGTCCACCACCAGCCCGTCGATCTGCCCGTTCTGCAGCGCCTTCTTGGCGTCGTCGTTGCTGTTGTAGACCTGCGGCTCGACCGTCGGCTTCACCAGGTCGGTGATCGCCTGGTAGCTGGTCGTGCCGACCTGGGCGCCGAGCTTGGCGTCCCGCAGGTCGGCCAGCGACGTCCTCCCCGCGATCTTCGACGACTTCAGCGTGATGACCGACTGCCGCACCAGGTAGTACGGCGCGGAGAAGTCCACCGCCCGCTTGCGCTCGTCGCTGATGGAGAACTGGTTGATGTCGAAGTCGAAGTTCTTCGGCCCGGGCGCGATGGCGGTGTCGAACTTGACCCGGGTCCAGACCACGTCCGCGCGGGCGTACCCGAGCTTCTCGGCCACCGCGTACGCCACGGCGGACTCGAAGCCCTCCCCGTTGTCGGGCTCGTCGTCGACGAACCACGGCTGGTGCGCGGGCTCGTCGGTGGCGATGGTGAGCTTGCCCGGCGTACGGGTGACCAGGCTCTCCTTGGCGCACGCGGCGGACGCGGAGGGCTGGGGAGCGGGTTCGGGTTCGGGCGCGCAGGCGCTGGCCGCGAGCAGGACCGAGCCGGCGGCCGCGAGCGCGAGGATGCGAGGAGTGCTGACCATGGCGGACAGCGTACGACCTGCATCGGCGAACGTCGAAGGGGTATCCTATCGCATCGGTAGGGAATTCCGGTCCCGTCCAGCGGTCGGCACCGACCCGTCATCACGGCGACCGAGGGCGACTGAAAGAATCCGGATCCGTGAAGACGTTCGAGGAGTTGTTCGCCGAGCTGCAGGCCAAGGCCGCCGCCGGTACCCCGGGCTCCAGCACGGTCGCCGCGCTGGAGAAGGGCGTGCACTTCATCGGCAAGAAGGTCGTCGAGGAGGCGGCCGAGTCGTGGATGGCCGCCGAGCACGAGGGGCCCGAGCGCACCGCCGAGGAGATCTCCCAGCTGCTCTACCAGGTCCAGGTGTTGATGCTGGCCAGCGGTCTCGACCTGAAGGACGTCTACCGACATCTGTGAGTGCCCCGCCGTCGACCTCAACCCGATCGAAGGAGCATTCCGTCATGCTGCGTGTCGCCGTACCCAACAAGGGCGCCCTGGCCGAATCGGCCGCCACGATGCTGCGCGAGGCGGGCTACCGCCAGCGCACCGACCCCAAGGACCTGGTCTGCCGGGACGAACCAAACGACATCGAGTTCTTCTACCTGCGCCCGAAGGACATCGCCACCTACGTCGGCTCCGGTGACCTGGACGTCGGCATCACCGGCCGGGACCTGCTGATCGACTCCGGCGCGCCGGCCGAGGAGATCGTCGATCTCAACTTCGGCCGGGCCACCTTCCGCTTCGCCGCCCGCGCGGGCGACGTCGACGACGTCCGCGAACTCGGCGGGCACCGGATCGCCACCGCGTACCCGGGGCTGGTCGAGCGGCACCTCACCGGGCTGGGCGTCAAGGCCGACGTGATCCGGCTCGACGGCGCGGTGGAGAACGCCATCCGGCTCGGCGTCGCCGACGTCGTCGCCGACGTGGTCGAGACCGGCGCCACGCTGCGCCAGGCCGGGCTGGTGGTCTTCGGCGAGCCGCTGCTGCGCTCGTCGGCGGTGCTGGTCCGCCGGGTCGGCGCCGACGTCCACCCGCAGGCCGAGCAACTGCTGCGGCGGCTGCACGGCGTGCTGGTGGCCCGCCGCTACGTGATGCTCGCCTACGACGTGCCGGCCGGACTGCTGGACCGGGCCAGCTCGCTGACTCCCGGCATCGAGTCGCCGACCGTCTCCCCGCTGCACCGGGAGGGCTGGGTGGCGGTGCAGGCCATGGTGCTCAGCGACGACGTACACCGGATCATGGACGAGCTCTACGACCTCGGCGCCCGGGCGATCCTGGTCACCAACATCCACGCCTGCCGGCTGTGAGGCCGCGCCCGCCGGCGCTCGCGCTCGCCCTGGTCGCCACCCTGGGTGCGGTCCGTGTGGCGCCGGACGACCCGCCGGGACCGGGTGGCAAACTGGGGACATGAGTGAGCGGCAGGACGCGACGCAGGCCAGTGCCGGCACGACCGAGCGCGAGCCGGTGGACGGCACCGGGCCGATCCGCCTGCGACCGCACCGCATCCGGCTGGTCTGCTGGATATCGGCGGTCGTGCTGGTCGTCGTGTTCGCCCTGATCGCCACCACGCTGACCGGCCCCACCGGTAACGGCTACGGCACCTTCCAGCGCGGTGACCAGTTCGCCATGATCGGGCTCGGCGTCCTCTTCGCCCTCGGCACGTTGCTGTTCACCCGTCCCCGGGTCGAGGCGGACGCCCACCGCATCCGGGTCCGCAACATCATCGGCTCGTACGAGCTGCCCTGGGAGGTCGTCCGGGGCATCCGCTTCGACCGGGGCGCTCCGTGGGCGGCCCTGGAGCTGTACGACGACGACCTGATGCCGGTGGTCGCCCTCCAGGCCGCCGACAAGCAGCTCGCTGTCGACGGCGTCCGTGCCCTGCGCCGCCTGCACCAGGCGCACCTGACCGCCGTCGCCGAACGCGCCGCCCGCTGACCCGTCCCCTCTTAGCAGTCTGCGGCGCTGAGGTCGTCCTCGCGCTGGCCGCCCTCTGCCTTGGCCGGTTGCTGTCGCGTCGAGTCACCTCCGCCGTTGCCCTCCACCACAGGGTCGGTCGCTGTCGAGCTGACGGCGTGAACGGATCGCCATGGCTTCGGCTCTCGGTGATGGCGTCGACGGTTCAGCTCGACAGGGCGCGAACATGACCACGACTACCCGTCGCGCCGACAGCAGGGTGGACCAGTGCGGGCGGGGCGAGCCGGTGCAGGGTGAGCAGCCAGTGCAGGGGAGCAGGTGAACAAGGGTGGGGTGGGCCAGCGCAGGGAGGCAGCCGGGAGGGGAGTGGGGTGAGCCAGCGTGGGGGTCGGTCGAGGCGGAGTGCGTGGTGGAGGGTGCATTCGGGAGGAGGCGGGTCGGTTTGGGGTCCCGGTTACCGAGGGTGTAGTGTGGTCGAGTCGACCAGGCTGTCCGCGTTGCGCGGGTGGCCATGAAAGTGGGGCGCCTGCTCCCACCCGAGTCGCCGACTGCGGCGGCCGGGTCCGGTCTCCGGTTCCGGGCATGTCCCGGGCCGGGATGCGCGATCCTGTGATCGTGCCGACCGGTCGAGCGGGCCCTGGCATGCGCCGGGGCCTTCTGCTTTCCGGGTCGGTTCCCACCCGGGAGCCGCAGGGTCGGACACGCATGAAGAACCGACTCGAGGAGGCCCCATCAGCGTCGAACCACGCGTGAACGAGCAGATCCGGGCACGTGAGGTCCGACTGGTCGGCCCCGAGGGTGAGCAGGTGGGCATCGTCCCGCTGGAGCGCGCCCTTCAGCTGGCCGCGGACGTCGATCTGGACCTGGTCGAGGTTGCGCCCATGGCGCGCCCGCCGGTGTGCAAGCTCATGGACTTCGGCAAGTTCAAGTACGAGAGCGCACTGAAGGCGCGCGAAGCGCGGCGTAACCAGCAGCAGACCGTCATCAAGGAGATGAAGCTCCGGCCGAAGATCGATCCGCACGACTACGAGACCAAGAAGGGTCACGTGGTGCGGTTCCTCAAAGCCGGCGACAAGGTCAAGGTGACGATCATGTTCCGCGGTCGCGAGCAGAGTCGCCCGGAGCTGGGTTACCGGCTCCTGCGTCGGCTGGAGAGCGAGATCTCGGAGCTGGGGTACGTCGAGGCCGCTCCGAAGCAGGACGGTCGAAACATGATCATGGTGCTCGCGCCGCACCGCGCCACCAAGGCCGCCGCGGTCGCCGCGGTCGCCTCCCGGGGCGGAGCGCCCCGGGACCGGGCAGCGGAGGGCTCCGCCGCACCGGAGGCCGGCGAGACCGCAGCAGCCGGTGACACCGGCACCGTCGCCGACAACAGCGGCGAGTAACAGGGGAGAAGACGTTCCACATGCCGAAGATGAAGAGCCACACGGGGACGGGCAAGCGGGTCCGCGTGACCGGTAAGG
Source organism: Micromonospora craniellae (assembly GCF_014764405.1). Classification (NCBI taxonomy): domain Bacteria; kingdom Bacillati; phylum Actinomycetota; class Actinomycetes; order Micromonosporales; family Micromonosporaceae; genus Micromonospora; species Micromonospora craniellae. The sequence goes on along the minus strand of NZ_CP061725.1, from coordinate 427,919 downwards.
GCAAGATCATGAAGCAGCAGGCCGGTCTGCGCCACAACCTGGAGAAGAAGTCCTCCACCCGTACCCGGCGGCTGACGGGCCTGGTCGAGGTGGCCAAGTCCGACGTCAAGCGCCTCAAGAAGCTGCTCGGCCGCTGACGCGCGCCACCCTGAGTCCAAGAAGGAGTTGAGATGGCACGCGTCAAGCGGGCTGTGAACGCCCAGAAGAAGCGCCGTACCCTGCTGGAGACCGCGAGCGGCTACCGCGGTCAGCGCTCCCGGCTGTACCGCAAGGCCAAGGAGCAGGTGCTGCACTCGATGCAGTACGCCTACCGGGACCGTCGCGACCGCAAGGGCGACTTCCGGCAGCTGTGGATCCAGCGGATCAACGCGGGCGCCCGTGCCAACGGGATGACCTACAACCGCCTGATCCAGGGCCTGCGGCTGGCCGGCATCGAGGTCGACCGCAAGATCCTGGCCGACATGGCTGTCCACGACGCTCCCGCGTTCGCGGCGATCGTCGAGCTGGCCCGGGCTGCGGTCAAGGCCGAGGGCACCGGCGGCGCGCCGGCTCAGGCCGCCTGATCCCCGCACAACGCAGTGAGGCGTCCCCTCGACCGGGGGCGCCTCGCGCGTGTGTGGTGAGGACGACATGACCTTCACGCCGCGTACCCCCAGGGTGGTCGCCGCCCGTCGGCTCCAGCGCCGCCGGGAGCGCGAGGCCACCGGCCGGTTCCTGGCCGAGGGGCCGCAGGCGGTCCGGGAGGCCCTGGCCCGTCCGCGTACGGTGCGGGAGCTGTTCGGGACGCCGGCCGCCCTCGACCGGTACGCCGACCTCGCGGCAGCCGCTGCCGGGGACGACGTACCCGTCTCCGAGGTGACCGAGGAGGCGCTCGCCGCGCTCGCCGAGACCGTCGCCCCGCAGGGCCTGGTCGCCGTCTGCGAGCACGTCGACGTACCGCTGGAGACCGCCCTGGCCCGACGCCCGCGCCTGGTCGCCGTGCTCGCCGGCATCCGTGACCCGGGCAACGCCGGCACCGTGCTGCGCACCGCCGACGCGGCCGGGGCCGCCACGGTGGTGTTCGCCGGGGAGGCGGTCGACCCGTACAACGGCAAGTGTGTCCGGTCCTCGGCCGGCAGCCTGTTCCACGTCGACGTGGTCCGCGAACGTGACCCCGCCGAGGTGGTCGTCGCGGCGCGGGCCGCCGGGCTGACGGTGCTCGCCGCCACCGGGCACGGCACCGACGACCTCGACGACCTGGCCGACGCCGGCCGGCTCGCCGCGCCCACCGCCTGGCTGTTCGGCTCCGAGGCGCACGGCCTTCCCGCCGAGCTGGCCGAGGCCGCCGACGCCCGGGTCCGGGTGCCGCTGCACGGGCGCGCGGAGAGCCTCAACCTGGCTGCGGCGGCGGCCGTCTGCCTGTACGCTTCGGCGAGAGCACAGCGCTGACCTCCGGTCAGGCGCACCGCCCGAGACGATCCAGCACGAAGAGAGCGGCCCCCATGGTGAACGCGACTCGGCGTTCCTTTAGCCAGCCCGCCGGTGTCGGCGGGCGGCGGGCCTGACCTGCTCTCCACGCGACTCCCACCGGCGGGCTGCGGCACAGCCGCGCGTCCGTAGACTCGCTTCGCCGCCCGTGAGGGCCGGCACCGCCGTGAGGGAGTGCCCGTACGCCATGAGCTACCGCAACGATCCGTACGACCCGAAGCAGGTCGCCCTGCTCGACCCGGCCGCCCTGGCCGAGGCCGTGACCGAGGCCGAGCAGGCGTTCGCCGCCGCCGGTGACCCCGACGCGCTGGCCGTGGTGCGTCCGGCGCACCTCGGTGACCGGGCCCCGGTCTCGCTGGCCCGCCGGGAGATCGGCGCGCTGCCGCCGGCCGCCAAGTCCGACGCCGGCAAGCGGGTCAACGAGGCCCGCCGCGCCATCGAGCAGGCCCACGCCGCCCGCGCCGAGGTGCTGGAGCGCGAACAGGCCGAGCGGGTGCTGGTGGAGGAGCGCGTCGACGTGACGTTGCCCTACGACCGGCGGCCGCGCGGTTCCCGGCACCCGGTCAGCCTGCTGACCGAGCAGATCAGCGACCTGTTCGTCGGGATGGGCTACGAGGTGGCCGAGGGGCCCGAGGTCGAGCTGGAGTGGACCAACTTCGACGCGTTGAACATCGGGCCGGACCACCCGGCGCGCGGCCTGATGGACACCTTCCACATCGCACCCGCCGAGGAGTCGGGGCTGGTCCTGCGGACCCACACCTCGCCGGTGCAGGCCCGCACCATGCTGACCCGCAAGCCGCCGATCTATGTGGTCGTGCCGGGCCGGGTCTATCGCACCGACGAGTTGGACGCCACCCACGCCCCGGTCTTCCACCAGGTCGAGGGCCTGGTGGTGGACAAGGGCATCACCATGGCCCACCTGCGTGGCACCCTCGACCACTTCGCCCGGGCGATGTTCGGCGAGGGTGCGCGGACCCGGTTCCGGCCGCACTACTTCCCGTTCACCGAGCCGTCGGCCGAGTTCGACGTCTGGTTCCCGGAGCACCGCGACGGTCCCCGCTGGGTGGAGTGGGGCGGCTGCGGCATGGTCAACCCGCGGGTGCTGCGCGCCTGCGGCATCGACCCGGAGGTCTACTCGGGGTTCGCGTTCGGCATGGGCATCGACCGGACGGTGATGTTCCGGCACGGGGTCAGCGACATGCGGGACATGGCCGAAGGCGACGTGCGGTTCACCCGCGCGTTCGGGGCCGGGGTGTAGGGCGACGGGTACGAGTCACGGAGACGGTGGTTACAAGTCATGCGAGTTTCTGTCAGTTGGCTGCGGGAGTACGTCGACCTCCCGACCGACCTGCCCGCCGCCGAGCTGGAGCGGGCCCTGGTCGACCTCGGTATCGAGGTCGAGTCGATCGTGGACCTGGCCGACACGGTCCGTGGATCGCTGGTGGTCGGTGAGGTCCTCGAGATCGAGGAGCTGACCGGCTTCAAGAAGCCGATCCGGTTCTGCCGGGTCGACGTGGGTGCCGCCAACGGCACCGGCGAGCCACAGGAGATCGTCTGCGGGGCGCGCAACTTCGTCCCGGGTGACCGGGTGGTGGTGATCCTGCCCGGCGGTGTCCTGCCGGGTGGCTTCGCCATCGGCGCCCGCAAGACGTACGGGCGCAACTCCAACGGCATGATCTGCTCGGAGCGCGAACTGGGCCTCGGCGACGACCACGACGGCATCGTGGTGCTGCCCGAGGGTGCCGCCGCCAAGCCCGGCGACGACGCCCGACCGGTGGTCGGCCTCGACGACGTGGTGGTGGAGGTGGAGATCACCCCGGATCGGGGCTACCAGATGTCGCTGCGGGGGCTCGCCCGCGAGTTGGCGCACGCCCTCGGGGTGAGCTTCCGGGACCCCGGTCTCGTCCCCGCGCCGGCCGGCACGGCCGCACCGGCGTACCCGGTCGAGGTGCGGGACACGGTCGGCTGTGACCGGTTCGCGGCCCGGCTGGTGCGTGGCGTGGACCCGGCCGCACCGAGCCCCGACTGGATGCAGCGGCGGCTGACCCTCGCCGGCATCCGCACCATCTCGCTGCCGGTCGACATCACCAACTACGTGATGCTGGAACTCGGCCAGCCGATGCACGCCTTCGACGCCGACCGGATCACCGGCGCGCTGGTGGTCCGGCGGGCCGAAGCGGGCGAGAAGCTGAGCACGCTCGACGGGGTGACCCGGGCGCTCGCGCCGGAGGACATGGTCATCTGCGACACCGGGTCGCCGAACCCGCTCGCCGGTGAGGGCTCCGGCGTGCCGATCTCGCTCGCCGCCGTGATGGGCGGCGAGACCAGCGAGGTCGTGTCCGGCACCGTCAACGTGCTGTTCGAGGCCGCGCACTGGGATCCGGTGATGGTCGGGCGTACCGCCCGTCGGCACAAGCTGTTCAGCGAGGCCGCGAAGCGGTGGGAGCGGGGCGTGGACCCGGCCCTGCCGCTGGTCGCGCTGGAGCGGGCGGTGCGGCTGCTCACCGAGTACGCGGGCGGCGCCGTCGCCGACGAAGTGCTGGACATCGACCACGTCGCGCCGCGTACGCCGGTGGTGCTGCCGGTCGACCTGGCCACCCGGCGGGTCGGCGTGGAGTACTCGCCGGCCCGGGTGGTGGCCCTGCTGGAACAGGTCGGGTGCACCGTGGCCCGGGGCGGCGACCGGCTCGCCGAGGACCCGGGTGAGGTGGGTGCCGTCGCCGGTGTCGAGGCGCTCGGCGTCACCCCGCCCACCTGGCGTCCCGACCTGACCGACCCGGCCGACCTGGTCGAGGAGGTGGCCCGCCTCGACGGGTACGACAAGGTGCCGTCGGTGTTGCCGACCGCGCCGCCCGGCCGGGGGTTGACCGTGCGGCAGCGGCGCCACCGCGCGGTGTCCCGTTCGCTGGCCGAGCGCGGCTTCGTCGAGGTGCTGGCGCACCCGTTCGTCTCGGCCGAGCTGGCCGACCAGCTCGGTCTGCCCGACGGCGACCTGCGTCGCCAGGCGGTCCGGCTGGCCAACCCGCTGTCCGAGGAGGAGCCGCTGCTGCGCACGACGCTGCTCGGCCCGCTGCTCGGCATCGTCCGCCGCAATCTCGGCCGTGGGCTGCGCGACCTGGCGCTCTACGAGATCGGCGCGGTCTTCCGTGCGCGTCCGGGCGCCGGGCGTCCACCGGTCATGGGCGTCGACCGGCGTCCCACCGATGAGGAGTTCGCCGCCGCCGACGCGGTGGTTCCGGACCAGCCCCGGCACGTCGCGGCCGTGCTGACCGGCGACGTCGAACCGGCCGGCTGGTGGGGTGCGGGTCGGGCCGCCGGTTGGGCGGACGCGGTCGAGGCGGGCCGGGCGGTGCTGGCCGCCGCCGGGGTGCCGCAGGACACCATCGAGGTACGGGCCGTCGAGCACGCCCCCTGGCACCCCGGCCGGTGCGCGGCGTTGCTGGTGGACGGCACGGTGGTCGGCCACGCTGGTGAACTGCACCCGACGGTGCTGGCCACCCTGGAACTGCCCCGCCGGACCAGCGCCATGGAGCTGGACCTGGACGCGCTGCCCGAGGCGCCGGTGGCGCTCGCGCCGACGGTGTCCGGCTTCCCGCCGGCGCTGATCGACGTGGCGCTGGTGGTGGACGAGTCGGTTCCGGCGGAGGCGGTGCGGCAGGCCCTCACCGAGGGCGCCGGCGACCTGCTGGAGTCGGTGCGGCTGTTCGACGTGTACGCCTCCGAGCAGTTGGGCGCGGGCCGCAAGTCGCTGGCCTACAAGCTCACCTTCCGCGCACCGGACCGGACGCTGACCGTTGACGAGGCGGTCGCCGCCCGGGACGCCGCGGTGGCCCGGGCCGCCGAACGCTTCGACGCCACCCTGCGCGGCGCCTGACGCGGATGTAAGGAAGGGTCCCCTCCTCACGCCTCGTGCATAGGAGGGGACCCTTCCTAACATCCGGGGGCGGGGGAGCGGAGCCGGTTCAGTTCTCGTCGTCGAGGCGGCCGAGGGTCCGCAGCCCGTCCAGGTCACGGACGGTCATCCGCCGATAGTCGGTGTCCACCAGGGCCTCGTTGCGCAACTCCCGGAGGCTCTTCTGGATCGAGGTCTCCGAGGCGCCGCAGATCGTGGCGAGTTCCGACTGGGTCAGCCGGACGTCGATGACGACTCCGCCCGCCGCCTGCCGGCCGTGGGTGCGGGACAGCTCTGCCACCACCCTGGCCACCCGGATGGTCACCGGGTAGGAGGTGAAGTCGATCCGCCGTCGGTTCGACCAGCGCAGCCGATCGGAGACCATCGCGGCGAGTTCGAGCGCAGCGTCGGGATGGCCCTTCAGGAACGCACGGAATCGATCGGATGGGATCACGCTGTACCTGGCGGGCCCGCAGGCGGTGACGGTCGCCGAGCGCGGCTGGTCGTTGAGCGCCGACATCTCCCCGACCAGGTCTCCACCGACCCGCAGGGACAGCAGCGCGGTACGTCCGTCGGCCAGCGCCGCGGTGACCTTCGTCAGGCCGTCCTCGATGAGGATCAGGTGGGACTCCCGCAGGCCCTCGTGGATCAGGATCTGACCGGCCGGCACCCGGCGGCGGACCCCGAGCTCCAGGAGAGCGGCCCGTACGGGAGGGCCCAGTCGTTGAAGAAAGGTGCCGTGAGGCCACTCCGGAATCTGGGGTGGATCTCGCCGCATCAAGGCTCCCACTCTCTTCAGCCAACGACAGCGGTCGAAGCGTAACCGGTCGCCTACGATCTTCGGCGCCCGCCGGAGCAGAGCCGCCGTGAGCAGGTATCCGACCAATAGACCGATGGTCGGCAGCAACTCCAGCTCCAGCCCCAGGAGCAGGTCGATCGGGACCGTCCACATACGGCGAGTACACCGCCCGACGCCGGCCGGAATGCCCGCGCAGGACGGGATGACGGTTGGTCGACAACCGAGGTAAATGCCGTACTTCTACGGAGTCTGCGCCCGTCGTCACGGTTTGGATGTCCCCTGGTGCCGGGACCGGCAGGGTGTGGTGACAGGAAGGGTGACGATATGCAACATCCGGAGCGGCGAATGCTGATCTGCGTGGACATGGAGCGCTACAGCGGGCGCGGCAACGTCCAGCAGTACGAGGCGCAGCAGGACTTTCACCGGCTGCTGCGGGAGGCGGCCGGGGAGGTGGGCCTGCAGCGGGAGGGCTGGACGACGCAGCAGTCCGGTGACGGAGAACTGGCGATCCTGCCTCGCGAGCTACCCGAGGCACACCTGATCGGCCGGTTCGTGCCGGAGTTGAACCGGCGACTGCGTCGCTACAACGCCAGCCGACTCCCGTCGGCCCGCATCCGGCTGCGGATCGCGGTGCATCAGGGCATGGTGCATCTGGACGGGGCCAACGGCTTTCCCGGTCGGGCGGTCGTACTGGTCAGCAGGCTCTGCGATGCCGCACCGGTACGCCGTGCGCTGGCCGCGTGCCCGGACGCCGGGATCGCGCTGGTGGTCTCCTCGGACATCTATCGGGACGTGGTCACCGAGTATCCCGAGCAGATCCGCCCGGATCGGTTCCAGCGAATCGACGTGCTGATTCCGGACAAGCAGTTCCAGGCCCAGGCGTGGCTCTGCGTCGTGGACGAGGACGTCGCCGCGTGGACGGGTGGCGAGTCGCCGGAGCCGTCCGATGGGGTGAGAGAAAGCAGGCCGGGGGAGAAGGCGGGGACGGGCACCGGGCGGGGCGGTGCCCCCGCGAACCGAGCCCCGGATCCGGCGGCCGGCGGGATCCGCACCGGTGACATCCGAGTCGACGGCCAGAACGCGGTGGGACACGGCGCCATGGCGATCGGCTCGGTGGGCCGGGACGTACGTCTCCGCCCTGGCACAGACCGATGACCGACCCGAACCCGGAGTCAGCGCCGCACGACCCGGTGCCCGGCCCCGACCCGGACACACCGCAGTCCACCTCGGAGAGCGGTGAGACATCGCAGCCGGTCGAGGACGGACCGACGCCGACCGGCACGGCCGCGTCGGGGCCGGCCGAGCCGGAGGAGCCGGAGGACGTCGAGGACCCGCTAGATCCCGGCGACGTGCTGCGTCGGCTCGCGGGTCTGCTCGGCGGCGTCGCCGGCATCGAGGTGGGCGACGTGCTCGTCCGGGGACAGAACGCCACCGGACACGGTGCGCTGGCGATCGGCACGGTCAACGTCACCGCGACGGCGGCGCAGGCGGGTCGGGTCTGGTCCGAGACGCTCAGCGCGACGATCGTCCGGGACGTGGTGTACGGCTACGCCCCGGCCGTCAGCGACCAGCAGCTCGACCATGTGCTGAAGCAGCGCCACGTGGTGTGCCTGTCCGGCCCCGCCGGCAGCGGGCGCTTCACCTCGGCGCTGGTCGGAGCAGTCCGCCGACACGATCTCGACCGGGTCGGCGTACTCGGTGTCGCACAGCCCGCCGACCTGCTCGTTGGTGCAACGGGCCCCCGGGCGGGGTGCGGGTACGTCCTGCGGCTCACCGACGAGGCGGTGCTCGGCGTCGACGGCTACACGTTGGTCCGGTTGGCGTCGCGGGCCGAGAGCGAGGGGGTGACGCTGCTGCTGGTCGGCGACTTCTCCCGACGAGCCCGGGATCTCGGCGGGCACGTGATCGAGCATCGACCGGCGCCGGCCGGGGAGGTGTTCCGCGCCCGCCTGCGACGGGAGCTGGCCGGACGTTGCGTCGGCTTCTGCGCCGACCGGTGCGACGGGAAGTGCCTGGAACGGTACGTGGAGGAGGAGTGCGCACGCCATCCGCTGCTCTCCGCCTATCTCGCCGCCGAACCCCGGTCGCGCGAGGTGGTGCCGGTGGTCGAGGCGATCGCCCGGACGCTGCCCCGCGCCGGCCAGCTCACCGACCGGCTGACGCAGTTGCTTCCCCAGCAGCTTCGGGAGCGCGCCGCGCACATCCTCGATCCGCAGGACGGCGTCGGCAACTCGGTGGGCTGGTCCGATGAACAGGTACGCGCGTTCCGGCTCTCCTGCGCGGTGTTGGCGGGGCTGTCGACGGCGGAGATCCGGCTCGCCGCTGGCCGGCTGGTGGCGGCCGAGGCTCCGGAGCGTCCGCCGGGGCCCCCCGTGCCGGAGCGGGTACCGGCTGTTGCGGTACGGCTGCGCGGCGCCGCACTCGACGATCTGCTCGGGACCACCCTGCGTGCCGCCGTGGTGGTGGATCCGGCCGACGGATGGTCCGCCGGTGGGGTGCGGGTGCAGTTCGCGGCGGGCAGGGAGGATCTGCGATCGGCTGTGCTCGACGTCGCATGGGCCGAGTGGTGGCCGCCGAAGGTCCTGCTCGGCTGGCTCGCCGACCTGGTCCGCACCGATCTGCCGGAGGTGCGCCAGGCCGCGGCGGGGGCGATCGGCTGGTCTGCCGGTCGGGACGTCCGGGCGGCCCTGGACACCGTGCGGAACCTGGCGCGGGACCGGCGAGCCGGGGTTCGGCAGGCCGCCGCGATCATCCTGGTCGCGATGGCCCTGCAGCCTCGCCTGCGCCAGCGGGTACGGGTCGAGTTGGACGGCTGGGCAGCCGGAACGGCCGCGCATCTGCGTGACACCGTGGCCCGCGCCCACGAACTGGGGTTGGCCCGGCTCTGGCCGAACGCGGCCCTGGTCCAACTGCGGATGGTCGCGTCGGCGCGGATGCAGCGGTGGAACAACTCGGTGTCGCGCGGGCTGGTCGAGGTGTACCAGGGCGGGAACGCCGCCGCGCTCATCACCGACCTGGCCGGATGGACCCGGTCGAGCGACCGGGAGGTGCGGCTGCACGCCGCGAGGACCCTTCGGGTGTTGGCGGAGCGGTGGGCGCCGGCACCTCGGGAGCAGTGGCCGGAACTGTTGGACCTCGCCCGGACGGAGATCGTGTCCCGGCACGACCTGGCCGAGCTCTGGGCGACGGCGTTGAGCCTGCCGGAGACGGCGTACCGCGCCTGGCGGACGCTTGGCTTCTGGCTGGACCGGGCCGACGGTCAGCCCGAGGTCGCCGGACACGTGCTGGCGCTGCTGCGGTTCGTGGTGGCCGGACGGCCGCCGCTGCGCCGCCGGCTCGACCACCAGTTGCGGCATGTGTGGCGTCCCGTCATGCCACGCAAGCCGCTACTCGACGATGTCGAACGACTGATTCGTGAGGACTGCCGATGACCACTCCATCCCCGGATAACCCGCACATGCGCCACTCCGTACCGCGTCAGCCGGAGCGCTCGTGGTGGCAGCGGATCTTCTCGCCGATGCCCGTTGCGCCGGTGCCCACGCCTCGGTCCGCGCCGGTGCGGGTCACCTTCCGGCAGGACGTAGCGAAACCGATGCTGGTGCCGGCGAAGGGTGAGGCATTCGATTTCTACCTGTACGTGTCCTACCTCTGGACGGCGTCGAACATGCCCTTCGAGGGGTTGCAGATGCGTGCCGAGGGCCTGTTGCCCTGGGCGCAGAGCATCGTCCGGGAGCGGGTGATCGACCTCGCCCGCGAGTACGAGCCGCACCGGGCCCACGATCTGGAGCGAGCGTTGAACAATGTGTTGTTGCACCAGCGATGGCCGCAGGACGGAGGACACCTGCCGCAGTTCGGGGTGCGCCTTCGGGTCAGCCCGGAGGAGCGGGTACGTGAACGGCTTCGCCCGTACTGGGAGGAGCGGATCAGACTTGAGTGCGACCACGAACTGCAGAAGATCCGGGCACGCCAGGCCGACGAGTTGACCCGCCGGTGGGGCGTGGTGCTGCGGGACCTTGAGGACGACCCGGTCACCGCCCACGCGGCGGCTCTGGCCGGGCCGCAGTTCGCCGAGATCTTCCGGCGGTACGTCGAGGAGCGCCGGGGCAGCGTGCCGGACCTGGTGCGGCTGCTGAGAGAGGCGGTCAAGGGACACGGCGACCTCGCCCTCGGCCCGTCCGAGTACACGCAGGCGTGGGATCTGGCCCTGCGTACGTACGAGCGGCAGCACGGGTTGTCCGAGCAGGTCAACTGAAGCGTCTAGGGCGCTCGCAGAGATGTTAGGAAGGGTCCCCTCCTATACACGAGGCGTTAGCAGGGGTCCCTTCCTTACATCCGGGGCCGAGGGGCGGCTCTGACCGTCCCGGACGGCCGACGGCGACATCACCATGCAGTGGTATGCATGACCTTGCGGTCAGTCACCAGGCGCTGCTAACCTCTTCTGCATAGTCATGCGGAGGTAAGTATGGGAATTCGGGTCGCGGTTGCCGGGGCGAGCGGATACGCCGGAGGTGAGCTGCTGCGCCTGCTGGCCGGGCATCCCGAGTTCGACCTGGTCACCGCCACCGCGCACCGCCAGGCGGGGCAACCGCTGGACGCGGTGCACCCGCAGCTCGCCGGCGTGGACCTGACCTTCGCGGAGACCACCCCTGACGTACTGGCCGACGCCGACCTGGTCTTCCTCGCCCTGCCGCACGGCGAGTCCGCCGCCCTCGCGGCCCGACTGCCCGCGCAGGTGCGGGTGGTCGACCTCGGCGCGGATCACCGGCTGGTCGACGGGGACGCCTGGACCCGCTACTACGGCGGCGCGCACGCCGGTGCGTGGACCTACGGGCTGCCCGAACTGCCCGGCCAGCGGGAGCGCATCGCCACCTCCACCCGGGTCGCCAACACCGGCTGTTACGCGGCGACGATCGTGTTGGCGCTGGCCCCGCTGATCGCTGCCGGAGCCGCTAACCCCGCCGACGTGGTGGTCGTCGCCGCCAGCGGCACCTCGGGCGCGGGCCGGGCCGCCAAGACCCACCTGCTGGCCAGCGAGGTGGCGGGCGACCTGTCGCCCTACAAGGTCGGCGCCCACCAGCACGTACCCGAGATCAAGCAGGCCACCGGCGCGACCGGGCTGTCGTTCACCCCGGTGCTGGCGCCGATGCCGCGCGGCATCCTGGCCACGGTCACCGCGCTGCCGACCGGTGAGGTGGACCCCCGCGCGGTGCTGGCGCAGGCGTACGCGGACGCGCCGTTCGTACACCTGCTGCCCGAGGGACGGTGGCCGCACACCGCCGCCACGCTCGGTGGCAACTCCTGCCACCTGCAGGCAGGCGTCGACGTCGACTCCGGTCGGCTGATCGTGGTCGCCGCCCTGGACAACCTGGGCAAGGGCGCCGCCGGCCAGGCGGTGCAGAACGCCAACCTGATGTTCGGTCTGCCCGAGACCACGGGCCTGTCCTGCTTCGGAGTCGCGCCATGACCGCCACCACCCCGGCGGGGTTCCGGGCGGCCGGGGTCGCCGCCGGCCTCAAGGCCAGCGGCGCCTCCGACGTGGCCCTGGTGGTCAACGACGGCCCGGACGCCGGTGTCGCCGCGGTCTTCACCAGCAACCGGGTCAAGGCCGCGCCGGTGATCTGGACCCAGCAGGTGGTCCACGGCGGCCTGGTCCGGGTGGTGGTGCTCAACTCCGGCGGCGCGAACGCCTGCACCGGCCCGGCCGGCTTCCAGGACACCCACGCCACCGCCGAACACACCGCCGCCGAACTGACCTCGGTCAGCGGCCGGGCGTACGGCGCCGGTGAGGTCGCGGTCTGCTCCACCGGCCTGATCGGTGAACGGCTGCCCATGGACAAGCTCCTGCCGGGAGTGGGTGCGGCGGTGCGGGCCCTGACCGGTGACGGTGGCGACGCCGCCGCCGAGGCCATCATGACCACCGACAGCCGACCGAAGACCGCCGTGACGCGCGGTGACGGCTGGACCGTCGGTGGCATGGCCAAGGGCGCCGGCATGCTGGCCCCCGGCATGGCCACCATGCTCTGCGTGCTGACCACCGACGCGGTGGCCACGCCGGAGACCCTCGGCGCGGCGCTGCGGGCCGCCACCCGGGTCACCTTCGACCGGGTCGACTCCGACGGCTGCATGTCGACGAACGACACCGTGCTGCTGCTGGCCAGCGGTGCCTCCGGAGTCGCGCCGACCGAGGCGGAGCTGACCGACACGGTCACCGCCGCCTGCCACGACCTGGCGAGGCAGTTGCTGGCCGACGCCGAGGGCGCCACGAAGGAGGTCGCCATCGAGGTGGTCGGCGCGGCGAACGAGGACGAGGCGGTCGAGGTGGGCCGGTCGGTGGCCCGCAACAACCTGGTGAAGACCGCGCTGTTCGGCAACGACCCGAACTGGGGGCGGATCCTCGCCGCCGTCGGCACCACCTCCGCCACGTTCGAGCCGGACGAGATCGACGTGGCGGTCAACGGGATCTGGATCTGCCGGTCCGGCGCCGCCGCCGAGGACCGCTCCCGCGTCGACCTGACCGGACGGGACGTCACCATCCGGATCGACCTGCACGCCGGTGCCGCCGAGGCGACGGTGTGGACCAACGACCTGTCGCACGGGTACGTGCACGAGAACTCGGCGTATTCAACATGATCTGTTATGGAAGGCCGGTCCGGTGACCCTGACCTCGGATCTGACCCGCGCCCAGGAGAAGGCCGCCACCCTGATCGAGGCCCTGCCCTGGCTGGCCCGCTTCTCCGGCTCCACGGTCGTGGTCAAGTACGGCGGCAACGCCATGGTCGACCCCGAGTTGCAGCGGGCGTTCGCCGCCGACATGGTGTTCCTGCGCTACGTCGGCCTCAAGCCGGTCGTGGTGCACGGTGGGGGACCGCAGATCTCGGCGATGCTCGGTCGGCTCGGCATCGACAGCGAGTTCCGGGGCGGCCTGCGGGTGACCACTCCGGAGGCGATGGACGTGGTCCGGATGGTGCTGGTCGGGCAGGTCGGCCGGGAACTGGTCGGGCTGATCAACGCGCACGGTCCGTTCGCGGTCGGTCTCTCCGGCGAGGACGCCGGGCTGTTCACCGCGGTACGCCGGCACGCGTACGTCGACGGGGAACCGGTCGACGTGGGGCAGGTCGGCGACGTCGAGTCGGTGGACGTCTCGGCGGTGGACGACCTGATCGGGGCGGGCCGGATCCCGGTGATCTCCACGGTGGCCCCGGACGTGGAGGGGGTGCTGCACAACCTCAACGCGGACACCGCCGCCGCCGCGCTGGCGGTGGCGCTGCGCGCCCGCAAGCTGGTCGTGCTCACCGACGTGCCCGGCCTGTACGCCAACTGGCCGGACACCACCAGCCTGGTCAGTGAGATCGGCACCGCCGAGCTGGCCGAGCTGCTGCCGTCGTTGGAGTCGGGCATGGTGCCCAAGATGGAGGCGTGCCTGCGCGCGGTCAGCGGGGGCGTACCCGCGGCCCACGTGGTCGACGGCCGGGTCGCGCACTCCACCCTGTTGGAAGTATTCACCTCGGAAGGCTTCGGAACGATGGTGATCCCCTCATGAGCGAGCGGAGTGCCGGCACGAGCACCCTGGTCGAGCGGTGGCGGCAGTCGATGATGGACAACTACGGCACGCCGCCGCTGGCCCTGTTGTCCGGCTCCGGCGCCGTGGTGACCGACGAGGCCGGTCGGGAGTACGTGGACCTGCTCGGCGGCATCGCCGTCAACTCCCTCGGTCACGCGCACCCGGCCGTGGTGGCCGCCGTGTCGAAGCAGGTCGCCACGCTCGGACACGTCTCCAACCTGTACGTCGCCGAACCTCCGGTGGCCCTGGCGGAGCTGCTGCTGGCACTGGCCGGACGTCCGGGTCGGGTGTTCTTCGCCAACTCCGGCGCGGAGGCCAACGAGGCGGCGTTCAAGCTGTCGCGGCGTACCGGCCGCACCCACGTGGTCGCCACCGTCGGCGGTTTCCACGGCCGCACCATGGGTGCCCTGGCGTTGACCGGTCAGCCGGCCAAGGCCGACCCGTTCCGTCCGCTGCCCGGCGAGGTCGACCACATCCCGTACGGTGACGTCGCCGCGCTGGAGGCGGCGGTGACCGACGCGACGGCGATGGTGATCCTGGAGCCGATCCAGGGCGAGAACGGCGTGGTGGTCCCGCCGGCCGGCTACCTCGCCGCCGCCCGGCGGATCACCGCCCGGCACGGCGCGCTGCTGGTGATCGACGAGGTGCAGACCGGGATCGGTCGCACCGGGCACTGGTACGCGCACCAGGCCGAGGGCGTCGAGCCGGACGTGGTGACCCTGGCCAAGGGGCTCGGCGGTGGGCTGCCGATCGGTGCCACCCTGGCCTTCGGTCCGGCCGCGGACCTGCTGGTCGCCGGATCGCACGGCAGCACCTTCGGCGGCAACCCGGTGAGCTGCGCCGCCGCGCTCGCGGTGATCTCCACGATCGCCCACGAGGGACTGCTCGACCACGTCAAGCGGATCGGGGAGCGGCTGCGCCGGGGCATCGAGGGGCTCGGGCACCCGTTGGTGAGCGGGGTGCGGGGCACCGGGCTGCTGCTCGGCGTGACGCTGACCGCGCCGGTGTCGGCCGCCGCCACCGAGACGCTGCGCGGGGCCGGTTTCCTGGTCAACCCGATCCAACCCGACGTGCTCCGGCTTGCCCCGCCGTTGATCCTCACCGCCGACCAGGCCGACGCGTTCCTGGCCGCGCTGCCCCTCGCCCTCACCGCCGTGGCCGGCACCCACCTTCCCGGCGCCCCCGACCCGACCTCGACGGAGGCCAGCGAATGACCCGGCACTTCCTGCGTGACGACGACCTGTCGCCCGCCGAGCAGGCTGCCGTGCTCGACCTGGCGGCCCGGATGAAGGCCGACCGGTTCGCGTACACACCGCTGTCGGGGCCCCGGTCGGTGGCGGTGCTCTTCGACAAGCAGAGCCTGCGTACCCGGATCTCGTTCGACGCCGGCATCGCCGAACTCGGCGGGCATCCGCTGGTGGTGGACACCCAGGTCACCCACTTCGGTCGGGGCGAGACGCTGGCCGACGCCGGTCGGGTGCTGTCCCGCTACGTCGCCGCGATCGTGCTGCGGACGCACGGTGACGACCGGATCGCCGAGGTGGCGAGCGGGGCCACCGTGCCGGTGGTCAACGCGCTGACCGACGGGTTCCACCCCTGCCAACTCCTGGCCGACCTGCTGACCGTGCGGGAACGCTTCGGTGGCACCGCCGGGCGGACCCTGGCGTACGTCGGCGACGCGGCGAACAACATGTCCCACTCGTACCTGCTGGCCGGCGCGACCGCCGGGATGCACGTCCGCGTCGCCGGTCCGGAGGGCTTCTCGCCCGACGGCGACGTGGTGGCCCGCGCCGAGGTGATCGCCGCCGAGACCAGCGGCAGCGTCCGGGTGCTCACCGATCCGGTCGCCGCGGTGCGGGACGCCGACGTGGTCGCCACCGACACCTGGGTCTCGATGGGGCAGGAGGGCGACGGGCTGGACCGCGCCACCCCGTTCCTGCCGTACCAGGTCAACGAGGAACTGCTCGGGCACGCCGCACCGACGGTGATCGTGCTGCACTGCCTGCCGGCGCACCGGGGCGAGGAGATCACCGACGAGGTGCTGGACGGCCCGCGCAGCGCCGTCTTCGACCAGGCGGAGAATCGGCTGCACGCCCAGAAGGCGTTGCTGACGTTCCTGCTGACGGAGACGACATGAGCGCACCGTTGACCCGTGCCGCCCGGCACGCCCGCATCGTCGAGCTGATCCGCGACCGGGCCGTCCGCTCGCAGACCGAGCTGGCCGAGTTCCTCGGCGACGAAGGCGTCCAGGTCACCCAGGCCACGCTCTCCCGCGACCTGAAGGAACTCGGTGCGGTCACCGCACGCGGTGGCGACGGCCGGGCCGTCTACGTCATCCCGGAGGACGGTCACCGGCCGTTGCGCGACGCCGAGGCGGCGCCGGCCCGGCTCGTGCGGCTGCTGCGGGAACTGCTCAACGAGGTCGACTCCAGCGGCAACATCGCGGTGCTGCGCACGCCGCCGGGGGCGGCGCAGTACCTGGCCAGCGCGTTGGACCGGGCGGGCCTGCCGGAGGTGGTCGGCACCATCGCCGGTGACGACACCATCCTCGTGGTGGCCCGCGAATCCGACGGCGGAGCCGCGCTCGGCGAACGACTCGCCGGCTGGGCCCGTCGCGACGAGTACACCGAAGGGAACACAGCACCATGACCGAGCGGGATGGCGGGCGGGACGCCCGGTGCGGAGCGTCGCGGTGGTGACCGCCAGAATGGACCAGGTGGACGACAAGAGCCTGACCGAGAACAGCGCGCCCGCCAACCGTACGAGCCTGTGGGGTGGCCGGTTCGCCGGCGGCCCGTCGGAGGCGCTCGCCCGGCTGTCGGTGAGCGTCCAGTTCGACTGGCGGCTGGCCCCGTACGACATCGCCGGTTCCCGGGCGCACGCCCGGGTGCTGGCCGGCGCCGGCCTGCTCGACCCGGAGGAACTGGGCCGGATCCTCGCCGCCCTGGACGACCTGGAGGCGGCCTGCGCCTCCGGCGCGTTCCGGCCCACGGTCGACGACGAGGACGTGCACACCGCCCTGGAACGGGGGCTGCTGGAACGGCTGGGCAGCCTTGGCGGCAAGCTGCGCGCCGGTCGGTCCCGCAACGACCAGGTCGCCACCGACCTGCGGCTCTATCTGCGGGACCACGCCCGGGGTGTGGCGTCGCGGCTGGTGGAGCTGGCCGATGCGCTGGTGGAGCAGGCCGAGCGGCACGTGGACACCGCCGCGCCCGGCATGACGCACCTGCAGCACGCCCAGCCGGTCACCTTCGGCCACTGGCTGCTCGCCCACGTGCAGCCGCTGCTGCGGGACCTGGAGCGGCTGCGCGACTGGGACCACCGCACCGCCGTGAGCCCGCTCGGCGCGGGCGCGCTGGCCGGTTCGGGGCTGCCGCTGGACCCGGTGGCGGTCTCCAAGGAGCTGGGCTTCCGTACCTCGTTCGCCAACTCGATGGACGCGGTCGCGGACCGGGACTTCGTCGCCGAGTTCCTCTTCATCACCGCGATGGTCGGCGTGCACCTGTCCCGCCTCGGCGAGGAGGTGGTGCTCTGGACGTCGCACGAGTTCGGCTGGGTCGAGCTGGACGACGCCTTCGCCACCGGCTCCTCGATTATGCCGCAGAAGAAGAACGCGGACATCGCCGAGCTGGCCCGGGGCAAGTCGGGACGGCTGGTCGGCGGGCTGGTCGCGGTGCTGACCATGCTCAAGGGCCTGCCCATGACGTACGACCGGGACATGCAGGAGGACAAGGAGCCGGCCTTCGACGCGGTCGACACCCTGGAACTGCTGCTGCCGGCCCTGGCCGGGATGATCTCCACCATGACGGTACGCGTCGACCGACTGGTCGCCGCCGCACCGGTGGGCTTCTCACTGGCCACCGAGGTGGCCGACTGGCTGGTCCGCAAGGGCGTGCCGTTCCGCGACGCGCACGAGATCACCGGCAAGCTGGTCGCGCTCTGCGCGGTCCGCGACTGTGCCCTGGACGAGGTCTCCGACGAGGAGCTGGCCATGGTCAGCGAGCACCTCGACCCGAGCGTCCGGGACGTGCTGTCGGTCCGCTCGGCGCTGGCCGCCCGGACCACGCCCGGCTCGACCGGCCCCGGCCCGGTCGCCGACCAGCTCGCCACCGCCGCCGACCGGCTGGCCGGCTGGCGGGAGTGGGCGGCGGAGCAGGTCGTGCCCCGCTGAGGCGGACGGCCCGGCCCGGTCGACACCGGCCGGGCCGTCCGCGTCGCTTCATCCCCAGCCCCAAGTCCTAGTCGGCTCCTGCGCCTGCGGTTCCCCACCTCTGGTCGGTGCCCTGTCGAGCTGAACCGTTCGTGCTGTCGGCCTCGGTGGAGCGCCCGGGTCGTCAGTCGGCGGCCTGGTCCGATCGGGTGCGGGCGGCCAGCCGGTCGTAACGCTGGCGGGCGGCCTGGGCGCTGCCCAGGCCGAGCCCGTGCCCGATCGCCTGCCAGGTCAGCCCACGGCTACGCGCGAGGTCGAGCAGTCCCGCCTCCATCGTGTCGACCTCCGCCCGCAGGTGTGGGAAGAGCGTGAGCGCGGCGAGCAGGTCCGCCTCGTCGACCGCTTCCTCGCCCGGCGTCGCCTCGGCCGCCCCGGCGGCCAGGGCCAACACCACGGCGATCACCTCGTACGGATCGGCCGCGTACGGGTTGGTGTGCCGGCGGCGCTGCGCCTCGGTGGCGGCATGTCGCTCGGTGAGCCGGTGTAGTGCGTCGTAGGTGCGGTGGCCGGTGTCGGTGCTCATGCTCCAATCCCAACTCTTCAACGAAACGTTGTCAACGGAACGTTGAAGATGGCGTGCGCGTGCGGCGGAGCGGATGCCGGCCGGCGACCACGTCGGGAATCCTCGGCCTGCCTGAGCTGCCTGACTGTGCGCGGTTGCATCACTGGCGGGCGGCCGGGTCGGACCGGCGAAGACGCACCACGATGCTTGTGCCGTGGGAGGAGGTGTCGACGATCTTGAAGCCTGGTAGCGCGATGCCTGAGGTTGGCACTCGACCACCTGTCAGTGGTGTCCCGGTGGCGACCACGATGTCATCGACGTCGTTCAGGTTGTCGTGGAGCAGGTCGGCGTGGTGGGCTCCGACGGCGAGGATGGTGCGTGTGCCGCTGGTGTAGCAGGTGGAGAGCCATTCTCGAAGGTCGGCGGTAGAGGCGTTGGGCAGGGCGAAGTGTTCGGGAGCGTGGCCGCCGGGGATGCCCTCGTTGACGGTCTCGTCGGTGAGCACGAGGTCTGCCTGGCTGCGTAGGTCCGCGATCAGCCGTTCGGTGGTCTCGCGGTTGTTGTCGCCGTGGGCGGCATAGGCCCAGGTGAGGTGGGGGCGGCGGCGTCGGGTGGCGGCGAGCCAGGGGCCGAGGACGGTGAGTGTCTCGTCGGGGATGACGCCGGTTTCGACGTCGACGCCGTGGGCGGCGAGGACGGCGGCGCCGCCGTCGCCTTGGGAGGTCGGGTCGATGACACTGATGACGACTCGGGCGATGCCTGCGTTGATGAGTTCCTGACGGCAGGCGGGGGTGACGCCGACGTGGTTGCAGGGTTCGAGGGTGACGACGGCGGTGCCGCCGTGTGCTGCCGCGCCCGCAGCGGTCAGAGCGTTCGCCTCGGCGTGGGGTCGGCCTTTGCGCTGGTGGTAGCCGGCGCCGACGGTGGCGCCGTGGCGGTCGAGGATGACGCAGCCGACGGGCGGGTTGGGGCTGGCGGTGCCCAGACCGAACGACGACAGGATGATGGCCTGCCGCATCGCGGCCAGTTCGGTGGTCGAGGCCATCAGTCGCTCGCTGTCAGGTCATCGAGGTAGTCGCGGACCTCTGGCAGATGCTGATGCCCCTTGATCGTGGTGCCCAGGTGCGCCAGTTGACGCAGGATGCGTCGGGACCCTGCCTGCCGTGCGATCGGTGGTAGGGCCTGGTGTGCGGTGGTCGCCGCTTGGTCGGGTTGGTGCGCGGCGGCGTGGGCTGCTGCCTTGCTGACCAGGGCGGATGTGAAATCCTGACCGTGTCGGGGCGGGATCGTGGGGAGGGCCTGCTCCAGCACGGTGATCGCTTCGTCTTGCCGGTGCGCCAGTCGGAGGCATGTGCCGCGGTGTACCTCGATGTAGCCGCTGGTGCAGTACGTGCCGTGTTCGCCGTCGGCGTGGCCAGGGCTACGGTCGGCGGCGAACCGGTGGGTGTCGTCCAGTAGTCGCATGGCCGCCCGGTGTCGCCCGGTGGTGGCCAGGGCATGGGCGTGTGGGACCCGCAACGCCGCCCGCATGGGCCCGGGCAGCATGCCGTCGTGACGTAACGCCGCTTCGCTCTCGTCGACGGCCTGCGCGGGGTGTCCGCTCGTCAGCCGTTGCTGACTGCTGCGGTACGCGGCCCAGGCGGTCATGATCGGGTCGTTGATCTGCCCGGCCCAGTCGAGTGCCTGCTGCGTCCACCGGCGGCCCGCCGCATGCTCATCGAGGCACTGGTGAAGCCAGGCGGCGGATTCGGCGTACTGCGCGGCGACGCGCACGGCAGGGGAGCGGAGCGGTCGTGGCAGTTGCGGCAGGAGGTCCTCGATCGCGGACAACTGTCTGGTCACCCCCATCAGGGCGTATTCGGGGCCGAACATCTTGTCGTTCTGCACCAGCAGGCGCCACTGCTCCCGCAGCAGATAGATGGTCTCGTCTCCACCGCCCGGTCGAGGCGCTACCACGTCACCTGGCACCGACGGACCGTCGCTTCGCCGGGGACTGTATAAGTCCAGCTCCGCGTCGGAAGCGACACCGAGTACCCGGCGCAGCGCTGCTCGACGCAGCTCATTGGGCCAGCGATGCTCCCCACGTTCCAGCTTCCCGGCCCACCGGAAATCAACGTAATGGGCGCTGAGGTCACGACCCGGGTACAGAGCAACGAGCGCCGTGTTGACCGCATCGGCCAGCTCCGCGCGGGACAGGCACTGACCAGGACGCCTTGGTGACCACAGCCGTTGTCGAGCAGCCCTCAGCGTGGTGTTCGGACTGATCACTGTATCCGGATGGCGAGGCACTACCCCTCCCCTCAACCTCACTTGCCGGCCTGCCGACTATGCCACCGACCGTCCAGATCGTTTACCTCTTTCATGGTCTCGCCCAACACCGACACGAACCGAGGACAAGGTCGGACCGCAAGTCGGCACTTCTCACTCCGTTCACCTTCGTGGACCGTGTGGGGCGTGGTCGATGAGGCGCCGCAGGTGTGGAAGCCTGATCACGTGGATTCCTCTGGTGCCTCACGGCGAGGACCGGTGACGCCTCGTCGTGCTGGTCCCGAGGACGCCCGCGCGGTCGCGGACCTGCTCATCGGCGCTCGCCGTGCCGCGGTTGGCGCGATTCCCGCAATGGTCCACTCGGATGCCGAGGTGCGTGAGTGGGTCAGCGTCGTCGTCATTCCCGATCGAGAAGTGTGGCTGACCGAGGGCGGCGACGGTCGGTTGCTGGCGGTGCTGGTGTTGGACGGCCACTGGGTCGACCAGCTCTATGTCGATCCCGCCCGGACCGGCCGGGGACTGGGCACGCGACTGATCGAACTTGCCAAGTCCCTTCGGCCGGCGGGACTCCAGCTGTGGACGTTCGCCAGCAACACCGGCGCGCAGCGCTTCTACCTCCGGCACGGCTTCGCTCTTGTCGATACGACCGATGGGTCCGGAAACGAGGAGAAGGCTCCCGACATCCGTTTCGCATGGACGCCGGGTTGCCGGTCGAGGTGGAAGCCGGGTTATCTGGACGGGTGGACCACTCCTGGCTGACCGCGCCCGCCGCCGAGATCGCCGAGACCGCGCGCACGCTGCTCGGCTGGGAACTCGCGGCTGGCGGAGTCCGGATCAGGCTCACCGAGGTCGAGGCGTACGCCGGTACCGGGGAGGACCCGGCCTCGCACGCCCATCGTGGGCCGACTCCGCGTGCCAAGGTCATGTTCGGTCCGGCGGGCCACGCCTACACGTACTTCGTCTTCGGCATGCACTGGTGCCTGAACGTGGTCTGCGGGCGCGAGGGGGAGGCGGCGGCGGTGCTGCTGCGCGCCGGTGCGGTGGTCGACGGGCTGGATCTCGCCCGCAAGCGTCGCGGCGAGGTGCCCGACCGGGACCTGGCTCGCGGCCCGGCCCGGTTGGTGGTGGCGCTGGGGCTCGACGCGACGGCGAACGGCACCGACCTCGTCGACGGCAGCGGGCCGCTGCTGCTGACTCCGCCGACGCGGCCGGTCGCGCCGTCCGAGGTCTCCGCCGGTCCTCGGGTCGGCGTGGCCGCCGCCCACGACGTCCCCTGGCGCTTCTGGATCACCGGTGACCCAACGGTCAGTGCCTACCGTCGCCACGTGCCCCGGCGAACGGCGCTGACCCGCGACGGCCGCTGACCCGCGACGGCGCTGACCCGGGTCTACCAGGCCGCTCTATCCGACTGCGGTGCGGACACCGAGACCGACCAGGAGCGCGCCGGTCAGCCTGTCCAGCATCCGGCGTACCCGGAGGGTGCGCAGCAGGCGGGCCGCCGCACCCGAGACGACGGTCCAGCCGGCGAGCCAGCAGGTGTGCAGCACCGCGTGCGCCGAGGCCAGCACCAGCATCGGAATCAGCAGGCCGGACGAGCGACTCCGCCTCGACGTGGTCGCGGTGTGGCGCGCCGTACGCGCTCTCTTCGCGCACGCGGTCCGTCCCGGGCCGCCGAGTCGGGCCGACTCCTCGACGCTGCTGCCCGTGCCGGACGCCGTCGACCGACTCAACGAGGCTGCCGGTCGGCTGCCGGTCCGGCCGATGCTGAGCTGGCCGGAGGATTCGACGCCGACGGTCGCCTGGCGGGGGACGTCGCCCGACGCCGCGCTGCGTGCGCTACTTCGTCAAGGACCATCCCCGCCAGGCGTGGTGCAAGCCGTCCTGCGGCAACCGTGCCCGGGTGTCCCGGCACTACCAGCGCCAGACGTCGAACCCGACGGTCCCGTAGCGTTCCGGCGGGGATCCGGGCCTCCCGGCGGCGCCCCCGGCCGAGGATGAGCGCGGCGTGACGGGGGACACTGGAGGGGCCGGGGCTACGGAATAGTTGACGGAGGGGCCGGGGCTACGGAATAGTTGACGAGTCAAATATGTTGTCCGCGGCGCCGGGTACGAACCGCCCGGGTCGGACGACACGAGGAGCTGTCATGCAGTTCGGAGTCTTCACCGTCGGCGACGTCACGGTCGACCCGACCAACGGTCGTGAGCCGACCGAGGCGGAGCGGATCAAGGCGATGGTGGCCATCGCGCTCAAGGCCGAGGAGGTCGGTCTCGACGTCTTCGCCACCGGCGAGCACCACAACCCGCCGTTCGTGCCCTCCTCGCCCACCACGATGATGGGCTACATCGCGGCCCGCACCGAGCGGCTGCTGCTGTCCACCGCGACCACGCTGATCACCACCAACGACCCGGTGAAGATCGCCGAGGACTACGCGATGCTCCAGCACCTGGCCGACGGCCGGGTCGACCTGATGATGGGGCGCGGCAACACCGGCCCGGTCTACCCCTGGTTCGGCCAGGACATCCGCAACGGCATCCCGCTCGCGATCGAGAACTACGACCTGCTGCGTCGGCTCTGGCGGGAGGACGTCGTCGACTGGTCGGGCAAGTTCCGTACCCCGTTGCAGTCCTTCACCTCCACGCCGCGACCGCTCGACGGCGTGCCGCCGTTCGTCTGGCACGGCTCGATCCGCAGCCCGGAGATCGCCGAGCAGGCCGCGTACTACGGCGACGGATTCTTCGCCAACCACATCTTCTGGCCGGCCGAGCACACCCGCCGGATGGTAAGCCTCTATCGGCAGCGCTTCGCGCACTACGGCCACGGCTCCGCCGACCAGGCCATCGTCGGCCTCGGCGGGCAGGTCTTCATGCGGCGCAACTCCCAGGACGCGGTACGCGAGTTCCGGCCCTACTTCGACAACGCGCCGGTCTACGGGCACGGCCCGTCGCTGGAGGAGTTCACCTCGCAGACGCCACTGACCGTGGGCAGCCCGCAGCAGGTGATCGACCGCACCCTCGGTTTCCGTGACTACGTGGGCGACTACCAGCGTCAGCTCTTCCTGGTCGACCACGCCGGCCTGCCGCTGAAGACGGTGCTGGAGCAGCTCGACATCCTCGGCGAGGAGGTCGTACCCGTGTTGCGCGAGGAGTTCGAGTCGCTGCGTCCCGCCCACGTCCCGGCGGCACCGACGCACGCCTCGCTGCGCGCCGCCGCCACGGGCGACGCGGAGCTGGCCGGCACCGCGTCGTCAGAGGGGGAACGGTGACCGCACGCGCGATCGCCGTCGTCTCGGCCGGCCTCAGTGGACGCCTCAGAGCTCCGGTTCGTGCGGGTGGGCGACCAGCACCGGGCAGCGGGCGTGCTGCACCAACGCCTGGCTGACCGAGCCGAGCAGCAGGCCGGCGAAGCCGCCCCGGCCACGGGAGCCCGCCACCACCAGGGCCGCGTCCGAGGTCGCCTCGATCAGCGCCTGGTCCGGTTTCGCCGCGGTGATCAACCGTTCCTCGACGGTCAGCCCCGGGTGGCTGCCCCGGGCCGAGGCCGCCGCCGTGGCCAGCAGCGCCGCCGCCTCCCCGTCGTCGGCGTGCCGCTCGTCGGCGACGTGCGCCAGCACCAGCGTGCCGCCGCGCCG
This sequence comes from Micromonospora craniellae, assembly GCF_014764405.1. Classification (NCBI taxonomy): domain Bacteria; kingdom Bacillati; phylum Actinomycetota; class Actinomycetes; order Micromonosporales; family Micromonosporaceae; genus Micromonospora; species Micromonospora craniellae. The sequence goes on along the minus strand of NZ_CP061725.1, from coordinate 403,591 downwards.
GAAGGCTTCCTCGGCGCCGTACCCGACGGCCAGCTCGGCCGACTCGGAGCCGTCCACCCCGATCAGCACCGGCCCCTCGGTCGGCAGCGGACGGTCGGGGGGCCGGACCACCAGCACCGGACAGTGGCCGTGCGCGGCGACCTGGGTGCCGACCGAACCGAGCAGCAGCCCCGCGAAGCCGCCGAGGCCCCGGCTGCCCACCACGACCAACTCCGCCCGCCGGGACTCCTCCACCAGCGTCGCGCCCGGGCCGCCGGCCACCTGGCGTACCTCGACGGTGAGCCCCGGCCACCGGTCGACCAGCTCGGCGGAGGTCTGTTCGAGCATCTTGCGGCCGTCCTCGGTCGGCGCCGGCAACCCCACCTCGTACGGGTTGATCGGCACTCCGTAGCCGAGCGGGTGCAGGTAACCGTGCACCAGATGCAACGGGCGGGACCGCCAGACCGCCGCCTGCGCCGCGTGTTCCGCGGCGACCAGGCTCGGCGGTGATCCGTCCACCCCCACCACGACAGGTCGGTTCATCGGCCCTCCAGATTCGCCTCTGCCCATTGTCGGGGCTGTCCGCCGGTGGACCGGCCCCGACACACCACCGGTCATGATCCTTCGGTCCGCTACCGGCCGGACCCACCCGGCCCGGTGACCGTCTGCGGACCACGGTTCCGCCCGGCCGGTGCACCGGACCGGCCAGCGGACTCCGCGAGATCACCGACCGCGACCAGCCCCAGCGGACGCAACCCGACCGGGTGGGCGGTGTCGACCGGCGCCGTACCCACCAGGGCCGCGGCCAGCGCCAGCACCCGCAGCCCGATGCCGGCCGACCGCTGCGCGACGGCGGTCAGGGCGGCCACCTCCCCGTCGGTGGCGTCGAGCAGCGGCATGCGGAGCACGCCCTCCGGCGCACCCTTGCAGACCACCAGGTACCGGCGGTCGCAGCAGCGGTGCACCGTGGTCATCCGGCGCAGCCGCTGGTCGAAGGGGTGTGCCGCGATGCGCGGCCAGGCGGTCCGGGTGCGGACGGGGTCCAGCCCGCAGCGGGCGGCGAAGGTCACCAGCGCCGCCTCCAGCGGGTCACCGACGGCAGTCCAGTCCGGTCGCGCGGCATCCGGCGGTGCCACCGCGGCGTCGTTGCAGAGCAGCCCGGCCCGCGCCAGTCGCCGCAACTCGTCCGGTACGGCGACCAGTGTGCCGTCGCGCTGGACCCCGCCGTACGGGGCGTACCCGAGGCCGGTCACGCCGAAGCGGACGCCGCCCGGGGTGACCGCGTGGCGTACCGCCCACCGCCGCTCGGTGCGTGTGCCGGTACCGACGACCGACGCCGGCTCCGCGACCACGCTGATCGGTGCCGGTCTCTTCCCGCCCGTGACCTGGACCTGTCCGGCCAACATCCGCTCCGCCCTGTGTCGAGGACCGCCCCGCTGACGGTTCTTCCCTGCCAGCCTGATCCGGCCCGGCACCGGGCGGCAGAGGCGATCCGCCCGCGTGGCCCGGGACCAACGGCCCTGCCGGACCGACGCGTATGGTCGGGTGGTGACCGACGACCTGCGGCTGCGGCCGGTCGCCGAGGACGACCTGCCGGAGTTCTTCGCCCACCAGCTCGACCCCGAGGCCAACCGGATGGCCGCCTTCGGCGCGCGGGACCCGGGCGACCGGCGGGCGTTCGCCGCGCACTGGGTCCGGATCCTGGCCGACCCGGACATCGTGGCCCGCACCGTGACCGTTGACGGCGCGGTGGTCGGTTACGTGCTGGCCTTTCCCGCTGCCGGCCGGACCGAGGTCAGCTACTGGATCGACCCGGCGCGCTGGGGACGCGGCCACGCCACCCGGGCGCTCGTCGCGCTGCTGGGCGAGGTGACCCGCCGCCCGCTGTACGCCCGGACGGCCGTCGACAACGTCGCCTCGCTGGCCGTGCTGCGCCGGTCCGGGTTCGCGATCCGCGACACCGACCGGGGGTACGCGCCGGGCCGCGGCCACGACGTCGACGAGTACGTCCTGGAACTGCCCGCCGACCCGGACGCCCGATGACGGCGTGCCCGGCGGACCCAGCGGGCTGGTGACCAGGGCGGCGACTACCCTCGCGGGGTGAACTGGCTGGAACTCGTCGGCTGGGCCGGCTCCGCGTTGCTGGTGTGGTCGCTGCTGCAGACGCGCATTCTGCGGCTGCGCGCCCTCAACCTGGTCGGCTGTTTCGTGCTGATCGGCTACAACGCCGCTGTGCAGGTGTGGCCCATGGTGGGGCTGAACGTGGTGCTGGCCGTGATCAACGTGTGGTACCTGCGCAGGCTGCTCACCACCCGGCACGACGAGCAGACCTACCAGGTGGTCGAGGTGGGTGCCGACGACGCCTTCCTGGCCCACACACTACGGGTGCACGCCGCCGACATCGCCCGCTTCAACCCCGGCTTCCACCCCGGGCGGGTGGCCGGCCGCGAGGCCTTCCTGGTGGTACGCGCCGACGAGGTGGTCGGCGTGGTCCTGGCCCGGGGCGTCGGTGACGGCGTAGCCCAGATCGATCTCGACTACGTCACCCCGCCGTTCCGTGACTTCACCCCGGGCGAGTTCGTCTATCGGCGCAGCAGCCTCTTCACCGACCGTGGTTTCCGCCGCGTGATCAGCCCACCGGGCATGGTCGGGCCGTACTACCACCGGCTCGGCTTCCGCCGCGAGGGCGACTCGTTCGTGCTGGACCTGCCGGCACCGTCGGTGCCGCTGACCTGACCGTCCGGTCGACGGCGCGCACGGCCGTCGTACTCCGTCGAAAGCTTCGTCCCGGCACCAGGATTCGGGGCCGGACCGATGGGGAATTGGCACCGCTACGCCGCGGGACCTCCGCCGGCGGCGCCACCCGGCGTGGTCCAGTGAGAGTGAGAACCGGGCGTGCAGAGCTACTGGAGCCAGCTGGCCCTGGTCGGAGTCCTGATCGTGATCAACGCGATCTTCGCCGGTAGTGAACTGGCACTGGTGTCGCTGCGGGACAGCCAGGTCCAGCGGCTGGAGCGCACCGGCCGGGCCGGGCGGGTGCTGGCCCGGCTGGCCCGGGACCCGAACCGATTCCTGGCCACCATCCAGATCGGCATCACCCTGGCCGGCTTCCTCGCCTCGGCCGCCGCCGCGGTCTCGCTGGCCCGGCCGCTGGTGCCGCTGCTGGACGACATCTTCGGCCGGGCCGCGGAGATGGTCGCGGTCGTCCTGGTCACGCTGGTGTTGACCTTCGTCACCCTGGTCTTCGGCGAGCTCGCCCCGAAGCGGATCGCGATGCAGGTGCCGGAGCGGTGGGCACTGCTGGTCGCCCGCCCGCTCGACCTGCTCGCCACCCTCACCCGACCGGTGGTCTGGGTGCTCGGCGCCACCAGCGACCTGGTGGTACGGCTGTTCGGGCTCGACCCGAAGCCGGAGCCGGACGAGATCAGCCCCGACGAACTGCGCGACATCGTCTCCGGCCACCACGGCTTCACCAAGGAACAGCAGACCATCATCGCCGGCGCGGTGGAGATCGCCGACCGGCGGCTGCGCGCGGTGCTGGTGCCCCGGCTGCGGGTCTTCTGCCTGGACAGCGGCACCACCGCCGAGGACGCCCGGCTGGTGCTCGCCGCGTCCGGGCACTCCCGGGCGCCGGTGGTCCGGCACGGCGGGCTGGACGAGGCGGTCGGCGTCATCCACCTGCGCGACCTGGTGGGCGTCCGCGACGACCGGCCGGTCGACGAGTACGTGCGCCCGCCGATGCTGCTGCCCGACTCGGTGCCGGTGGTCGACGCGCTGCGCCAGTTCAAGGCCGAACGCCAGCACATGGCGCTGGTGGTGGACGAGCGGGGCGCCGTGGACGGCATCGTCACGCTGGAGGACATCCTGGAGGAGATCGTCGGCGAGATCTACGACGAGACCGACCGGGACGTGTACGAGGTGCGTACCGAGGCGGACGGCGCACTGCTGCTGCCCGGCACCTTCCCGGTGCACGACCTGCCCGACATCGCCGTCGAGCTGCCCGGCCGCCCGGACGGTGACTACACCACCATCGCCGGGCTGGTGCTGGCCGCGCTCGGGCGCATCCCGACCCAGGGCGAGCACGTCACCGTGGACGGCTGGCTGTTGGAGGTCACCGACGTCGACACCCGGGCCATCCACGGGGTGCGGCTGTGCCGCCCCGGTGGCCCGGAGACCTCGGACACGTCGACCGACAACACCGAGCAGCCCCCGGCCGACCAGTCGTCGGCCGGCTCGACGGAGCAGCCGGCGGCCGGCCCGGTGGACCAGGGCCGGGCGGAGGCGTCGGAGCCGGCGGTGACGCCGGAGCAGCGGAACCCGACCGGCGGGCGGACCGTGCTGGACGGGACCCGGCGCTGAGTCAGTCCGGAGGCACGTCGTCGCCGGACGGCCCCGGCAGCGGCGGATCCAGCCGCACCCGGTGCAGCGGCACCTGGACGGTGCTGCGACCGAGCCGTCGGGCCACTGCACGGATCGCCCACGGGCCGGACGGGTGCTGCTCCGGCCCGATCAGCCGCCCGCTCACCCTGCCGTACCAGTGCCGGGTGACCACCAGGTCGGTCAACCGCAGCAGCCCGTCCGGGCCACCCCGCACCACCAGTTCGACCACCCGACCCAGTCGCCGGCCGTGCTCGTCGTACGCGGTCCGGCCGAGCAGCTCACCCGCTCGCACGGCCGGACCCCGGGATGCGGTCGATCAGCTTGCGACGCAGCCAGTCCTCCACCGGCGAGGGGGGCAGGTGCTCGGCCGGGACCCGCAGCCACACCGCGCTGTCGACCCGATCGACCAGGTCGTACGGGATGCGCAGCGGCGCCACCGGCCGGTCCGCGACGAGGCGTTCGGCGGTGAGCACCAGCATTCGCCCGAGCCGTCCGCCGACCCGTGCGCCGAGCGCACCGGGCCCGCTGAGCAGCGTCCGCAGGTACGGCACACCGTCCGCGTCGAACGCGAACTCCACGTCGTCCACCTTGCCGATCAGCCGTCCCGCCACGTCGACGAGCTGGCGGTCCAGCAGCTCCCGGCTCACCTGGATCCTCACTGTCCCATCCTCGTGCCCACGGCCAGCGGTACGGCGGCGACCGCCGCCGAGACGATGACCAGCAGGATCACCGCGCCGAGCAGGTTGAGAGTCCGCCCGTTGACCCGGTCACCGAGGTACGTGCGGTCGTTGGCGACCACCAGGATCGGCAGGTACGTCAGCGGCAACGCCACCGCGCTGATGATCAGCATGTACTCGGTCAGCGTCACCGGGTCGATCGCGGTGAGCAGCAGCAGGACCCCGAGCAGCACGCTGACCAGCAGCACGGTGTGGAACCGGGCCGCCTCGCGCGGGCTGACCCGCTTGCCCCACTGCCATCCGAAGTACTGCGCAGCCGCGTACGCGGCGGACAGCCCGGTCTCCAGCGCGGCGCCGAAGGTGACCGCGAAGAACGCCAGCGCCGCCACCGCCAGTCCGACCGTGCCGAAGGCCAGCACGACCGGGTGGGCGACCTCGTTCAGGCTGCTCACCGTCACTCCGGCCGGGCGCAGCACCACGGCGGCGGTGGCGATCAGCGACAACGCGAGGAACCCGCCGATCGGGAACCCGACGAGCACGCTGAACCGGGCGTCGGCCAGGTCGGCGGCGCCCCAGCGTTCCTCCACCCCGCCGGAGGAGAAGAAGAACACCTCGTACGGGCTGACCGTGGAGGCGAACAACGCCACCGCCACGAACCAGTACGCACCCCAGCCCTGCCCGGAGTCGCTCGGGGTCACCGCGCTGCGGCCGAGTTCCGCCCAGTCGGTGGGCAGCCAGAACAGCGCCACGGCGAAGACCACCAGGGTCAGCCCGGCGAGTCCGAACACCCGCTCCATCAGCGGGAAGCGCATCCGCCACAGCACCAGCCAGACGGCGGCCCCGGCGATCGGCACCCAGACCAGGTACGGCACCCCGGTGGCCAGCCGCAACGCCAGTGCCACACCGCCCAGCTCGGCGGCCAGCGTGATCACCGTGACCAGGTACGACGCCACCAGGTTGACCAGGGCCACCCGTGCGCCGAGCCGTTCCCGGACGAGGTCGAAGACCGCCCGACCCGTCACCGCCGCGATCCGCCCGGCCATCTCGGCGTACGCGCAGATGGCCACCACCCCGACCAGCAGCACCCAGGTGTGCGCCATGCCGAACCGCGCACCGGCCTGCCCGGCCGCGACCAGGTCGCCGATGTCCACGAAGCCACCGACCGCAGACAGGATGCCGAGCGTGGCGGCGAGCAACTTCTTCACGTCGGCGGCGGCGCGGGCTCGGTCATCGACGCGACCATATCGCCGTTAACGCGTCCATTTTCCACAAAACCGGCATCCGTTGCCGGACTCAGCGCACCTCAGCCGGCCGTCTTATGCCCGAGCGCCGCCGCAGTCGACGGATGCCGGTCGTCGGGCCGAGGTCAGGCGTTCGGGTGGAGGTTCTGCAGGCGCACCTGGCCGCGCGCCACCAGCCGGCCGTCCGCGTCGGTGATCTCCACCTGCCAGAGCTGCTGGCTGCGCCCCCGGTGCACCGGAGTGCCCACCGCGGTCAACTCGCCGTCGCGCACCGCCCGCAGGAAGTCCGTCTGATTCGACACACCGACCACCTGTCCCCGGTCACCCAGCCACACACCGCCGCCCACGCTGGCCGCCGTCTCCACCACCGCGCAGTAGACCCCGCCGTGCTGGAGCCCGTACGGCTGGTGCAGCTCCGGGCGTACCCGCCAGCGGATCGTCACCCGGTCGCCGCTGATCTCGTCGAACTCCAGCCCGAGCAGCCCGACGAAGCCGCTCGACACGTCCGGGAACTCCAACTCCACGGCAGCCTCCTCGATCTTGGCGTCGTCACTGTAACCGGAGCCCCGGCACGCGCTGACCCGGTAGGGCCGAACCCGGGCGATGGGGGAGAATCGGTGACCGTGACCGACAGCAGCCTCCCGCCGGCCCGGCGGGACTCACTGACCGATGACCTGCGGTGGCGCGGCCTGATCCAGGACTCCACCGACCCCGACGAGCTGCGCGCGTTGCTCGACGGCAGCGGGGCCGCGTTCTATGTCGGCTTCGACCCGACCGCGCCGAGCCTGCACGCCGGCCACCTCATGCAGGTCACCACCGCCCGTCGCCTCCAGCTCGCCGGGCACCGGCCGCTGCTGCTGGTCGGCGGCGCGACCGGGCAGATCGGTGACCCGAAGGAGAGCGCCGAGCGCACCCTCAACGCCCCCGAGGTGGTGGCCGGATGGGTACGCCGCATCCGCGACCAGCTCGCCCCGTTCGTCTCGTACACCGGGGACAACGCCGCCGAGCTGGTCAACAACCTGGACTGGACCGGCGAGATGTCGGTGGTCGAGTTCCTCCGGGACGTCGGCAAGCACTTCCCGGTGAACAAGATGCTGGCCCGCGAGGTGGTACGCGCCCGGCTGGAGAGCGGGATCAGCTTCACCGAGTTCAGCTACCAACTCCTCCAGGCCAACGACTTCTTCGAGCTGCACCGCCGACACGGCTGTCAGCTCCAGTTCGGCGGCTCGGACCAGTGGGGCAACATCACCGCGGGCGTGGACTACGTCCGCCGCCGCGGGATGGGCCCGGTCCAGGCCTTCACCACCCCGCTGGTCACCAGGTCGGACGGTACGAAGTTCGGCAAGACCGAGGGCGGCGCGGTCTGGCTCGACCCGGAGATGACCAGCCCGTACGCCTTCTACCAGTTCTGGATCAACGTCGACGACCGGGACATCGGCCGCTACCTGCGCTACTTCAGCTTCCGCTCCCGTGAGGAGTTGGAGGCGCTGGAGAAGGAGAGCGCGGAGCGACCGGCGGGCCGGGCGGCGCAACGTGCCCTGGCCGAGGAGTTGACCACCCTGGTCCACGGCGAACGCGAGATGGCGCAGGTGGTCGCCGCCAGCCAAGCCCTGTTCGGCCGGGGGTCGCTGGCCGACCTGACGCCGGTCACGCTGCGCGCCGCGCTCACCGAAGCCGGCCTGGTACGCCTCGGTGAGCTACCGGACGTGGCCACCCTGCTCAAGGAGTCCGGGCTGGTGCCGAGCATGAAGGAGGCCCGGCGGGTGATCGCCGAGGGTGGCGCCTACCTCAACAACGAGCGGGTGACCGAGGTCGACGCCGTACCGACGGCGCAGGACCTGCTGCACGGCCGGTACCTGGTGCTGCGTCGGGGCAAGCGCTCCTTCGCCGGCGTCGAGTTGGAGAGCTGAACGCGGGGTGTGACGCGGGACGCGCCCGGCGGATTTGACGATCAATCCGCCGGGCGCGTAACTTTCTCTCTGCCAGCGTGGAACGGACGAAACGGTCGAAAGACCTGAGGCCGGAGTGCTGGTCAACCCCCTCGGATGCGGTGGAGACACCTACCGGTGCCGAGGCCGGGTGGTGCTCCCGGATCCGCCCCGAGGCGGATTTGGCGAGGCGGAACCGACCGGGTAAGGTTGACGACCGGCAGGGAACCGGGCGAGCGGGCGGGAAACCGCAAGCGGCCGGCCTGCCCAAAGCCACGATACGAGCGGCGCAAGCCAAGCGGATTTGTGGTGCCCGGCAAAAGGTTCGAAGCGCGACAAACCAGCGGAAGCCGGTTTGACACGGTTGAAACCACCGGGTAACGTAGTAAAAGTGCTCGCCGCGAGGTGGGTGCGGGTTGGTCCCCGGAGGGGTGCCTGCTGGTCGGGTGTTCTGATGGTGTGTGGTTGTTCTTTGAGAACTCAACAGGGTGCTTGATAAGCCAGTGCCAAATTGTTTTGTGATGCCTCGTGCTGGCCGAGTGTTTGCTCGGTTGGTGGGGATTCCTTTGGCAACATTTGTTTGTTGCTGGGGTTTGCTTTTCCAATTGGGTTTTTGTTGGAGAGTTTGATCCTGGCTCAGGACGAACGCTGGCGGCGTGCTTAACACATGCAAGTCGAGCGGAAAGGCCCTTCGGGGTACTCGAGCGGCGAACGGGTGAGTAACACGTGAGCAACCTGCCCTAGGCTTTGGGATAACCCTCGGAAACGGGGGCTAATACCGAATATTCACTCATGGGCGCATGTTTGTGGGTGGAAAGTTTTTCGGCTTGGGATGGGCTCGCGGCCTATCAGCTTGTTGGTGGGGTGATGGCCTACCAAGGCGACGACGGGTAGCCGGCCTGAGAGGGCGACCGGCCACACTGGGACTGAGACACGGCCCAGACTCCTACGGGAGGCAGCAGTGGGGAATATTGCACAATGGGCGGAAGCCTGATGCAGCGACGCCGCGTGAGGGATGACGGCCTTCGGGTTGTAAACCTCTTTCAGCAGGGACGAAGCGTAAGTGACGGTACCTGCAGAAGAAGCGCCGGCCAACTACGTGCCAGCAGCCGCGGTAAGACGTAGGGCGCGAGCGTTGTCCGGATTTATTGGGCGTAAAGAGCTCGTAGGCGGCTTGTCGCGTCGACTGTGAAAACCCGTGGCTCAACTGCGGGCCTGCAGTCGATACGGGCAGGCTAGAGTTCGGTAGGGGAGACTGGAATTCCTGGTGTAGCGGTGAAATGCGCAGATATCAGGAGGAACACCGGTGGCGAAGGCGGGTCTCTGGGCCGATACTGACGCTGAGGAGCGAAAGCGTGGGGAGCGAACAGGATTAGATACCCTGGTAGTCCACGCTGTAAACGTTGGGCGCTAGGTGTGGGGGGCCTCTCCGGTTCTCTGTGCCGCAGCTAACGCATTAAGCGCCCCGCCTGGGGAGTACGGCCGCAAGGCTAAAACTCAAAGGAATTGACGGGGGCCCGCACAAGCGGCGGAGCATGCGGATTAATTCGATGCAACGCGAAGAACCTTACCTGGGTTTGACATCGCCGGAAATCCTGCAGAGATGTGGGGTCCTTCGGGGCCGGTGACAGGTGGTGCATGGCTGTCGTCAGCTCGTGTCGTGAGATGTTGGGTTAAGTCCCGCAACGAGCGCAACCCTCGTTCGATGTTGCCAGCGCGTTATGGCGGGGACTCATCGAAGACTGCCGGGGTCAACTCGGAGGAAGGTGGGGATGACGTCAAGTCATCATGCCCCTTATGTCCAGGGCTTCACGCATGCTACAATGGCCGGTACAATGGGCTGCGATACCGTGAGGTGGAGCGAATCCCAAAAAGCCGGTCTCAGTTCGGATCGGGGTCTGCAACTCGACCCCGTGAAGTCGGAGTCGCTAGTAATCGCAGATCAGCAACGCTGCGGTGAATACGTTCCCGGGCCTTGTACACACCGCCCGTCACGTCACGAAAGTCGGCAACACCCGAAGCCGGTGGCCCAACCCTTTTGGGAGGGAGCCGTCGAAGGTGGGGCTGGCGATTGGGACGAAGTCGTAACAAGGTAGCCGTACCGGAAGGTGCGGCTGGATCACCTCCTTTCTAAGGAGCACCATCCGGCGAAAGCTGGTATGGAGCCCGCGGCCTGCGGATGTCGGGTCGGGGTGCTCAGTTGGCGGAGACACTGGCGAGTTTTCTTGTGGCAACGGCCGGCAGGTTCGAGTACGGCCATCTTCCTTTGTGGGGGTGGTGTGGAAAGAGTTTTCTGTTGGTGCGGCTGTGGGGAGATGGTTGGCACCCTGTTGAGTCCTGAAGGAACAATCCAGTGTGGTTGTTTGCTTCAGAGCCATCTTTCTTGCCTCTGTGGGGGTGGGAGTGGTTGCCAGGCATGGCCTGGTCTCGCATACCGGATGTCGCCCTGGTGGGGGTGGTGTTGCTGGTGTGGGGCTGTGGGTTGTGGGTTGGTTGTTTGTTGAGAATTGCACAGTGGACGCGAGCATCTTTGTGGTCAAGTTGTCAAGGGCGGACGGTGGATGCCTTGGCACCAGGAGCCGATGAAGGACGTGGGAGGCCGCGATAGGCCTGGGGGAGCTGTCAACCGAGCTGTGATCCCAGGGTGTCCGAATGGGGTAACCCGGCACCAGTCATGTGGTGTCACCTGCACCTGAACTCATAGGGTGTGTGGAGGGAACGCGGGGAAGTGAAACATCTCAGTACCCGTAGGAAGAGAAAACAAATAGTGATTCCGTGAGTAGTGGCGAGCGAAAGCGGATTGAGGCTAAACCGGTTGCGTGTGATACCTGTCAGGGGTTGCGTGGTCGGGGTTGTGGGACTCTGTGTGGTGGGCTGACACTCACTGAAGAAGTCACAAAACCAGTTGTTAGTCGAATGGTCTGGAAAGGCCGACCGTAGACGGTGATAGTCCGGTAGGTGAAAGCAGCTGGTCTTCTATGGATGTTCCCGAGTAGCGGCGGACTCCTGAAATCTGCCGTGAATCTGCCAGGACCACCTGGTAAGCCTGAATACTTCCTGGTGACCGATAGCGGACGAGTACCGTGAGGGAATGGTGAAAAGTACCCCGGGAGGGGAGTGAAATAGTACCTGAAACCGTTCGCCTACAATCCGTCGGAGCCTTGCGGGGTGACGGCGTGCCTTTTGAAGAATGAGCCTGCGAGTTAGTGGCATGTGGCGAGGTTAACCCGTGTGGGGGAGCCGTAGCGAAAGCGAGTCTGAAGAGGGCGTTGGAGTCGCATGTTCTAGACCCGAAGCGGAGTGATCTAGCCATGGGCAGGCTGAAGCGCGGGTAAGACCGTGTGGAGGGCCGAACCCACCAACGTTGAAAAGTTGGGGGATGACCTGTGGTTAGGGGTGAAAGGCCAATCAAACTCCGTGATAGCTGGTTCTCCCCGAAATGCATTTAGGTGCAGCGTCGTGTGTTTCTTGCCGGAGGTAGAGCACTGGATGGTCTAGGGGGCCCACAAGCTTACCGAAATCAGCCAAACTCCGAATGCCGGTAAGTGAGAGCGCGGCAGTGAGACTGCGGGGGATAAGCTTCGTAGTCGAGAGGGAAACAGCCCAGATCACCAGCTAAGGCCCCTAAGCGTGTGCTAAGTGGAAAAGGATGTGGGGTCGCATAGACAACCAGGAGGTTGGCTTAGAAGCAGCCATCCTTTAAAGAGTGCGTAATAGCTCACTGGTCAAGTGGTTCCGCGCCGACAATGTAGCGGGGCTCAAGTACACCGCCGAAGCTGTGGCATTCACATGTGTGCTTCGCTGGAATCTTTGTGGTTTTGGCGCAGGTGTGTGGATGGGTAGGGGAGCGTCGTGCCGGGGGTGAAGCAGCCGAGTGATCGAGTTGTGGACGCGGCACGAGTGAGAATGCAGGCATGAGTAGCGAAAGAAGGGTGAGAAACCCTTCCGCCGGATGACCAAGGGTTCCAGGGCCAGGTTAATCCGCCCTGGGTGAGTCGGGACCTAAGGCGAGGCCGAGAGGCGTAGTCGATGGACAACGGGTTGATATTCCCGTACCCGCGAAGGAGCGTCCCTGATGAACCTCGTTGTGCTAACCATCCGAGCTGTGGGCGGTCTTCGGACCAAACGCGGGGAGCGTGGGAACCTGGCGGGTAGTAGTCAAGCGATGGGGTGACGCAGGAAGGTAGCTGAGCCCGGCCGGTGGTGGTGCCGGGGTAAGCGTGTAGGCCGATGTGTAGGTAAATCCGCACGTCATGGGGCTGAGACGTGATGCCGAGCCGATTCAGGTGAAGTCAGTGATCCTATGCTGCCGAGAAAAGCCTCTAGCGAGTTTCGAGCGGCCCGTACCCCAAACCGACACAGGTGGTCAGGTAGAGAATACCGAGGCGATCGGGCGAACTGTGGTTAAGGAACTCGGCAAATTGCCCCCGTAACTTAGGGAGAAGGGGGGCCGGAGACGTGAAGCCCCGCGCGGGTGGAGCGTTGTATGGCCGCAGAGAGCAGGGGGAAGCGACTGTTTACTAAAAACACAGGTCCATGCGAAGAAGTAATTCGATGTATATGGACTGACGCCTGCCCGGTGCTGGAACGTTAAGGGGACCTGTTAGCTCTTCGGGGCGAAGCGGAGAACTTAAGCGCCAGTAAACGGCGGTGGTAACTATAACCATCCTAAGGTAGCGAAATTCCTTGTCGGGTAAGTTCCGACCTGCACGAATGGCGTAACGACTTCCCCACTGTCTCAACCACAGGCCCGGCGAAATTGCAGTACGAGTAAAGATGCTCGTTACGCGCGGCAGGACGGAAAGACCCCGGGACCTTTACTATAGCTTGACATTGGTATTTGAGTTAGCTTGTGTAGGATAGGTGGGAGCCGGTGAACCTTGTACGCCAGTATGAGGGGAGGCAATCTTGAAATACCACTCTGGTTGATTCGGGTATCTAACTTCGGACCGTTATCCGGTTCAGGGACAGTGTCTGGTGGGTAGTTTAACTGGGGCGGTTGCCTCCTAAAAGGTAACGGAGGCGCCCAAAGGTTCCCTCAGCCTGGTTGGCAATCAGGTGTTGAGTGCAAGTACACAAGGGAGCTTGACTGTGAGACTGACGGGTCGAGCAGGGACGAAAGTCGGGACTAGTGATCCGGCACTTGCGTGTGGAAGCGGTGTCGCTCAACGGATAAAAGGTACCCCGGGGATAACAGGCTGATCTTCCCCAAGAGTCCATATCGACGGGATGGTTTGGCACCTCGATGTCGGCTCGTCGCATCCTGGGGCTGTAGCAGGTCCCAAGGGTTGGGCTGTTCGCCCATTAAAGCGGTACGCGAGCTGGGTTTAGAACGTCGTGAGACAGTTCGGTCCCTATCCGCCGTGCGCGTAGGATACTTGAGAAGGGCTGTCCCTAGTACGAGAGGACCGGGACGGACGAACCTCTGGTGTGCCAGTTGTCCCGCCAGGGGCACGGCTGGTTAGCTACGTTCGGAAGGGATAACCGCTGAAAGCATCTAAGCGGGAAGCTCGCTTCGAGATGAGGTATCCCACCCACCCTTTGGTGGGGTAAGGCCCCCAGCTAGACGACTGGGTTGATAGGCCGGAGATGTAAGCCCGGTAACGGGTTCAGTTGACCGGTACTAATAGGCCGAGGACTTGACTATCAAAGCTGCTACGCGTCCACTGTGTAACTCACAACAAACAAACACGCCCCCGACACGTGGTGTTGGCGCGGGATGGTGTTTGACATGTTGATAAGGTTACGGCGGTCATGGCGGAGGGGAAACGCCCGGTAACATTCCGAACCCGGAAGCTAAGCCCTCCAGCGCCGATGGTACTGCACCCGGGAGGGTGTGGGAGAGTAGGACACCGCCGGACACACGTTACAGTCGAGGGCCGCCCGGAATCGGGACGGCCCTCGACTGCGTTGCGTCGTGGAACGACGTATTCAGGAAGGATGTACCAGTGAGTTCTGGACCTCAGGGCGGAGACCGTCCCCGGGGCTACGAGGGTCGGCCCGGTGACCGTGACGGCGACAACCGCCGTGGCGACCGTCCGTCGTACCGCGACGAGCGCGGTCGGGAGCGTGACTCCCGCGACGGTGGACGCAGCGCCGGCGGTCACGGTGCTGACCGTTCCCGGTCCGGTGGCTTCCGTCGGGACGGCGACCGTCGTGAGGGCGGCTACCGAGGCAGCGACCGGGGCGCCGGCGGTGGTTTCGGTGGCGACCGGCGTGGCTCCGGCAGCGAACGGGAAGGCTCCCGTGGCGAGCGCGGCTCCGGAGGTTTCCGTGGCGCGCGGCGTGAAGGCGGCTACGGCGACCGGCGCCAGGGCGACGACCGGCCGGGTACCTTCCGTCGCGACAACGACGAACGCCGTGCGGGCGCCCGGGGCGACCGGCGTACCGGAGGCTTCCGCGACGGCGATCGCAGCTCGGGCGGCTTCCGTGGCGACCGTCGGGACGGAAGCTCCGGCGGCTTCCGTGGTGGGGACCGCCGCGAGGGTGACCGTCGTGAGGGCGGGTTCCGCAGCGACCGCCGGGACGGTGACCGTCGGGACAGCGGCTTCCGTGGCGAGCATCGGGACGGTGGGTTCCGGGGCGAGCGCCGCGACGGTGAGCGTCGTGAGGGCGGTTTCGGTCGGGGCTCCGAGGACCGGGGTGGTTTCCGCGGCGAGCGCCGGGACGGGGACCGCCGCGAGGGCGGCTTCCGTGGCGGTGAGCGCCGTGAAGGCGGCTTCCGTGGCGGCGGGTCGCGGGACCGGGACGGCTCGCGCGGGCCGGGGCGTGACTACGGCTCCGGTGACCGTCGTGAGGGCGGATACCGGGCTGATCGACGGGACGAGGGTTTCCGCCGGGGCACCGACGATCGCCGTGGCGGCGACGGCGGCGGCTACCGGCGTGGTGAGGGCGGTGCCGGCGGTGCACGCTGGGAAGGCGGCTTTCGGGACGGTGACCGTCGCGAGGGCGGCTTCCGCGGGAACGATCGCCGCGAGGGTGGCTTCCGGTCGGACCGCCGTGACGGTGACCGCCGTGAGGGTGGCTTCCGGGGCGAGGGCCGTGAGGGTGGCTTCCGCTCCGGGGACCGTCGGGACGGCGGGTTCCGGGACCGCGCTTCGGGCGGCTCGGGCTTCCGTGACGGCGAGCGCCGCGACGGCGGGTTCCGCCGTGAGTCGGACGAGCGCGGCGGTGAGCGCCGGGACCGTGGCTTCCGCGACGACCGGGACCGGCGTGACGGGTCGGACCAGTCCGAGGGCGGGCGTACGCCGGCTCCGGTCCTGCCCGACGAGATCGTCGCGACCGACCTGGACAAGGAGGTACGCGCCGAGCTGCTGTCGCTGGCGAAGCCGGTCGCGGAGAGCGTGGCCCGGCATCTCGTGGCGACCGGGCAGCTGATCGACGAGGACCCTGCCGAGGCGCTCGCCCACGCGATGGCCGCCCGTCGGTTGGCGTCCCGGATCGCGGCGGTGCGCGAGGCGGTCGGCCTGGCCGCGTACCACGCGGGTGAATGGCAGACGGCGATCGCGGAGCTGCGGACGTACCACCGGATGAGGGGTGTGCAGAGTCACCTCGCGGTCCTCGCGGACTGTGAGCGGGCGCTGGGCCGGCCTGAGCGGGCCATCGACCTGTTCCGTGGTGCGGAACAGGAGAAGCTGGAGGATGCGGTCGCCATCGAGCTGCTGATCGTGGCCGCCGGTGCGCGGGGCGATCTCGGGCAGCGGGACGCGGCCGTGGCCATGCTCCAGGTGCCCGAGCTGACCACCGACACGGCTCAGCCGTGGACGGCCCGGTTGCGGTACGCGTACGCGGACGCGCTGCTGGCGGTGGACCGTCGGGCGGAGGCCCGGGAGTGGTTCTCCCGCGCGGCAGAGGTCGATGCCGAGTCGGAGACCGACGCGGCGGAGCGGCTGCTCGAACTCGACGGCGTGGTCATCGAGGGCGACGATGAGGACGAGGTCACCGAGGAACTGGTCGCCGGCCCGGGCGCTCCGGGTGCGGTACCGGCCCGGCCGGACAGCGAGCTGACCGGGGACGACCGCGACGAGGACGACGACCGTGCCGAGGACGCCCGTGGCGTCGATGCCGGGATCGCTCCCGATGCTGCCGAGGTCCCGATCGCGGACGAGGCCCCGGCCGAGGAGCCGCCGGCCCGAGTCGACGACCAGGCCACGGAAAAGGCAGGTGCCGTGGAGGCATCGTCCGGGACAGCGGCGAGCGGCGTCGGCGAGTCGTCGACGGATGGCGAGCGGTCCGGGGAGACCGAGCGGCGATGAGCGGTGACGGGGAGCGGCTGGTCGACGGGTACGCCCTGGTCGTCTTCGACCTGGACGGGGTGATCTATCTGATCGACCGGCCGATCCCCGGTGCGGTCGAGGCGGTCGCCCGGCTGCACGGCGAGGGCCGGGCGGTGGCGTACGCGACGAACAACGCCTCGCGCCGGCCGGCCGATGTGGCCGACCTGCTCACCGGGATGGGCGTTCCGGCCCGGCCGGACGAGGTGCTGACCAGCGCGGCTGCCGCCGCCCAGTTGCTGGGGGAGCGGCTGCCGGCCGGTGCGCCGGTGCTGGTGGTCGGTGCCGAGGCGCTGCGGTCCGAGATCCGTGAGGTGGGTCTGACGCCGGTCTCCGGTGCCGATGATTCGCCGGTTGCGGTGATTCAGGGCTACGGCCCGCAGGTCGGCTGGATGGACCTGGCCGAGGCGGCGGTGGCGGTGCGTGGTGGTGCCGCGTGGATCGTCACCAACACGGATCGGACCCTGCCCAGTGGGCGGGGGCCGCTGCCGGGCAACGGTTCGTTGGTCGCCGCGTTGGCGACCGCATTGGATCGGCAGCCCGACGAGGTGGTGGGCAAGCCGTCGCCGGAGTTGTTCGCCACTGCCGCGCGGCGGGCGGGCGAGGGCCGCTCGCTGGTGGTCGGTGACCGTCTCGACACCGACATCGAGGGTGCCAACCGGGCGGGTCTGGACAGCCTGCTGGTGCTCACCGGTGTCAGTGACGTGCCCGAGTTGCTCGTGGCGCCGCCGCACCGTCGGCCGACGGCCGTGGCGTGGGATCTGACCGGGCTGTTCGAGCCCTCCGCAGTGGTGCGGGTGCCGGCGGGCGGTGCGGAGCACGGCGGCTGGCGCGTCACGACCGGCGCGGACGGGTGGGAGCTGTCCGGCGCGGGTGGGCCGTTGGATGCGCTTGCGGCGCTCTGTGCCGTGGCGTGGGAGAGGCGGCCGGTGGGTGTGCCGCGCGCGGGTTCGCCGGAGGCGGCGACGGCGCTGGAGGCCCTCGGCCTGGCCGGCTGACCGGCGCGCCGGGAGCGGCGACCGGACCAGCGGGCGCTCCCGTAGTCCGGTGCGGCGTGTGGGACCTCAGAGCAGCTTGCGCAGTTTCATCAGGTCGAACGGGTTGGCCTTGACGGAGACGCGTCGGCTGGCCACCGCGCGGGTCACGTCGAGGTCGCCGCGTACCAGGGCGATCAGGTCGTCGCTGGTGGTGGTCATGGCGATCTTCGCCTTGGGGTCGTCGCCGTCGGTGAGCCCGATCAGGCGCCCGCCGGTGAGCCGACCGTGGAAGGCGGTCTCCAGGTCGCTGACCCGGCAGGCCAGGGTGCGGTCGAGGTCGACGTGCTCGCGGACGGTCTCCGCGTTGTGTTCCAGCCGGGCGGCCAGATCCTGCAACGCCTGCCGACACTCGTCCACGGTGGCCACCGTCGCCTCCTCGTTCCCGCACCACGTCGTACTCCGGGCACCGTACCGCACGGGCCGTCGACTGCGGCCCGGTAGCGTGACACCTGCCGGAACCGCGGGTGAAAGGACTCAGGCATGCAGGACGCGTGGCGCGCCTACCTCGAACTGGCCATGGGCCTGACGGAGGCGCCCCGGAAGAAGGCGCAGGACGCGGTACGCCGGTTGGCCGGCTCGACCGGTGCGACTGCCGCGCAGCTTCAGACGCTCGCCGAGGAACTGCGCTCGACCGGCGCGGAGAACCGGGAGGCGCTGACCAAGCTGGTGCGGTTCGAGGTCGAACGCGCGCTCGGCGCGGTGGGGCTGGCGACCGCCGACGAGGTCGAGGAGTTGGAGCGGCGGGTACGCGAGCTGGAACGCCGGCTGCGTGCGGTGACCGACGCGGCGGTGCGGGCCCCGGCCTCGGGCGGCCCGGAGGGCGGTACGTCCGCCGACGTGGCGGCGGAGGCGGCCGAGACCGCGGCGGCGGCCCCGCCGACCGGGGCGGCGGCCGAGAAGGCTCCGGCGAAGAAGGCGATCGCGAAGAAGGCCGGGACCGTGCCGCCTCCGGAGGACCAGCCGGCGGCGAAGAAGGCGGTGGCGAAGGTCGCGAAGAAGGCGGTCGCGAAGAAGACGCCGGGCTCGGTGGGGCGTCCCGCCGACGGTGACGCGGCGGCCCGGCCCGCGAAGGCCACCCGCGCTCGCCCGGACGCCGCGCCGTGACCGGCGGTCGCTCGCGTCGGCCCGGGCCGGCTCGGCTGCCCGTGGGGCGGCGAGAGGTCGGGTCGGGCGCGCTGGTGGGCGCGACGCGTGCCGGTGCGCGGCGGTGAGCGTGTCGCCGCGGCCCGGGCCGCCGTCGGGTCCCCGCCCGGGTCCGCCTCCGCAGGCGTGGACCGGGGACGACGACGCGGGACACCCGGCGGTGGACGCCGTGGTGCAGGCGATGGCGAACGCCGCGAGCCTCGCCCC
The DNA here is from genome assembly GCF_014764405.1 of Micromonospora craniellae. Lineage (NCBI taxonomy): Bacteria > Bacillati > Actinomycetota > Actinomycetes > Micromonosporales > Micromonosporaceae > Micromonospora > Micromonospora craniellae. The sequence goes on along the minus strand of NZ_CP061725.1, from coordinate 384,726 downwards.
GGCCGACCAGATCGCCGAGTACGAGGCCGCGTACCAGACGCTGCGGGAAACGCTTGCCACCATCGACCAGGCCTGAGGAGGCCGTCCATCCATGGCACGTCGTAACCGGTTGGACGCCGAACTCGTCCGCCGTGGTCTGGCCCGGTCGCGGGAGCAGGCCGCCGCGTTGGTGGAGGCCGGCCGGGTCCAGATGCGGGGGATGGTGGCCCGCAAGGCCGCCGCGATGGTCGATCCCGCCGATCCGCTGGTGGTCACCGGCGCCGATCCCACCTCCGAGTACGTCTCCCGGGGTGGACACAAACTGGCCGGTGCGCTCGCCGCGTTCGCGTCCGGTGGGCTGACCGTGACGGGCCAGCGGTGCCTGGACGCCGGGGCGTCCACCGGCGGCTTCACCGATGTGCTGCTGCGGGCGGGCGCGGCCGAGGTGGTCGCGGTCGACGTCGGCTACGGCCAGCTCGCCTGGTCGCTGCGGACCGACGAGCGGGTACGGGTCCTGGAGCGGACGAACGTCCGGACGCTGACCGCCGAGGTGATCGGTGGGCAGGTCGACCTGACGGTGGCCGACCTGTCGTTCATCTCGCTGCGGCTGGTGCTGCCCGCGTTGACCGGCTGTACGGCCGCTGACGGTGACCTGGCGTTGATGGTCAAGCCGCAGTTCGAGGTGGGCCGGGAGCGGGTGGGTGCCGGTGGGGTGGTGCGGGATCCGGCCCTGCGCGCGGAGGCGGTGCTCGATGTCGCGGCGTCCGCTGCGACGTTGGGGCTGGGGTTGGCGGACCTGGCGGCCAGCCCGCTGCCCGGGCCGAGCGGCAACGTGGAGTTCTTCGTATGGTTACGCCGGGACGCGCCACCGGCCGATCCGGAACGGGTACGGGCCGTGGTGGCGGCCGGGCCCGGTGCTCCGGCGGTCGCCGGTGACGCGCGTGACGAGGTGACGAGGGAGGCGGCCGGGTGAGTGAGGGCAACTGGGCCACGGCGGGGGTTCGTCCGCCGGGCGGTGCGACGCGGCGGCCGGCCCACGGTGGGCGGGCGTTCCGGTGACCCGTACCGCTCTGCTGGTGACTCACACGGGCCGTCGGCGTAGTACGGAACACGCGCGTACGGTGGCCGCCGATCTGATCGGCGCGGGCTTCGAGGTGCGGGTGGTGGCCGAGGAGGCGGAGGATCTGGATCTGCCGGGCGCGGTGCCGGTGACCGGGCTCGAGGCGGCCGAGGGTGCCGAGATCGTCTTTGCGCTCGGTGGGGACGGTACGTTCCTGCGCGCGGCCGAGTTGGCGCGGCCGGCGAAGGTGCCGCTGCTCGGTATCAACCTGGGCAAGGTCGGTTTCCTGGCCGAGGCGGAGATCGACGACCTGGATCTCGCGGTGCGTGACGTGGTGGGCCGCAACTACAGCGTCGACGAACGGTTGACGCTGGATGTCACCGCCGAGTTCGAGGGCGGGCCGACGATCGAGTCGTGGGCGCTCAACGAGATCAGTGTCGAAAAGGGCGAGCGGGCCCAGATGCTGGAGTTGCTGGTCGACGTGGACGGTCGACCGTTGTCCCGGTACGGGTGTGACGGGGTGGTGTGTGCCACGCCGACCGGTTCCACGGCGTACGCCTTCTCGGGTGGTGGGCCGGTGGTCTGGCCGGAGGTGGAGGCGCTGCTGCTGGTGCCGATCAGCGCGCACGCGTTGTTCAGTCGGCCGCTGGTGACCGCGCCCACCTCGACGTTTTCGATCACCGTGGATCCGTTCACCACGTTGGCGGTGCTCTGCTGTGACGGGCGGCGGGTCTATGATCTGCCGCCGGGCGCCCGGGTCACGGTGCGTCGTGGTGCCCTGCCGGTGCGGATCGTGCGGCTGCGGGACCGGTCGTTCACCGACCGGTTGGTGGCCAAGTTCGATCTGCCGGTGCACGGTTGGCGGGGCAACCGTCGCTGACGCGGGTCGCCGCGCCGGCTGGTCAAGTGTCGGGCCACGCGTCTACTGTCGGTTGCTGTGCTGGAGGAGCTGCGCATCACCGGACTGGGCGTCATCGACGACACCACGCTGCCGCTTGCCGGCGGCATGAACGTGATCACCGGCGAGACCGGTGCCGGGAAGACGATGGTGGTCACCGGCCTGGGTCTGCTCTTCGGTGGCCGTGCCGACGCGGGGCGGGTGCGGGCTGCGCCCGGCCGGGCCGTTGTCGAGGGTCGTCTGCGTCTCACCGGTCGGGTCGCGGATTCGGTGCACGCCCGGATCACCGACGCCGGTGGTGAGGCTGACGAGGACGGCGCGGTGCTGCTGAGCCGGACGGTCACGGTGGAGGGTCGGTCGCGGGCGCACCTGGGTGGGCGGAGCATGCCGGTGTCGACGCTCGGTGAGGTGGGCGAGCAGGTGGTGGCCGTGCACGGCCAGTCCGACCAGTTGCGCCTGCTGCGTCCGGCCGAGCAGCGGGCCGCGTTGGACCGGTTCGCCGGGCCGGAGCACGAGAAGCTGGTGGAGGCGACGCGCGAGGCGTTCACGCAGTGGCGGCGGGTGGTCGACGATCTGGCGGATCGGCGGCGTAACGCGCGGGAACGTCACCAGGAGGCGGATCTGCTGCGGCTGGGGCTGGACGAGATCACCCGGGTCGATCCGCAGGCCGGTGAGGACGACGAGCTGAAGACCGAGGCGCAGCGGTTGGAGCACGCCGAGGGTTTGCGGACGGCGGCGCAGCTCGCCCACCAGTGTGTGGCCGGCGGGTTGGAGGCCGCCGACGAGACCACGGATGCCTCGGCGTTGCTCGGTACGGCGCGGCGGACGTTGGAGGCGCAGGCCGGCACGGATCCGGCTCTGGGTGAGTTGGCGGCTCGGTTGGAGGAGGCGGCGACGCTGGTCGCCGACGTGTCGGTGGAGTTGTCGACGTATCTTGCCGGGTTGGACGCCGACCCGGCCCGGTTGCAGAGTCTCTATGAGCGGCGGGCGGCGCTGCGGGCGTTGACCCGGAAGTACGCCGACGACGTCGACGGGGTGATCGCCTGGGCGGAGCGGGCCCGGACCCGATTGTCCGACCTGGACATCTCCGACGAGGTTCTCGACGAGTTGGATCGGGAGGCGTCCCGGTTGGCCGGTGCGGTGGCGGAGGTGGCCGGCCGATTGTCGGCTTCGCGTCAGGAGGCGGCGGTGCGGTTCGCCGAGCAGGTGACCGTGGAGTTGGCCGGTCTGGCCATGCCGCACGCTCGGGTCGAGGTGGCGGTGTTGCCCCGACCGGCCGGACGGGCCGAGCCCACGTTGCCGGTCAACGGGGTGGAGGTCGGTGTCGGGCCGGACGGTGGCGACGAGGTCGAGTTGCGGTTGTTGGCGCACCCCGGTGCGCCGTCGTTGCCGTTGCAGCGGGGTGCGTCCGGTGGTGAGTTGTCCCGGGTGATGCTTGCCATCGAGGTGGTGTTCGCCGGGTCGGGTGGGCCGCCGACGCTGGTGTTCGACGAGGTCGATGCGGGGGTCGGTGGTCAGGCGGCGGTGGAGATCGGTCGTCGGTTGGCTCGGTTGGCGCGCAGTCATCAGGTGTTGGTGGTCACTCACCTGCCGCAGGTGGCCGCGTTCGCCGACCGGCATCTGGTGGTGGCGAAGGACACTGGTGGCGCGGTGACCACCAGTGGGGTGCGGGTGGTGGAGGACACCGAGCGGGCCCGGGAGCTGGCCCGGATGTTGGCGGGTTTGCCGGACTCGGATCTGGGTATCGCTCACGCGGAGGAGCTGTTGGCCGTGGCGGCCAGAGAACGGCGGTCGTGAGGACCGTGATTGTGAGCGGAGGCACACCGGCCTTCGCTCATCTGTGCTTCCCTGGGTAGGCGGCCCTGCTCAGGCATGTCGCGACAGATTCGCCTGCCTCACATGCCAGGATGGTCACGATGCGTCTACCCACGTTGCGCCGGGCCCGGAACGCGGAACCGGGACGAATCCTCGGCACCGCTCGCCTTGATCGCCGGACGAAACGCCTGGTCGGTCGGCTCCGCCCCGGTGACATCGCGGTGATCGACCACGTCGATCTGGACCGGGTCGCCGCCGACTCGCTGGTCGCCGTGGGCGTCGGCGCGGTCCTGAACGCCAAGCCGTCGGTCTCCGGCCGCTATCCCAACCTCGGTCCGGAGGTGCTCGTCGCGGCGGGCATTCCGCTGCTGGACGATCTGGGTGAGGGCGTCTTCGAACGGATCCGCGAGGGCGACACGGTGCGGATCGAGGGCAACACGGTCTATCTCGGCGACGAGCCGCTGGCGCACGGCAGCCTGCAAGACGCCGAGAGCGTGTCCAAGGCGATGAGCGACGCCCGGGAGGGTCTGTCGGTGCAGTTGGAGGCGTTCGCCGCCAACACCATGGACTACCTCAAGCAGGAACGTGACCTGCTGCTCGACGGTGTCGGTGTGCCGGACATCGCCACCGAGGTGCAGGGTCGGCACTGCCTGATCGTGGTGCGGGGCTACGACTACAAGGCCGACCTGGACGTGCTGCGCCCGTACATCCGGGAGTTCAAGCCGGTGCTGATCGGCGTCGACGGCGGGGCGGACGCGCTGGTCGAGGCGGGCTACACGCCGGACATGATCATCGGTGACATGGACTCGGTCACCGACGACGTGCTGCGATGCGGTGCCGAGGTGATCGTGCACGCGTACCCGGACGGACGGGCTCCCGGTCTGCCCCGGGTCAACGGTCTGGGGGTGCCGGCGGTGACCTTCCCGGCCGCCGCCACCAGCGAGGACCTCGCCATGTTGCTGGCCGACGAGAAGGGCGCCTCGCTGATCGTCGCGGTGGGTACCCACGCCACCCTGGTCGAGTTCCTGGACAAGGGGCGCGGCGGCATGGCGTCGACGTTCCTCACCCGGCTGAAGGTCGGTGGCAAGCTGGTCGACGCCAAGGGTGTGAGCCGGCTCTACCGGCAGAGCATCTCGGGGTCCTCGCTGTTGCTGCTGGTGCTGTCGGCGGTGGCGGCGATGGCCTCGGCGGTGGCCGTCTCCACCGTCGGCAAGGCGTATTTGGGCGTGGTCTCCGAGTGGTGGGACAATTTTGTGTTCCAGCTCGGCCAGCTCTTCTAGCTCCCGACCGATCAAGAGGCTGTCAGCGTGATCAACTTCCGGTACCACGTCGTGTCCCTGACCGCGGTCTTCCTCGCGTTGGCGATCGGCCTGGTCGTCGGCACAGCCGCCCTCAACGGCCCGGTCGCGGACTCGTTGAAGGAGACCGTCAACTCGCTGCGCAAGGACAACCAGCAGATGCGCCAGACGGTCCAGAACATGCAGCGGGAGCTGGAGCTGGAGGAGGAGTTCGCGGCCGAGATGGCCCAGGTGATGCTGCCGGGCACGCTGACCGGCAAGCGGGTGCTGCTGCTCAGCCTGCCCACCGGTCGCGACCACACCGAGGGTGTGGTCGCGATGCTGCAACTGGCGGGCGCCGACATCATCGGGCGGATCGACCTCCAGGACAAGTTCATCAACCCGGAGAACAACAACAACCTGCTGGAGCTGGCGGTCACCGCGGCCCGGCCCACCGGTGCGCCGACCAGCGGGTTGCCCGGAAACGGGCACGGCGTGGAGACCTCCAGCGCCCTGCTGGCCACCGTGCTGCTGGACCAGCCGGCCGGCGCCGAGCCGGTCACCGAGGCCGACCGGCGGGCGGTGGTGACGGCGTACGGCAACGCGAACTACCTGACCGCCGCCGACCGCATCACCAACTCCGCCGAGGCGGTCGTGGTGGTCAGCGGCCAGCCGTACGTGGACAAGGACTCCGCGAAGAAGGACGAGTCGGTGGTGAAGATCGCCGAGCAGTTCGACCGCACCGGCGGCATCGTGGTGGCCGGCAACGGCTTCACCGACGGCAACCTGGTCTCCTTCGTCCGGGGCGACGCGGTGCTGGCGCAGACCATCTCCACCGTCGACAACGCCAACACCGTCCAGGGGCAGCTCGTCACCACGCTGGCCGTCGTACAGCAGCTCAACGAGCGCAAGGCCGGCCAGTACGGCGTGGGCGACAACGTCGATTCGTTGGTGCCTAAACTGCCCCAGTGAGTCGGCGGAACACCCCGGGTGTCCGATTCGACGATGTCCGCCCGCCGGCCGGCGGTGCAGACGGCGTGAACGAGCGAGGAGAGCTGGGGCGTGGGCGTGCTCGGTCGACTGCTGGCGGCGGGGATCGGTGCGGCTGCCGCCCGGTACGCGCTGCGTGAGATCCGTACCTCTCCGGCCGGGCCGCCACTGTCGCGGACGAACTTCCGGGGCCGTACGGTGACGCTGGCCGCCGGACCGGCGCTGGCGGCCGGTGCGTCCGGCGCGGCGGCCTGCGGTGCGCCCAGCGTGCCGGCCGGCGCGGCGGCCCTAATGGCCGGGCTCGGCGCTGGTGCCGTCGGGCTCTACGACGACGTGGTGGGTGCCCGGCCCGAGCAGAAGGCGGACAAGGGCTTCGCGGGACACCTCGCCGCGCTGCGGCAGGGGCGGGTCAGCGCCGGCCTGGTCAAGGTCGTCGGGGTGGGTGCGGCCGGTCTGGGGGCCGCCGCGCTGCTCGCCGCCGACCCCCGGGTGGCCGGGCACCGTGACCGGCGTCGCCAGGGCGGGCTGGGCCGGACCGTGGACGTGCTGCTCGGCGCCGGTGTGGTGGCCGGCACCGCCAACCTGATCAACCTGCTCGACCTGCGCCCCGGGCGGGCGTTGAAGTCGGGCCTGCTGCTCGGCACGCCGCTGGTCTCGGGCCCGGCCGGCGGGATCGCCGCCGGTGCGGTGGGTGCCGCCGCCGGGCTGCTCCCCGCCGACCTCGACGAGGACGTGATGCTCGGTGACAGCGGCGCGAACGCCCTCGGTGCCGTGCTCGGCGTGGCGCTGGCCGCCCGCACCGGCCCGGTCGGCCGGGCCGGGATCCTGGCGGTGCTCGCCGGCCTGACCGCGGCCAGCGAGAAGGTCAGCTTCACCGCCGTCATCGCGCGTACCCCGGGCCTGCGGGAACTCGACGCGCTGGGCCGTCGCGACGACTGACGTGACCAGACCGGCACCCCTCGCCGGCGCCGGCCGGGTGGCCGGGGCCGCCGCGCTGATCGCCGTACTCACCGTGGTCAGTCGGCTGGCCGGGTTCGGCCGTACCGCCGTGTTCACCTGGGTGGTGCAGGACAGCGACCTGGGCGCGATGTACGTGATCGCGAACACCGTCCCCAACATCATCTTCGAGATCGTGGCCGGTGGGGCGCTGGCCAGCCTGGTCGTACCGCTGCTGGCCGGTGCGGTCGCGGCGGGGGACCGGCGGGCCGTGGCGGCGACCACGAGCGCGTTGCTCACCTGGACGGTGACGCTGCTGGTGCCGTTGGCGGTGCTGGTGGCCCTGGGCGCCGAGCAGATCGTGTCGGTGTTCCACAGCCGTAGCCCGGAGGAGTTGGCGGCCGGGGCCCGGATGCTGCGGGTCTTCGCGCCGCAGGTGCCGCTGTACGGCATCGGCATCGTGCTGACCGGTGTGCTCCAGGCACACCGCCGCTTCGCCTGGCCGGTGATCGCGCCGCTGTTGTCCAGCCTGACGGTGATCGTGGCGTACCTCGTCTTCGCCGCCGTGGCCGGTACCGGCGCGAGCGTGGCGCAGGCGGGCCGGGGCGCCGAGCTGATCCTGTCCGGCGGCACCACGCTCGGTGTGGTGGTGCTGTCGCTGTCGCTGCTGATCCCGTTGCGGCGGCTACGCCTGCGGTTGCGTCCCGGGTACGGCTTCCCGGCCGACGCGCGGGCGCGGGTGGGTGGTCTGGTCACCGCCGGCGTGGTCACCGTCACCGCCCAGCAGGTGGCCACGCTGGTGATCCTCTATCAGATCTCCGGCGGCCGGACCGAGGCCCCGCAGGTGTTCAACCTGGCGCAGACGTTCTACCTGCTGCCCTGGGCGGTGTTGGCGGTGCCGCTGGCCACGGCCGCGTACCCGACGTTGGCCGAGACGGCGGCCGGCGGCGACGAGGACGGCTACCGCGACACCCTGTCCGGGACGGTGCGCGCGGTGCTGCTCTCCAGTTGCCTCGGCGCGGCGGCGCTGGTCGGGGTAGCCGGTCCGATCGGCCGGTTCTTCCCGCTGGACGCCTCCGCCACCGCCACGGCCGTGGCCGGGTTCGCGCCGGGACTGCTCGGGTACGGGTTGTTCGCGGTCTTGTCCCGGGCCCTGTACGCGTGCGGCGCGACCCGGGAGGCCACGCTCGCCATCAGTGCCGGTTGGCTGGCGGTCACGCTCGGTACGCTGCCGTTGGCGGCACTGCTCCCGACGGCCGACCGGGTGCTCGCCGTCGCCCTGGCCAACTCGGCCGGCATGCTGCTGCTGGGTGGGCTGCTGCTGGCGGCCGTGCGGCGCGCGGCCGGTCCGGCGGCGTTGGCCGGTGCCGTGCGGGCCGGCGCCGCCGGGGTGCTGGCGGGCACGGCGGCGGCGCTCGCCGCGCTGCTGCTGCTCGGCTGGCTGGGCGGGACCCCGACGCGGTCGGCGGCACTCGTGCAGGGCATGCTGTCCGGAGTCCTGGTCGGAGTCGTCTTCCTCGGCGTGGTCTGGCTGGTCGACCGGCAGGACCTGCGGCCACTGCTGACCGGATTGCGTCGACGCCTACGCCGGGCCCGGAGCAGGGGCCGCAAAGACGGGAAGGAGCCGGTGTCCCGGTGAGCGCGAGGAGTGAGCTTGCGAGCCCCGCAGTCGCGAACGGATGGCGGGTTCGGTGAGCGCGAGGAGTGAGGGTGCCCGGCGGGGCACGGTGGTGTTGCTGCTCGCCTCCAGCACCGGTGGGGTCGGGCAGCATGTCCGGGCCGTGGCCCGTGGATTGACGGCGGCCGGTGAGTCGGTGCTGGTCTGCGGGCCGGCGGCGACCCAGGACCAGTTCGACTTCGTCGCGGCGGGGGCCCGGTTCGCGCCGGTGGAGATCCCGGCCAGCCCGACGCCGGGTGACGTGCGCGCGATCACCACGTTGCGTCGGGTGCTGGCCGGCGAACAGGTCGCCGTGGTGCACGCGCACGGGCTGCGCGCCGGCCTGGTCGCGGTGCTCGCCCGGCCGGCCGCCCCGCTGGCGGTCACCTGGCACAACGCGGTGCTCGTCGGTGGGCTGCGGGGCAGCCTGTCCCGGTGGGCCGAGAAGATGGTGGCCCGGGGGGCCCGGGTGACCCTGGGGGCCTCCGCCGACCTGGTGGCTCGGGCCGTCGCGCTCGGTGCCGGGGATGCCCGGCTCGCGCCGGTGGCCGCTCCTGAGCTGCCTGCGCCGCGTCGGGGCCGGGCGGCCGTGCGGGCCGAGTTCGGGGTGGCCGCCGAGCAGCCGTTGGTCCTGTCGGTCGGCCGGTTGCATCCGCAGAAGCGGTACGACGTGCTGATCGACGCCGCCGCCCGGTGGCGGGAGCGGGTGCCGCCGCCGGCGGTGGTGATCGCCGGGAGTGGTCCGGCGTACCTGCCGCTGGCGGCCCGGGTCAGTGCCGCGCGGGCGCCGGTGACCCTACTCGGGCATCGCACCGACGTGGCCGATCTGCTGGCCGCAGCGGACCTGGCGGTGGTGACCAGCGACTGGGAGGCCCGCCAACTGTTCGCGCAGGAGGCGTTGCGGGCCGGCGTGCCGCTGGTGGCGACCGAGGTGGGGGGCCTGCCGGACCTGGTGGGCGACGCCGCGGTGCTGGTGCCGCCCGGCGACGTGGACGCGGTCGGCGCAGCGGTCGGTGACCTGCTCGACGACGCGTCGCGTCGGGCCGAGTTGGGTCGCCGGGGTGCCGTGCGGGCCGAGACCTGGCCCACCGAGGCGCAGACCGTGGCCCAGTTGGTCGCGCTGTATGCCGAGCTGACCTCGGGTCGGGCCGGGCCGGCGACGCCGGAGGCCGACACGCCGTCGACGGGACGCCGGTGATGCTGCGCCGAATCGCACCGATCCTGTTGACGCTGGTCGTGGTGGCGCTCGGCGTCACCGTGCTGGCGGCCCGGCCGGAAAGCCCGCCGCCACGGCAGAGCGCCGACTACGTGGTGCTGGTCGGGGTTGCCGGGCTGCGGTGGGAGGACGTGGATCCACAGCGCACGCCGACGCTGTGGCGGATGGCGCAGGACGGGTCGATCGGGTCGTTGTCGGTGCGGTCGGTGTACCGGCCCACCTGCCCGGTGGACGGCTGGTTGACGCTCGGTGCGGGTGGCTTCGCCGCCTGGAGTGGCGGCCCGCCCGACGGGCAGTGTCCGCCGGTGGACGTGACGGTGGACCAGCCCGACGGTATCGGTGCGAACCTGCCGCAGCAGGAGAGCGTGGTGCTGCGCAACCAGGAGCGGCTGCCGTGGGGCACGGTGCCCGGTGCGTTGTCGGAGTCGGTGCGGTGCTCGGTGGCGGTCGGTCCGGGCGCGGCGGTGGCCGCCGCGCGGCCGTTCGGCCGGGTCGACCGGTATGCGCCGACGCTGCCGCAGGACCCGGCGGAGCTGCTCGGGTCGTGTGTGCTCAGCATCGTGGATCTCGGCACGGTCGACGGGGAGGACGCGGCGTCGCGGGCGGCGGCGGCCCGCGCGGCCGACGCGCAGTTGGCGCGGGTGTTAAACGGTCGGCCGCCGCAATCCCTGGTGATCGTCGCCGGGGTCTCCGACACCGAGCGGCCGTCGCGGCTGCACGTGGCGGTGGCCGACGGTCCGGGTTGGGAGGAGGGGTGGCTGACGTCGCCCAGCACCGGTCGGCAGGGGTATCTGCAGCTGATCGATCTCGCGCCGACCGCGTTGGCGGCCTTGGGGCGGCCGATGCCGGATCGTCCGTTCCTCGGGCGGCCCGCCGAGTCGGTTGGTGGCCGGCCGGCGGATCTGGCTGCGGCGATCGCCGAGCCGGCCGACGCGGATCGGGAGGCGGCCGCGCAGCGGCAGGTGGCGGGCGGGTTCTTCACGGTGTTGGCGGCCGTGCAGGTGGTGTTGGCGTTGGCGGTGTTGCCGCTGTTGCGTCGTGCCCGCCGGCATGCCGGGCCGCACGGGCCGAAGCCGGTGTCGCGGCGGGTGGTGGCGGTGGTGGAGCTGCTGCTGGTGGCCGCGGCGTTGGCCATTCCGGCGGCGCTGCTGGCCGAGGCGGTGCCGTGGTGGCGTAACGCTCATCCGGCGGCCTCGTTCGTCGGGCTGACGGCGGTGCTGTTGGCGGCCGCGACGCTGCTGGTGCGGTTGACGCCGGGGTACGGCAGCACGTTGGGGCCGTTGGGCGCGGTGGCCGGGCTCACCACGTTGGCCATCGGGCTGGACGTGGTCACCGGGGCTCGTCTTCAGTTCAACGGGGTGATCGGCTACTCCGCGTTGGAAGGCGGCCGGTACGCCGGGCTGGGCACCGTGGGGCTCGGGGTGTTCGTGGCCGGCGCGTTGTTGACCGGGGGCTGGCTCGCCCAGCAGGTCCGTCGGGCGTGGCGGCCGATGGTGATGGTGGTGGTGGGCGGGGCCGCCGTGGTGGTGGTCGGCAGCGCGTACCTGGGTGCCGACTCGATCGGCGCGATCGCGTTGACCGCCGGGGTGAGCGTGGCGGCGGCGATCAGCGCGGGCGGCTGGCTGACCCTGACCCGGCTCGCGTGGGCGACCATGGCGGGGCTCGCGGTGATGGTCGGGTTCGCGGTGGTGGACCTGGGTCGTCCATCGGCCGATCGCGGCAGCCTGGGTCGGTTCCTCGCGGCGCTCGGCGACGGCACCGGTGGGCTGACCGTGCAGCGGTCCAGCGCCTCGAACATCGACACCCTGGTGAACAGCCCGCTGACCGTGCTGGCGTTGGCCGGCGCGTTGCTGGTGTGGTTCGCGTTGCTGCAGCCGTGGGGTGGGCTGATGCGGTTGTTCGGCATCTACCCGGCGATCCGGGCGGCCATGGCGGGCACCGGCGTGGCGGTCGGCATCGGTGGGGTGCTGAGCGCGGCGGCGCTGGACGTGGCGGGGGCGGCGGCGGCCGTGGTGGTGCCGATGGCGGCGCTGTCGGCGTTGCGGGTGCTCGACCATGCGGCAGACCGGACGAGGCCGCCCGGCACCGACCGGCCGTCGGACGTCATCGGGTCCGGCGACCGTACGGGCGACGCGGCCACCCCGGCGGCTGAGGACGCGACGCGGGCCGGTGCGCCGGTCGAGGAGGCCGGTGCGGAGGGTGACCGTGGGCGTGGTCGGATGGTCCGGTCGTCGGCCGAGGTCGCGACCGGGTGAACCCCCGGGGGCCGTACGTCGGGTGCGGCCCCGGAGCGTCTCGGGGGAGGTGTTACCGTGGAATCCCGTGGATCGCGTGATCACTTCGCTGATTGGCTCGGCGGTCTGCACGACCGCGACGGACGACACGGGAGCAGGCCTTGGCCCCTTCAGCACGGACGACCAGGCACATTTTCGTCACTGGGGGCGTCGCCTCCTCGCTGGGTAAGGGGCTGACCGCCTCCAGCCTCGGCAACCTGCTCACCGCGCGGGGACTCCGCGTGGTGATGCAGAAGCTCGACCCGTACCTCAACGTCGACCCCGGCACGATGAACCCGTTCCAGCACGGTGAGGTGTTCGTCACCGAGGACGGCGCCGAGACCGACCTGGACGTCGGGCACTACGAGCGTTTCCTGGACCGGGCGCTGTCCGGCAAGGCGAACGTCACCACCGGCCAGATCTACTCGGACGTGATCGCCAAGGAGCGGCGCGGGGAGTACCTGGGCGACACCGTCCAGGTGATCCCGCACATCACCAACGAGATCAAGTCCCGGATCCTGGCGATGGGTGACCCGGACGACGACGGCCGTACCCCGGACGTGGTGATCACCGAGGTCGGCGGCACGGTCGGTGACATCGAGTCGCTGCCGTTCCTGGAGGCGATCCGTCAGGTCCGTCACGACCTGGGCCGGGACAACTGCTTCTACCTGCACGTCTCGCTGGTGCCGTACCTGGCGCCGTCGGGGGAGCTGAAGACCAAGCCGACCCAGCACTCGGTGGCGCAGCTGCGCAACATCGGTATCCAGCCCGACGCCATCGTCTGCCGCTCGGACCGGGAGATCCCGGACAAGCTCAAGCACAAGCTGTCGCTCTACTGCGACGTGGACGCCGAGGCGGTCATCGCCGCCCCGGACGCGCCCAGCATCTACGACATCCCCAAGGTCCTGCACCGGGAGGGGCTCGACGCGTACGTGGTGCGTCGGCTCGGGCTCTCCTTCCGGGACGTGGACTGGGAAGGGTGGGACGACCTGCTGGAGCGGGTGCACCAGCCGCGGCGCACGGTCACCGTGGCGCTCGTCGGCAAGTACGTCGACCTGCCGGATGCGTACCTGTCGGTCAGCGAGGCGATCCGGGCGGCCGGGTTCGGTAACCGGGCCCGGGTGCAGGTGCGCTGGGTGCCCAGCGACGACTGCGTCACCTCAGCGGGTGCGGCGGCGGCGCTGGCCGGTGTCGACGGCATCGTGATCCCCGGCGGGTTCGGTGTCCGCGGCATCGAGGGCAAGATCGGCACCGCTCGGTACGCGCGGGAGAACGGCATCCCGCTGCTCGGGCTCTGCCTCGGTCTGCAGTGCATGACCATCGAGGTGGCCCGGCACCTGGCCGGGCTGGACGGCGCCAACTCCCTGGAGTTCGACGCCGAGGCCGTGCACCCGGTCATCGCCACCATGGCCGACCAGGAGGACATCGTGGCCGGCAAGGGCGACCTGGGCGGCACCATGCGGCTTGGCGCGTACCCGGCGGCGCTGGCCGAGGGGTCGATTGTCGCCGAGGCGTACGGCAGCACCGAGGTCAGCGAGCGGCACCGGCACCGGTACGAGGTGAACAACGCCTACCGCGACCAGCTCGCCAAGGCCGGGCTGCGGATCTCGGGCACCTCCCCGGACGGGCGGCTGGTCGAGTTCGTCGAACTGGATCGCGAGCTGCACCCGTTCTTCGTGGCCACCCAGGCGCATCCGGAGCTGAAGAGTCGCCCCACCCGACCGCATCCGCTGTTCGCCGCGTTCGTTCAGGCGGCGGTGGCGTACTCGCAGGCCGACCAGCTTCCGGTCGACCTGGACGGTGCCGAGCGGGTCGCCCGCAACGGCACCGCCACGACCGTGCCGTCGGCGTCGTGAGCGAGCCCGGCAACGCGGTGGAGCACCGCTACGAGGTGCTATCCCGCGAGGTGCAGTACCGCGGGCGCATCTTCGACGTGGTCACCGAGCAGGTGCGCATGCCCGGCGGCGGCACGGCCCCACGTGACCTGGTCCGGCACGTCGGCGCGGTGGCTGTGGTGGCGCTGGACGCCGCCGGCCAGGTGGTGCTGATCCGCCAGTACCGCCAGCCGGTCGGCCGGCGCCTGTGGGAACTGCCGGCCGGGCTGACCGACGTCACCGGCGAGCCCCCCGCGCTGACCGCCGCGCGGGAGCTGGCCGAGGAGGCCGACCTGACCGCAGGCCGGCTCGACGTGCTGGTCGACGTGCACAGCTCGCCCGGGTTCACCGACGAGCTGGTCCGGGTCTTCCTGGCCCGGGATCTCGGTGAGGTGCCGGTGGAACAGCGGCACGCCCGGCACGACGAGGAGGCGGACCTCCAGATCGTCCGGATCGACCTGGACGAGGCGGTCGGCATGGTGCTGGTCGGGGAGATCACCAACGGGCCGTGCGTGGCCGGGCTGCTCGCCGCCGCCCGCGCCCGCGACGCCGGCTGGTCGGTGCTGCGCCGGGCGGACACCCCACCGCCGGGGTGAGCGGGGAAAGCGACAGGGGCCGCGCTACGATCCGCGCGGCCCCTGGTCGTTGTCCGGGTCAGTCGCGCAGCGGGCGACCCTGCCCGTCGACGCCACCGTTGACCAGGATCAGGATGCCGTCGATCAGACCCCAGAGGCTGCCGAGACCGCAGGTCACCAGGGTGACGATGAGCTGGATGACACCGGTCTTGGTGTCACCCATGTAGAACCGGCCGACGCCGAAGCCGCCCAGCAGGATCTGCAGGACGCCGGCGATGACCTTGCTCTTGTCCGAAACGCCCTGGGGATACCCGGGCTGATAGGGGGGAGTAGTCATGAGCGGACATCGACACTGACGCTGTCCGCACCGGCATACACCACGTGGGACGATGACGGCCAACACTGTCCTGTCGGCTGAGGCGGATCCAGCCGGCGGGCTGCCCGTACACCTGACACACCGTCAGGCTTCGCGGCCACCGGATGCCATGGTGCAGGCTCCTGCGAGGTGCGGATACGCCTAAACTGCCGCCCACGGGACCGGCGACCGTAGCGGCAAGGGGGCCGCCGCGGCACCGCCCAGTCGGGGGAGCGGTCCCCGGAGAGAGGTGTCTGCATCGTGAAGGTCGGCATCCCACGCGAGGTCAAGAACCACGAGTACCGGGTGGCGATCACGCCTGCGGGCGTCAACGAGTTCACCCGTGGCGGTCACCAGGTCTTCGTCGAGGCCGGTGCCGGGGTCGGATCCAGCATCACCGACGAGGAGTTCACCGCGGCCGGCGCCAAGATCCTGGATTCCGCCGACGAGGTGTGGGGCACCGCGGACCTGGTGCTCAAGGTCAAGGAGCCGGTCGCCGAGGAGTACCACCGGATGCGCGAGGGGCAGGTCCTCTTCACCTACCTGCACCTGGCCGCCTCGCGGGACTGCACCCAGGCGCTGCTGGACCGCAAGGTCACCGGCATCGCCTACGAGACCGTCGAACTGCCGGACCGTTCCCTGCCGCTGCTCGCCCCGATGTCCGAGGTGGCCGGCCGGCTCGCCCCGCAGGTCGGCGCGTTCTACCTGATGCGCACCGGCGGTGGCCGGGGCGTACTGCCCGGCGGCGTCTCCGGCGTGTACGCGGCGAAGACCGTCGTCATCGGCGCCGGGGTCTCCGGCATGAACGCCGCGGCGATCGCGTTGGGCCTACAGTCCGAGGTGCTGCTGCTGGACAAGAACGTCGGGCGGCTGCGGCAGGCCGACGCCATCTACCGTGGACACCTGCAGACCGTCGCCTCCAACGCGTACGAGATCGAGCGGGCCGTGCTCGACGCGGACCTGGTCATCGGCGCGGTGCTGGTGCCCGGCGCCAAGGCCCCGAAGCTGATCTCCAACGAACTGGTCTCCCGGATGAAGCCCGGCAGCGTGCTCGTCGACATCGCCATCGACCAGGGTGGCTGCTTCGAGGACTCGCGGCCGACCACGCACGCCGAACCGGTCTACCGGGTCCACGAGTCGATCTTCTACTGCGTGGCGAACATGCCCGGCGCGGTGCCGAACACCAGCACCTACGCGCTGACCAACGTCACCCTCCCGTACGCCCTGGAACTGGCCAACCACGGCTGGCAGGAGGCGTCGCGACGCGACCCGGCGCTGGCCCTGGGCCTGAACACCCACGCCGGTCAGGTCGTCTACGGCCCGGTGGCCGAGGCACACGGCCTGCCCGCCCTCGCACTCGCCAAGGCGCTGGCCTGAGGGAGGCACCGCTGAGCACGGCGACCGACGAACGGGCCGGCCCCGAACCGGCGCCGGCCCTGCGTCGTGCGCTGCGCGGCTACCTCGACCACCTCACCGTCGAACGTGGACTCGCCGCGAACACCCTCGCCTCCTACCGCCGCGACCTGGACCGCTACCTGGACTCGCTGGCCGCCGCCGGAGTGGCCGACCTCGCCGAGGTCTCGGCCGGCGAGATCGAACGGCACCTGGCCCGACTACGCACCGGCGACGACGGCCGCCCAGCACTGGCGGTCTCCTCGGCCGCCCGCGCCGCCAGCGCCGTTCGCGGCCTGCACCGCTTCGCGCTGCGCGAGGGCCTGACCGGCGCCGACCCGAGCCGCGACATCCGCCCACCCGCACCACCCCGCCGCCTGCCCCGCGCCCTGCCGCTCGACGCCGTCGTCCGGCTGCTGGAGACCGCCGGCCCCGTCGACGTGGCCGGCGACCAGGCGCCGCTGGCGCTGCGCGACCGGGCGCTGCTGGAGTTCCTGTACGGCACCGGCGCCCGCATCTCGGAGGCGGTCGGCGCGGCAGTGGACGACGTGCACCTCGACGACGGCGTGGTGCTGCTGCACGGCAAAGGCGGCCGCAGCCGCCTCGTGCCGGTCGGCGGCCACGCGTCCCGGGCGCTCGACGCCTACCTGGTCCGCGCCCGCCCCAGCCTGGTCGCCGCCGGCCGGGGCACCCCGACGGTGTTCCTCAACGCCCGGGGCGGCCCGCTGACCCGGCAGGGCGCCTGGACCATCCTGCGCCGCGCCGCCGCCCGAGCCGGCCTCCCGGTCGACGGAGCGGAGGCGGTCTCCCCACACACCCTGCGACACTCCTACGCCACCCACCTGCTCGACGGCGGCGCCGACGTCCGGGTCGTGCAGGAACTACTCGGACACGCCTCGGTCACCACCACCCAGGTCTACACCCTGGTCACCGTGGACCGGCTGCGCGAGGTCTACGCCACCGCCCACCCACGCGCCCGCCGGTGACGTCGAGGCGCGCAATGCTGGTGGGCGTGGGGGCGAGACGGCACCGGTCCGTACCACCGTCCGACACGCCGAGCGGGTAGTGAACGCCCTGCTGACCAGTCGCGTACAGTCGGGATCGGCGCGGCCTGGCGGCGGGATGACCAGGGTGCGCGGCGGCACCGCGAACGACGTCGGGCGGCTCCGACGCCGGATGGTCGTCGGGAGGGGGCAACGAGGACATGGCTGGCAACGGTGACCGTGCCGAGACCTGGACGTCGGAGCTCCGCGAACAGCAGAACGCGCTCGGCTCGGACCTCGGTCCGGCCGACCCGGCCGCCTACACGATGCGCAAACCCATCCCCGAGCCGATGCCCACCGACCGGCACGGCCCGGCCCGGATCATCGCGATGGCCAACCAAAAGGGCGGCGTCGGCAAGACCACGACCACCATCAACCTCGGCGCCGCGCTCGCCGAGTACGGCCGCAAGGTGCTCCTGGTCGACTTCGACCCGCAGGGCGCCCTCTCGGTCGGCCTGGGCGTCAACCCGCACAACCTCGACCTGTCGGTCTACAACCTGCTGATGCAGGACGACGTCACCGCCGAAGACGTCCTGATCAAGACCGACGTGGCCGGGCTGCACCTGCTGCCCGCCAACATCGACCTCTCCGCCGCCGAAATACAGCTGGTCAACGAAGTCGCCCGCGAGATGGCCCTGGCCCGGGTGCTCAGGAGCGTCCGCAAGGAGTACGACTACATCCTGATCGACTGCCAGCCGTCACTCGGCCTGCTGGCGATCAACGCGTTGACCGTGGCGCACGGCGTCCTCATCCCACTGGAATGCGAGTTCTTCAGCCTGCGCGGTGTCGCCCTGCTGCTGGACACCATCGACAAGGTCCGCGAACGGCTCAACTTCGACCTCGAACTCGAAGGCATCCTCGCCACCATGTACGACAGCCGCACCACGCACTGCCGGCAGGTGCTCCAGCGGGTGGTGGAGGCGTTCGGCGACAAGGTCTACCAGACGGTGATCACCAAGACGGTGAAGTTCCCCGAATCGACCGTCGCGGGCGCCCCGATCACCACGCTCGACCCGGCCTCCTCGGGAGCCCGCAACTACCGTCAGCTGGCCCGCGAGGTGATCGCCGCGCAGGCGGAGCGGTAGTCCGGTAACCATCGGTGGCCAGGCCGTGGACTACGGTCGTCGGCGTGACCGCGCCGCCTGCCGACCCGACCACCGCGCATCCGCTCGCGGTGGTTGACTCCGGCGCGGCGGACAGTGGCCGGTTCACGGTACGGCTGGACAACTTCACCGGCCCGTTCGACCTGCTGCTGCAACTCATCGGCAAACACAAACTCGACGTCACCGAAGTCGCACTGCACCAGGTGACCGACGAGTTCATCGCCTACATCCGCGCCATGGGCGACGACTGGGACCTGGACGAGGCGAGTGAATTCCTGCTGATCGCCGCCACCCTGCTCGACCTCAAGGCCGCCCGCCTGCTGCCCTCGGCCGAGGTGGAGAACGAGGAGGACCTCGCCCTGCTGGAGGCGCGGGACCTGCTCTTCGCCCGACTGCTGCAGTACAAGGCGTACAAGGAGGCGGCGGCACACATCGCCGTGCTGGAGGAGATCGGCGGACGCCGCTACCCGCGCGCGGTCACCCTGGAGGCCCGCTACGCCGAGGCCCTGCCCGACCTGGTGCTCGGCATCGGCCCGCAACGACTGCTCAAACTCGCCGTCAAGGCAATGACCCCGAAACCGGTGCCCGAGGTCTCCATCGCCCACGTGCACATGGTCCGGGTCAGCGTCCGGGAACACGCCGCGATCATCAGCGAGCGGCTACGCCGCGCCGGCACCGCCACCTTCTCGCTGCTCTGCGCCGACTGCGAGGCCACCCTTGAGGTGGTCGCCCGGTTCCTGGCGCTGCTGGAGCTGTACCGGCAGGGCGTGGTGGCCTTCGTGCAGGAACAGGCGCTGGAGGAGCTGACCGTACGCTGGACCGGCCCCGCCGACGGCAGCCCCACCCTGACCATCGACGAATACGCCGGCACCCCCGACGAGGCGGCCCCCGACGGGACATCGGCCGGGGCCGGTGCGCCGACGGCCGGGTCCGGTACGCCGACGGACGACGCGGCAACGACAGAGGAGCACGCCGGATGAGCAACGAGGAACGCCGGGACTCGCTGGCTGACCAGGCCGCCGCCTGGATCCCACCGTGGCAGCGCCCCGCCCCCGAATCCACCGCCCCCGAATCCGCTGCCTCCGATCCGGCCACCCCGGATCACGCCGAAGCCACCCTCGATCCGGCCACTCCCGATCCGGCCGCGCCGGATCACGCCGAACCCAACCCCGACCTTGGCACCCCCGAACCCACCGAGCTTGCCGAACTCAGCCCCGAACCCGAGGCCGCTCCGGATCTTGGCACAGCTGTGCCCCGCCAGGGGCAGTTCCGTACCAAGATCGCCGCCGATCCCACCCCCGAACTCGCTCCCGCCGCTTCGGAACCCGGAGTCGCCGCGGATCTTGGGACGGAGGTGCCCATCCAGGGGCGGTCGCGTACCAAGATCGCGGAGGAGGGGGCGGGGCGGAATCCGCGCGGCGGGCGGGTGCGGGTGGTGCCGGAGCCGCCGCCGGTGCTCGACGACGCCGAACTGCGCGGGGCGCTGGAGGCGATCCTGCTGGTGGTGGACGAACCGGTCAGCGAGCTGACGCTGGCCCAGGTCCTCGAACAGCCCGCCGAGCGGGTCGGCCCGATGCTCGACGAGATCGCCGCCGGCTACACCGCCGCCGGGCACGGCTTCGAGCTGCGCCGGGCGGCCGGCGGGTGGCGGCTCTACACCCGGCCGGAATACGCCACCTACGTGGAACGGTTCGTCCTGGACGGGCAGTCGGTCCGGCTGACCCAGGCCGCGCTGGAGACCCTCGCGGTGGTGGCGTACCGGCAGCCGGTGACCCGGTCGCGGATCTCGGCCATCCGGGGCGTCAACTGTGACGGGGTGATCCGTACCCTGGTCTCCCGCGGGCTGATCGAGGAGTGCGGCACCGAGTCGGACAGCGGAGCCTATCTGTACCGGACGAGCATCATGTTCCTGGAGAAGCTCGGCCTGAACAGCCTTGACGACCTGCCGCCCCTGGCCCCGTTCCTTCCCGACGACGTAGAAGAGCTTGCTGATGCCGCGCGATGACCGCACTCCCCGCCCCGACGCCCCCGTCTACACCGGCCCGGAACGCCTGCAGAAGGTGCTCGCCGCGGCGGGGGTCGGCTCCCGGCGTGCCTGCGAAGATCTGATCTTCCGTCGGCGGGTGACGGTCAACGGGCGGGTGGCGCAGCTCGGCGACAAGGTCGACCCGGCCAACGCCGTCATCCACGTCGACGGCGAGCGGCTGGTGGCCGACACCCGGCTGGTGTACCTGGCGTTGAACAAGCCCCGGGGCGTGGTCTCCACGATGGCCGACGAGAAGGGCCGCACCGCGTTGGCCGACTTCGTCGGCAACCGGGTGGAGCAGCGCGTCTACCACGTCGGGCGGCTCGATGCGGACAGTGAGGGCCTGCTGCTGCTCACCAACGACGGGACGCTGGCGCACCGGTTGATGCACCCCTCGTACGGGGTGGCCAAGACGTACCTGTGTGAGGTGGCCGGCCCGATCCCGCGTAACCTCGGCAAGCGACTGGCCGCCGGCATCGAGCTGGAGGACGGCCCGGTCACCGTCGACTCGTTCCGGGTGGTGGGCAGTCTGGGACGTACCGCCCAGGTCGAGCTGATGTTGCACGAAGGTCGCAAACACATCGTCCGGCGACTGCTCGACGAGGTCGGACACCCGGTGAGCCGGCTGGTGCGTACCTCCATCGGGCCGATCCGGCTCGGTGACCTGCGTCCCGGGCGCACCCGGCGGCTGACCAACGCGGAGGTCGCCGCCCTGTTCAAGGCCGTGGGTGACTGACCCCGCACTCGCGGGTACCGCTGACGGTAGGCTCCTGGCGGCCCGAGAAGGGCCGGCGGGCCGTGCGCCACGGCGCCGGGCATGATGGAAGCAGTGTGGGCAACCGCTCGCGTCCGCCGATGCGGCGGATCGCGGGGTACGGGCTGAGGAGGACAACGGTGGAGCAGAACGTACCGGCCGGGCGCTGTGTGGTCGCTGTGGACGGGCCGTCCGGTTCGGGTAAGTCCACCGTCTCCCGGCGGCTGGCGGCGAGCCTCACCGCCCGCTACCTCGACACCGGCGCGATGTACCGGGCGATCACCTGGGCGGTGCTGCGCTCCGGCGTCGACCTGACCGACGCGCAGGCCGTCGCCAAGGTCGCCGGTGAGGTCGACCTGCGCATCGGCACCGACCCCACCGGCTACGGCGTGACCGCCGACGGCGTCGGAGTCGAGGCCGAGATCCGGGGCCCCGAGGTGACCGCCGCGGTGTCCGCCGTGGCCTCCGTACCCGCGGTCCGGGCGCTGCTGGTGGCCCGGCAGCGCGACATGATCGCCAAGGCCGGCCGGATCGTGGTCGAGGGCCGCGACATCGGTTCCGTGGTCGCCCCCGACGCCGACCTCAAGGTCTACCTCACCGCCTCGGCGGCGGCCCGCGCCGCGCGCCGTAGCGCCGAGGACGCCTCCGACGTGGCGGCCACCGCCGCCGACCTGGCCCGCCGGGACCAGATCGACTCGACCCGCAAGGCCGACCCGCTCGCCCAGGCCCCCGACGCCGTGGTGCTGGACACCACCGAACTGGGCATCGACGAGGTCGTGGCGAAGCTGCGGGCGCTGCTCGCCGAGCGGAACGTGGCGTGACCCGGCGCGACAACGTGCCGGGTCTGCCGGCGATCGAACCATCAGGCACGGTGGCGTGGACGTTTCCCGCCACCGGCCGACGAAACGAGGCGTGGGCGTGACTGACAACGACGGTTGGGTGGAGCTGCGGGAGACGGACCTCGACATCGAGGAGCCGACCGGTCCGCAGCCGGTGGTGGCCGTGGTCGGCCGCCCCAACGTCGGCAAGTCCACCCTGGTCAACCGGATCATCGGCCGCCGCCAGGCGGTCGTCGAGGACGTTCCCGGCGTGACCCGGGACCGGGTTCCCTACGACGCGCAGTGGTCCGGCCGGTCCTTCACCGTGGTGGACACCGGCGGCTGGGAACCGGACGCGAAGGACCGGGCGGCGGCCATCGCCGCGCAGGCCGAGACGGCCGTGGTCACCGCCGACGTGGTGCTGTTCGTGGTCGACGCGACGGTGGGCTCCACCGACGTCGACGAGGCGGCGGTGAAGATGCTGCGGCGCAGCGCCAAACCGGTGATCCTGGTGGCCAACAAGGCCGACAACACCAACATCGAGCTGGAGGCCACCTCACTGTGGTCGCTCGGCCTCGGCGAACCGCACCCGGTGTCGGCCCTGCACGGCCGGGGCTCCGGCGACCTGCTCGACACCATCATGAACGCGCTGCCCGAGGCACCCAAGATCGTGGAGAACCGGCCGCGCGGCCCCCGCCGGGTCGCCCTGGTCGGTCGACCCAACGTCGGCAAGTCCAGCCTGCTGAACCGCTTCTCCGGCGAGGAACGCGCGGTCGTCGACGCGGTCGCCGGCACCACCGTCGACCCGGTCGACAGCCTGGTCACCATCGGCGGCGACACCTGGCACCTGGTCGACACCGCCGGCCTGCGTAAGCGGGTCGGCCAGGCCAGCGGCACCGAGTACTACGCCAGCCTACGGACCGCCTCGGCGATCGAGGCGGCCGAGGTGGCGGTGGTGCTGCTCGACTCCAGCGAGCCGATCAGCGAACAGGACCAGCGGATCCTGACCATGGTCACCGAAGCCGGTCGGGCCCTCGTGATCGCCTTCAACAAGTGGGACCTGGTCGACGCCGACCGTCGGTACTACCTGGACAAGGAGATCGACCGGGAACTGCGCCGCATCCCGTGGGCGATCCGGCTGAACCTGTCGGCGATGACCGGACGGGCCGTCGACAAGCTCGCCGCGTCCCTGCACCGGGCGCTGGCGAGCTGGGAGACCCGGATCCCCACCGCGCAGCTCAACGCGTGGCTCACCGCCCTGGTCCAGGCCACCCCGCACCCGGTCCGCGGGGGACGGGCACCCCGGATCCTGTTCGCCACCCAGGCCGGAGTCGCCCCGCCGCGCTTCGTGCTGTTCACCACCGGCCCGCTGGACGCCGGCTACCAGCGCTTCGTGGAACGCAAGCTCCGCGAGGAGTTCGGCTTCGAGGGTAGCCCCATCGAGATCTCGGTACGCCCCCGCAAGAAACTCGGCCCCGGCGGCCGAGGCAAAGCCCACGGCTGACCCACACCCCACCCTCCTAGGACGCTCTAGGAGGGGTGCGGGTGGTCACAGAGTGGGGGAGGGGGCTGTGCGGCGGAGAGGGGAAGCTGCGCTAAGCTGTACCGGCTGTCGCGGGCAGGACGACGCGAGAGCATCGGGACGTGGCGCAGTTTGGTAGCGCACTTGACTGGGGGTCAAGGGGTCGTCGGTTCGAATCCGGCCGTCCCGACAGAAGAGAAGCCCTGACCAGCGGAAACGCGGTCAGGGCTTCGGCTTTCTTCTATAGAATTTTGAACCGCCCCCAAAACAGCCCGTTTGCCGGATGCGGCAACCAAGTTTGTCATCGGTGTGCATCGTTGGGTGCAGGGAATCCCGACCTTGCAAAAGCCCTGCCCGGTCGGGCGTGTGTCGATTTCGGCTCTGCCTCACATTCGGTTCGCGCCGTGAGGGGGCGCTGTGGCGGCGGTCCGGGATGCGGGGTGGATGCGGGGCTTCATTCGGGTTCTCCTCGGGTGGCTTCGTCGTCCAGGGCAGGGAGCGGGAAACAGTCGGTGAACGGGTCGCGGTAGTCGCGCCATGCCTGTTCGCCGTCGGCGAGTTCGGCGTCGGTGAGCAGGCAGCGGGTGAGCGTGCCGTGCAGGCCGGTCGGGTCGAGGTCGAGGCCGATGAAGACCAGGTGCTGGTGGCGGTCGCCGTAGTAGGGGTCCCAGTCCATGGCGGCCGCGAGCCGGCGGTGGTCGGACACCTCGTCCCAGTACCGGTCGGGTAGGGCGGCGAGCCAGCGGCCGAGGCTTCCCAGAGCGAGACCGCCGCCGGCGAAGTCCCAGGCGACGACGGTCTCGGGCTGGCTGGCCAGCCAGAGATGGCCGCGGGAGCGGATGACCTCGGCGGTGAGTTCCTCGAGGACGTCGTGCAGCCGTTGCGGGTGGAACGGGCGGCGAGCGCGGAAGACCGCCGAGACGATCCCGCAGTCCGGCTGGGGCTCGTGTACACCGACTAGATGTCCCTCAAGACCTCGGGCGAGGACGCCCGGGGTTTCCGGTCGGTACCGGTGAGTGTCGCGCAGTTGGCGGGTCAGCAGGTTTGCGTCGACGAGGTCGTCGTCGACGCGTACTTGGGCCGCCCAGGGGGTGATCCGGTTGAGGAGGACTGCCAGGCGGTCGGTGTCGTACGCGCCTTCGGCGGAGTGTCCCCAGAGGACGAGGGTGTCGGCGTACTCGATCTGTCGGACGATCACGTCGGCGAGGGCACGGTCGTCGTTGTCGGCGGCGTGGATGCTGAGGGTCTTCAGGTCGTCGGTGCTGGCCAGCCCGTCGAGCAGGTGCTCGGCGTCAACCACGGTGACGTACGAGTCGACGTGCAGCAGGTCGGTGATCGGTACGCCGTCGATCAGGCAGTGGGCGCACGCGGCGGCGACGGCCTCCGGTTCGACCACTTCGGGCAGCATCAGCACCAGGTCCCGGCCGGGACGGGTGCCGACCAGCCGAGCGAGGGTGGGCAGCACGTCCTCGCGCAGGGTGCAGGACACGCACCCGTGAGCGAGGGAGATCCGTTCGTCCTCCAGTACGCCGTCCCGGTCGCGTACCACCCGGTGCACGGTGCCGTTGCGCACGTCGGCGAGGTCGTGCCGAACCAGCAGCAGTCCCGGGTCCGTGGCGAGCAAGGTGCGGGCGACGGCGTACGTCGCTGCCGGCCAGAAGCCGCTGAGCACGGTCAACGACGGGCGGGAGCCCCGCTGCGAGGCGGCGTGGCCGGCCGAAGCGACAGATGACGTCGACATCACAGTCCTCTCGACTTAACTGAAAACGGTTGTCATTATAGGCAGGTGATCGCTGAAGAGGTAGAGCGGGGACTCCGTGCGTCTGCTGCCGACATGGTGGCCGGTGGCGACGGCGGGCTGGTCGTGAGCGTTCGGTTGCGGCCGGGGTCCGACGGTGGCTGCGACGATCTGGAGCGCCTGCTGTGGCTGGTCGACCACCTGGCCCCTCCCGCCGTCGACGCGGTCGGCGGCCCGGCCGTCCTGCGGGTCTCGCCACAGGCGCGAGTGGTCCATCGAGGGGGCCGGGAGGTGGTGCTCACCCGTCGCGAGTTCGACCTCCTGTGGCACCTGGTGGCGCACCCTCGGCGGGTGTTCACCCGAGCGCAGCTGTTGGAGAGCGTCTGGGGTCACACCTTCACGAGCGCCCGCAACGTCGACGTGCAGGTGAGAAGGGTGCGGGTCAAGGTCGGCACGGACCTGTCGGTGATCCGCACCGTGCGCGGAGTCGGGTACGGCCTCGATGTCGACCTGCCGGTGGAGGTGGTGGACGACCCGCGCCCCCGTGCCTTCTGACCCGACCAGGTATAAAGATAACGATTATCGTTAGCGATTGGCCGCATCCTGAAGGAGTTGACCGTGTCCCGACGTTGTGACGTCACCGGTGCGAAGCCGAGCTTCGGCAACGCCGTGTCCCACTCCCACCGACGCACCCGCCGCCGGTGGAACCCGAACCTGCAGAGCCACCGGTACTGGCTGTCCTCCGAGCGCCGGTGGATTCGCCTGACGCTGACCGCCAAGGCGCTCAAGACCGTGGACCGCAAGGGCATCGAGCAGGTCGTCGCCGAGCTGCGTGCCAAGGGAGTGAAGATCTGATGGCCAGGCAGACCGACATCCGTCCGATCGTCCGGCTGCGCAGCACCGCCGGCACCGGATACACGTACGTGACCCGCAAGAACCGCCGCAACGATCCCGACCGCCTGACGTTGCGCAAGTACGACCCGATCGTGCGCCGGCACGTCGAGTTCCGGGAGGCGCGCTGAGATGGCGCGGAAGAGCCTGAACAACCGGCAGGCCCGCCGGGCTGAACTCGTGGCCCGGCACGCCGAACGCCGTACCGAGCTGAAGCGGACGATCGCTCACCCGGACACCGAGCCGGCAGAGCGGGACGAGGCGGTGCGCCGGCTCGCCCGGTTGCCCCGCGACTCCAGTCCAGTACGCCTGCGGAACCGGGACATGGTCGACGGGCGACCTCGAGGCGTGCTCACCCGCTTTGGGCTGTCCCGGATTCGCTTCCGCGAGATGGCGCTGCGCGGTGAGCTGCCGGGCATCCGGAAGGCATCCTGGTGAGCCGACCGCCGTGGTAGCGAGCAGCGCTGTCGGTTTCACCGCAACTCTCACTCTCACCGCCATCTGATCCCGGAAGCCCCAACGACAGGCACGACCTCGTGCTGGTTGACGACACGCGACGAGTCGTCCCGCGCGCACGGGTCCGACAACGAACAATGGCACCTCTCTGCGTCCCCCAAGGGCCGTCGACAACAGAGAGGTGCCATTGTTCGTTCCGGTGGAGGGAGCGGGCAAGTGCGGATGACCTGTTGGTGACTGCTTCTGAAATGCCCTGAGTGTTCATCGCTGCCGGCCGTGTGGTATGCCCCGAGCGGTTAGGCATACGATATTCGTTGCGACATTGCGGTAGTACTGGGCAGGGCCTGACGTGGCGGGAGTGGCAGTGACGATCAAGTCTGTTCCGGGAGTTGCTCGGAATACCAGGCAGCGCGCGGAAGTCGTCGGCCTGCTCGAAGGGTTGACCGAGTTCCAGAGCGCCCGGGGATTGCACGCTCAACTGCGGGAGCGGAAGGCATCGGTCGGCCTCACCACCGTCTACCGCACGCTTCAAGCGTTGGTGGACGCCGGTGAGGTCGACACCGTGCGGTTGCCGTCCGGCGAGCAGGTTTACCGGCGGTGCAGCCCGTACCCACCACCATCACCTCGTCTGTCGACAGTGCGGCCGTACCGTGGAGGTCGTTGGTCCTGCCGTGGAGAAGTGGACCCAGGGCGTCGCAGCCCGACATGGATTCACCAACGTGAATCACGCTCTCGAAATTGTCGGGATCTGCGAAAGCTGCTCGTGACACTCGCCTCTGACGGTGGGGGTGCGGTCGCGTGGCCGTCGCGGACGCGGTGGGCGGCGGTGGGAGTTCGAGGTGCGCCTGGCAGGGTCCGCACCTGCCCGGGCCGTGGCTCTGCCGGCATGCCCCCGCTGGCGGCGGACGTGCTCTGCCTTCCCGCTCGGCTGGTCTGCCACGGGCGTGCCGTTGCCTGTCCCAGCGATGGTTGGATGCCGTCCGGTTCAGGGCTTGGTAGCAGTCGGTAGCGGTCAACGGGCAGCGGGTCCAGGTAGTGACCCGTTTCTGACGCAAATGGCGGGTTCGCTGCAGAGTCCTCGGCACAGCCGGTTACCATGCCACTCATGGAAACGATTGCCGTTAACACCTGTGTGGGGTGGCCCCGATGAAGGTCGCGTTCGTCGGCAAGGGCGGTAGTGGGAAGACCACCCTCACCGGGCTCTACGCCCGCCATCTCGCCGCTGCCGGTCGGCCGGTGCTGGCGATCGACGCCGACATCAACCAGCACCTCGCGGTCGCGCTCGGCGGGCCGGCTCACGCCACCACCACGATGCGACCACTCGGCGCGCACCTGCCGGCGATCAAGGAGTTCCTGCGCGGCGACAACCCGCGTATCGGCTCCGCCACCGAGATGGTGAAGACCACCCCGCCGGGGTGGGGTTCGCGGTTGCTTCTCGTGGACGAAAAGAATCCGATCTACGCGGCCTGCGTCGACACTGTCGGTGGGGTGCGGCTGGCGGTGACCGGTGAGTTCAGCGCCGAGGATCTGGGCGTGTCCTGTTACCACTCCAAGGTCGGGGCGGTGGAGTTGCTGCTCAACCACATGCTCGACGGGCCCGGTGAGTACGTGGTGGTGGACATGACCGCGGGTGCCGACTCGTTCGCCTCGGGGTTGTTCACCCGCTTCGACCGCACCTTCCTGGTCTGCGAGCCGACCGTGCGTGGGGTCAGCGTCTACCAGCAGTACGCCGGCTACGCCCGCGACTACGGGGTGGCCCTGTCCGTGATCGGCAACAAGGTCGAGGACGCCGCCGACGTGGAGTTCCTCCGCGAGCACGTCGGCGACGACCTGCTGACCTGGGTGGGCCGTTCGGCGTACGTGCGGCGGGCCGAACGCGGCACCGTCGGGCCACTGGACGAGTTGGAGGCGGAGAACCGGGCCGCGCTGGGCCGGCTGGCCGACGTCGTCGACGGCACCGCGCAGGACTGGACGGCCTTCACCCGGTGGGCGCACGAGTTCCACCGGCGCAACGCGGTGGCCTGGGGCAACGACCGTACTGGGGTTGACCTCACCACGCAGATCGACCCGGACTTCCGGATGGGGCCGCCGCAGGCCGTCGCCGCGACGACGGTGCCTGCCTGACCGTGAGGACCGCCGTGCCGTCGAGCTCGGCATGGTCGTGCCGCTTCACCTACCAGGTCGGCTGAGCCATCTGACATCTCCGCGACGCCTCGCCCAGTCCGCAAAACCTGCGGACTGGGCGAGGTCGTTGGGACGCGATCGCATCACGGCATATGACAACCATTTCCAAGAGCGTGGTAGCCTGCTGCTCCGCAGTCCTTGGGAGGGGGAACAGTGCGAATCGCGCGTTTGCTGGTCGGGCCCGTCCTGCTGGCCGTCGGTCTGGTCGGGTGTGCCCCGGTCGAGGTACTCAGCGACCGCGACGGGCGCGTCCAGGTGGTGACGACCACCGGCATCCTGCGGGACCTGGCACGCAACGTGGGCGGCGACCGGGTCGTGGTCAGCTCCCTGGTGCCCGACGGCGCTGACCCGCACTCGTACGAACCGTCCCTGCGGGACGTGCGTAACGTCGTCTACGCCGATGTCGCCTTCAGTAACTACATGCTGCTGGAAGAGCACGCCATCATCAAGGCGCTCGACGCCAACCTGCCCGAAGGCGTACCGAACGTCGCGCTGGCCGAAGGCGCGGTCAAGTACGCGGCCGAGATCATCCCGTTGGTCGAGGACGTCGCGCTGGACACGATCTGGCTCGGCATGCGGGTACGCGGTACCGGTGCCGACCACGGCGCCAACCGCTCCTCGGACGTTCTCCTGAGCGCCACTGCCGTGGACGGGCCCGGCGTGATGGCCGCCTACCTGACGGAGTCGTTCGGGCAGCCGACCTTCTATCTCAACTCGGCGGACGGCTTCGACGCGACCAACGGGTACCGGGACGACACCGCCACCCTGCCACCGGACGCACACACGCACATGAGCTGGGCGTTCTCCGAGCCCGGCGTCTACCGGCTCACCATGCGGGCACACCTGGCGGTGACCCCCGACACCCGGCCGGTGCCACTCGGCGAGCAGACCTTCACCTTTGCCGTCGGAGTCGACCCGCATGACGTTCCTGGCATGACCGACGCAGTGGTCCTGCGTGGCGGGCACGCCGACCTGACCGTCGACCTGGACGCCGTCACGCGCGGCGAGTCCGCCCTCTACCTGCTCGACGACCCGCACGGCAGTGCCGAGGGTGAACAGCAGGTCCTCGATCCGGCGCGGACCGTCATCGAGGTGCCGAACAAGGCGCTCGCCCAGGTACCGGCCAATCGGGCGTTCCGATTTCTCGGTCGGCCCGGAACGCAGATCCACCAACTTCCGCAGGCGGTGCTCGGCAAACACGTCCACGGTGAGATCGATCCACACCTGTGGCAGAACGTCCGCAACGCCATCTCCTACGTGGAACTGATCCGGGACACCCTGATCGGTGTGGACCCGGCCGGCGCGGCGCAGTACCGGGACAACGCCACCGCCTACATCGCGGAGCTGGAGGCGCTCGACACGTACGTGCGGGACAACATCGCACAGATCCCGCCCAACCGCCGGCATCTGATCACCACCCACGACGCGTTCGGTTATCTCGGCGCCGCGTACGACGTGCAGATCTCCGGATTCGTCACACCACACCCGGCCGCCGAGCCGAGCCTCGCCGATCGTCGCCGGCTCACCGAGACGATCCGCAACCTCCGTGTCCCGGCGGTGTTCCTGGAACCCAACCTCCGGGCCCGCTCGTCGACCTTGACCGAGGTGGCCAGGTCACTCGACGTGCAGGTCTGCGAGATCTACGGCGACACCTTCGACGGCCGGGTCACCACCTACATCCAAATGATGCGCTTCAACGCCGAGTCGCTGCGAGACTGTCTGGCGACATAGGGAGGTACATGTGAAAGCCCTCCGTCTGATGACGGTGGTTCCGACGATTCTGCTGGCCTTGGTCGGGCCGGCCAGTGGCGCATCGGCGGCTCAGCCCGCGTCGCCGGACCCGGCGCTGGACCAGTCGATCGCCCCCGAACAACCGATCGCCGCCGGTCCGGCGGTGATCCCCGCCGGCCACGTCGACATCGGACCGCGCTACGTCGAGGGGGAGTGGACCCTCCTCATCCACGACGACGCGGCCGAACCCGTCTGGCGGGACCCGGACCAGACCGTGTTGCAGGTCACCGACGCGGCGCTGCAGACGGTTCCGGACGATCCGGCGTACGAGTTCCTCGGTGTCGCCGCCGGTACACGGGTGCACGTGGTGCCGCAGGTGCAGCAGAGCGATGTCGTGTGGGTGGGCTGGAACACCCAGGACCCCGAGGTGATGCGAACCATCGATCGAGGGGTGACCTTCGAACTCGCCGGGGTCGAGGGCCCCGGTGCCCTGACCATGTACGTCCAGGCGGGCACGTTCAACGCACCGCAGGTCCTGTGGCGTTCCACGGAACCGATGGGTCAACCGATGTGGGTGGAGGTCAACACCCACACGCACGCCAACTGGGTGTTCACCGAGCCCGGTGTCTACCTGGTCGCGGTACGCATCACCGCCGACCTGATCAGCGGCGAGCAGGCCTCCGCAGTCCGACACCTGCGGTTCGCCGTCGGTGACGCGACGAGCACGGACACGGCGCTGGCCGCCGAACCCAGCAGCGTCGAGCCGGCGGCGCCGGCAGCGGAGGAGGGCGATGACCAGGACGCAGGCGGTTCACGGCAAGGGCTGGTCCTCGTCGGCCTGGCGGTGACCACGGCGGTTCTGGCGGTCGCACTGGTCGTGGTGGTCCTGCGTGGCCGTTCGGCCCGTCGCCGCGCCGAACGCGAACGGACGCCGGGAGCGGCGGCGTGAACGCCCTTGAAGTAGAGGACCTCGATGTCGACCTCGGTGGCCGACCGGTGCTGCGCGGGGTCCGGCTGCAGGTCGGTCCCGGTGAGTTGGTGGGGCTGATCGGCCCCAACGGTGCCGGCAAGACGACGCTGCTGCGCTCGGTCCTCGCCCTTATCAGACCCCGGTCCGGGCGAGTGCTGGTCGCGGGTGTCCCGAGCCGCCCGGGCCGTACGGCAGTCGGGTACGTGCCGCAGCGGCACGAGTTCGCCTGGGACTTCCCGATCTCGGTCGAGCAGACCGTCCTCACCGGTCGTACCGGCAGGATCGGCCTGCTGCGCCGCCCCGGGGTCGCCGACTGGCGGGCGGCCGCCGACGCCATCGAGCGGGTACGCCTCGGCGACCTGCGCCGGCGGCCGGTCGGCGAACTCTCCGGCGGGCAGCGACAACGGGTGCTGGTGGCGCGGGCGCTCGCGCTGGAGCCGGAACTGCTCCTGCTCGACGAACCGTTCACCGGACTGGACCTGCCCACCCAGGAGTTGCTCGGCGACCTGTTCACGGGGCTCGCGGCGGAAGGACGAGCGTTGCTGATGACTACTCATGACCTGGTCGGCGCCATCTCGTCGTGCACCCGGCTGGTCCTGCTCAACCAGCGGATCATCGCGGAGGGCGCCCCGGCGGACCTGCGTGATCCACAGGTGTGGATGCGCACCTTCGGGGTCAGCGACCGGTCGCCGCTGCTGCGGATCGTCCAGGCCAGCTGATGCCGATCACCGAGTTCATCGCCGACCTGTTCAACCCCGATCTGGCGTTCCTGCCCAAGGCTCTGGCGATCGCGGTGATGTCCAGCGTGGTCTGCGGCGTCATCGGCTGTTACGTGGTGCTGCGCGGGATGGCGTTCATCGGCGACGCGGTCGCCCATGCGGTCTTCCCCGGTCTGGCGGTCGCCTTCGTGTTGCAGGGCAGCCTGGTCCTGGGCGGGGCGGTCGCGGGGATCGTGACCGCACTGCTGATCGCCGTGTTCGCCCAGCACCGTCGGGTCAAGGAGGACTCCCTGATCGGTGTGTTCTTCGTGGCCGCGTTCGCCCTCGGCATCGTGATCATCTCGCGGGCACCCGGCTACGCCGGGTCGCTGCAACAGTTCCTCTTCGGCTCGATCACCGGCATCCCGGACCGCGATCTATACACGGTCGGGTTCACCGGCCTGGGGATCCTCGCGGTGGTGTTCCTGCTGCACAAGGAGCTGGTCGCGGTCAGCCTGGACCGGGAGATGGCCCGCTCGATCGGGCTGCCGGTGTTCTGGCTGGACATCGCGTTGTACGTGCTGGTCACGCTCGCCGTGGTGATCTCGTTGCAGACCATCGGGAACATCCTGGTGCTCGCCCTGCTGATCACACCTGCCGCCGCGGCCAGGCTGCTGACCGACAGGCTGGCACTGATGATGCTGCTCGCCCCGCTGATAGGTGGCGGATCGGCG
The DNA here is from genome assembly GCF_014764405.1 of Micromonospora craniellae. Taxonomy (NCBI): domain Bacteria; kingdom Bacillati; phylum Actinomycetota; class Actinomycetes; order Micromonosporales; family Micromonosporaceae; genus Micromonospora; species Micromonospora craniellae. Next base: position 351,761 of record NZ_CP061725.1, on the reverse strand, counting down.
CTGGTGGGCCTCTACCTGTCGTGGAGCTACGACCTTCCGGTCGGCGGCACCATCGTGCTGGTCGCGACCGCCGTGTTCCTGCTGGCCTGGCTGTTCGCACCGCGACACGGGCTGTTGTCCCGACGGTGGCGCGACTGGCGTGGTGGGACCGTGACGGCGGGTGTCACCGGTGGACCGGTGGCGACACCCGAAGGGGCGATGCGATAATGAAAATGAGTTCCGTTACCATGTTCTCGGACCACTGCTACGTCAACCAACCTTGCGTCCTCATCGAGTGGGACGCGGACAGGGAGGAAAGATGAGAACACCAGGTGCCCGCGGCCTCGCGGCCCTGATCGGTGGGGCGGTGATCGCGGCTGGCGTGGCGCTCGCACCGCCCGCCGCCAGCGCCGCGGAGAAGGTGGTGTTGAGCAAGGGCCACACCGACGCGGTCGACGTCCACTACGCCGACGGGGAACTGTCCCTGAAGGTGCACGATGACACCGTCAACCCATCGGTGACCCGGGACCCGGCGGACGTGATCTTCCAGGTGTTGCCCGAGGCGGCGATGCCGGTCCCGGACGACCCGCGCTTCGCCTTCCTCGGATCTCCGGGATCCCAGATCTGGCTGCTGCCGCTCACCCAGGACCCGGACCTGCTCTGGCCGGGGTGGAACACCACGACTCTCGGTGCCGGCCTGTTCACCGGCGACAAGGTCAAGCTCAGCCTTGTGGACGTTGCCGGCCCCGGTGCCGTCTCGGTGTTCTCCCAGGACACCTTCGGTAACCCGCTGATCAGGTTCCGCAGCGACGACGGCCTGCCGGACGCCATCGACGTGCCCATCCGTACCCACGTGCACGCCAACTGGGCCTTCAGCGCCGAGGGCGCGTACACGTTGACCTTCCAGGCCGACGCGACGCGTACCGACGGCACGCCGATCAGCACCGGACCGATCCCGTACTCCTTCGTCGTCGGGGAACTCACCAACGACGACCCGCTGACCACCCTCTCCATCAGCGGAATGGCCGACGAGTACCAGCAGGGCGACACCGTTACCCTGCGCGCGGTGCAGACGCCGCAGACCGAGCTGGACCACTACCACTGGTTCAGCCGGTGCCCTGGCTCCGACACCTTCGCGGTCATCCCGGGCGAGGCCGGACCCACTTACACCTTCACCGCAACGCGGGAGCTGAACGCCTGCGAATACCAGGTGCGGCTCTACGGCGACAACCACGAGGTAGTCGCTACGAGCGACACGGTGTCGCTCGATGTCGCCGCCCCGCCGACGGGTACCGGAGCGTCGCAGACGATCACCGCTTCGATCGACCCCAACCAGGGGGCACTGGTGATCAGCGTCGACCCGAACGACAGGGCCGTCGTCCTGACGCCGGCGCAGCTTTCCCCCGCGGGTGACCGTTGGGAGAGCACGGGCTCCCTGCGACCTGTGACCGTCACCGACACCCGTAACGGCACGCCCGGCTGGAGCGCCTCCGGACAGCTGCCGGAGGACTTCACCAGTCCGGACGGCGCCACCTTCGGCGCCGGTCACCTGGGCTGGACGCCTCAGGTGGTCGACCAGTCCGCCAACCAGGGCGTGGTCGCCGGACCGACGGTCGAGCCGGCCGTCGGCGCCGACGGTGGCCTCGGTAGCAGCGCCGTGCTCGGCTCTGCCCCGGACGGTGCCGGCCGGGGTACCGCCACCCTCTCGGCGGGCCTGCGGCTGCACCTGCCGACCGAGACCGCCTCCGGAACCTACACCGCAACGCTCACCCTGACCGCTATCTGATCCGCGTACCACCTGTGACGGGCCGGGCGAAGCCGCACGTGTTTGCCCGGCCCGTCACACCACCCCTGAACGGACATTCCGAATGCGTACGCCCGCCATCCTCGCCGTCGTGCTCGCCCTCGCGGCCGGAACAGTTCTCGGCGCCACTCCCGGTTCGGCTACCGCTGCGGAGTCGCTCACCTGGGGGGTGGCTCCGTCCAACCCCGACGGCCCCGACGGTCGGTCGAGTTTTGAGTACAAGCTCGACCCGGGAGCCACGCTCACCGACCGTGTAGCGATCACGAACCACTCGAATCGCCCGGTCACGCTCGACGTGTACGCCAGCGATGCGTTCACCACCCAGCAGGGCGGGTTCGACCTGCTGGCGGCCAGTGAGAAGCCGGTCGACGTCGGATCCTGGATCACCTTCCAGAACCGTACCGTCACGGTGCCGTCGACATCCCGGCTGACCGTGCCGTTCACCCTCGCTGTCCCGGCGAACGCGACTCCCGGTGACCATCCCGGTGGCATCGTCGCCTCGCTCGCTGCGACGGGCGCCGATGGCCAGGGCAATCAGGTCGCCGTGCACCATCGCGTCGGCACGCGGGTGCACCTGCGGGTCACCGGGGAGCTCGATCCGGCCCTCAACGTCGAGAACGTGACTGTGAACCACGACGGTAGCTGGAACCCGCTGCGAGGTGGGACGGTCACCGCCGAGGTGACCGTCCGGAACACCGGCAACGTACGGCTGACCGGACAACCGGAGCTGACTGTCACCGGCCCGTTCGGGCTGGCCGGACGCGTCGAGACCGGCGAGCGGTTGCCGGAGATCCTGCCCGGGGACAGTTACCGCACCAGTATCCGCCTCGATGGAGTGCCGCCGCTGTTCCGGCTCCAGGCCACGCTCACCGTTGCACCGGAGGCCGTCACGGACGAGGTGCTCGACCCCGCACCCCGTACCGTGACCCACCGAGTCGGTCTCTGGGCGCCGCCCTGGCCCCACCTGGTGATTCTACTGCTGCTCGGGGCCGCAATCTGGTTGACGGTCGTACGCCGTCGGCACCGCCAGCGGCGAACGGCACAGGAGTTGGAACGCGCCGTTGCCGCGGCCCGTGCCGAAGCCCGCGCCGAGAGGGCAGCGAGTGACTCCGGTGCCGCCGAACCTGCTGATGCCGGCTCCGACCGTCCGGAGACGTCGAATGACACACAAGGAGTAGCGAAATGACCGCCGTAACTCGGTCAGGAGTGCGCGCCACCGGACGCCGGGCCGCCGCCTTTGTGGCCGCGCTGGCGTTGGCCGGACTCGCGATCGCACCGATGCCCGCCGCAGCGGCGCCCGACGCCGCCGCGAATCCCACCGAGGTCCGTCCGGCCGGCGCCGACCTCGTCTCCGTCGCACTCGACGACGGCGACCTCGAACTGCGGATGCGCGAAGCGCACTTTCCCCGGGCGACGACACGCTCCGACACCACGAAAGATCCCTCCACTGTGGTGATCGGGCCGCAGGACGGCAGGGCGGTGCGGGTGCCCGACCATCCTGCCTTCCGGTTCCTTGGCGAGCCGGGACGCGGGATGTGGGCACTGACCGCCGGGGACACCGACTTCTCGTATGTGGACACGACCGGAGTGCGTCGCGGCGCGGTCCAGGGCGACACCGTCGAGCTGTCGGTGGCCGCGGTCGAGGGGCCGGGGGACTTCGCAGCCTACACACTCGGCGGTCTCGGTGCACCGAGTCCGGTCTTTGGCACCGTTGAGGGTATGCCGCGCGGCAGCAAGGTGCCCGCGGCGACCCGGACCGGCGGGCTGGTCTGGCTCTTCGCTGCTGCCGGTGACTACCAGGTCACCGTGGCTGCTACGGCGACCACCACCAACGGCGAGGAAGTGAGCACCGATGCCGTCTACCGGGTTCAGGTACCACCGTTCGAGGCGCCAAAGGCCGCTCCCGCTGCCGCGCCCGCGCCGGCATCCACGCCGCTTGCAGCCAGGGCGTTGCCGGCCCCCGAAGCAGCACAGAACGGGCAGCCATCCACATCTCTGAGGGCAGCCCCGCAGGTAGCGCCGAACCAGAGCGCGACCCCTCCGGCGCCGGAGGCCCGTACCGCCAACTCCGGACGGGTGGTCATCGACGACGGGCACGTCGACATGGGACCACAGCTCGACGGTGACGACCTGACGATCCGGCTCAAGGACGACACGGTCACCCCGATCCAGTGGCGGAACCTCGCCGACGTGGTGCTCCATGCCAAGGACAACGCGAAGACCGAGGTGCCGGCTGGCGCCGACTTCCTCGGATCGCCGGGCGACACGGTGTGGCTGCTGCCACAGGCGCAGCAGGCCGGCGTCGTCTGGCCAGGATGGAACACCCAGCACCCGTCGGTCATCTCAGGGACGCGCGGCGCAGTCAACTGGACGTTCAAGGGAATCACCGGGCCGGGCACGTTCGTCCTCTTCCTCACCGGGTCGTTCGGCTCCTCCGAGGTGCTGTTCAACTCCGCAGACAGCCTGCCCCAGCGGCTCGACATCCCGGCCAACACCCACGCCCACGGCAACTGGGCGTTCAGCGAACCGGGCATCTATCGCCTCGCGTTCGAGATGAGCGCCACCACCACGGCGGGGAAGAAGGTCACCGACACCAAGACGTTGGTCGTGGCGGTCGGTGACTCGACCGACCCGAACACCGGCTTCGGACCTGGCTCCGGTAACGGTGGTGACGACTCCGGCGGCGGCTCGGGTAACGGAAAGCTGCCGCAGACCGGGTCGTCGATACGGCTGCCCGCCTTCGGTCTCGGGCTCGTTGTGGTAGGAGGAACCGTGCTGGCGATGCTCCGCATCCGGCGACGCGACCAGCACCAACTCGGTTAGTACTCCAACCTCGCTCGGTCTCTGCGCCAGGTCGGGTCGCCCGGGGGTTTCGCCCCCGGACGACCCGACCATGCTGTCGTCGTGGCGCTCAGCGCGGCCGGCTCGACGCAACTCGCCCGATGGTGCTGTGGCGTAGCACGAGTCGGTGCGGTGCGCGCAGTTCCATACCGGGGGGTGGCGTACGGCTGGCGATTCGCAGGAGCACGCGCTCAACGGCGGTCGTCGCGATCAATTCCTTGTCGGGGGAGACGGTGCTCACCGGTGGGTTCGCGTAGGCGCCGTCCTCGATGTCGTCGTAGCCGATCACGGCGACGTCCTCGGGCACCCGCAAGCCGCGCTCGGTGAGTGCGTGAATCGCTCCCAGTGCTACGAGGTCGCTGTAACAGAACACGGCGTCAGGCGGCTCCGGTAGGTCGAGCAAATGTCGCATCGCGCCTGCGCCGTCGGCGCGGTTGAACCTGGGGGTTCGGACGATGAGGTCCTCGTGCACGCGTGCGCCCCTTCGCTGGTGCGCCTCGCGGAACCCGCGCGTGCGCAGCTGTGCTGCCTCGCCGGTGGGGTAGGGCTGGTCGCCGATCGCGGCGAGGCGCGTGCGTCCGAGGTCCAGCAGGTGCTCGGTGGCCTGTCGGGACGCCGTGACGTCGTCGATGCCGACGTGGTCGAACGTTCCCTGGCTGACGCGCTCGCCCAGGACCACGAGTGGGAGACGGGGATCGTGGTCGGCCAGGGCCTGCTGGTCGAGGCCGAGTGGACTGAGGATGACGCCATCGAAGAGCAGGCGGCTGCGGCCGTGGTGGATGAGCATCCGCTCGTGGTCGGGGTCGCCGTCGGTCTGGTCGACGAGCACGTTGTAACCCTGTACCCGTGCGGCACGGATGATGCCCTGCAGTAACTCAGAGAAGTAGGGCGTGTCGAGGTAGGGCACGACGACGGCGATCTGCCCGGAGCGGCCCTGTGCGAGGTTGCGCGCCAGGACGTTGGGCCGGTAGCCGAGTTCCTCGACGGCTTGCATGACGCGGGCGCGGGTGTGATCGGTGACGTTGGCATAGCCGTTGACGACATTGGACACTGTCCGGCTGGAGACGCCGGCCAGCTGGGCCACCTCACGTAGGGTGACATCCCGGTGCATCCTGGCCTTCCTCCGTCGTGCCGGAGCCGCGGCGAGTTTCCGGCAGGTTACCTCTTGCCGTCCATCGATGGGCCGGGCATCCTGTTTGCAGCGCTGCAAAGCGACGTTACCAGGGGTGCCAGGGGTGTTCGCAACGGCGGTTCACCTTTGTGTGGCGCAGCGCGGTCAGGCGGAATATGCCGCGATTGAGGTGGCCGGTCGCGGTGTGTCCGCACCGCGACCGGCCTTCGTGACACACACGTCTCGGCTGCGATCCAGCAGCCGATCTCCGATGGAGGAGTCCAGTGAGTGCCAGGAGTTCCAGTCTAGGACGCAGGCCGCTGGCTGCGGTGTTGGCGGCACTCGCCGCCCTGCTGTTGGTGGCGTGCAGCACGAACAGCGGTGACAAGCAGGATGGTCCGGTCACGATCAAGGTGTGGGCGTGGTATCCGGCCTTCCAGGGGGTGGTCGACCTGTTCAACCGCACCCACAGCGACATCCGTATCGAGTGGACCAATGCGGGGACCGGCCAGGACCAGTACACCAAGCTGCAGACGCAGGGCGTTCGCAAGGTAGTGAGATGACCGGATTGCCGATTGTGGGGTAGTCACGCCGGTTCCGGCGGGTACGTGAGAGAGCGCGGCCTTCTGGTGATCATTCAGGTGTCTAGACTGGATGATCGAGGAAGACCGCGCTCGTGGAAGCATCATTGTTGATCGGCGGGTTGTCCGCACGCCTGGGTGGCGTGTCGCCGTTGTCGGAGCGGGACACGCCGGGGTTGCTGCAGGTCCTTGCCGAGGTGCCGGACCCGCGTGATGCCCGGGGTCGGATCTATGCGCTGCCGGGGCTGCTCGCGATGGCGATCGCGGCGGTGCTCTCGGGATCCAGCCGGGTCGTGGAGATCGTCGAGTGGGCTGCGGATCTGCCGGACGCGGTGTGGGACCGTCTCGGCGCGGCCCGCGACGCCTTGACCGGGGCCCGGCGGGTGCCTGATGACGGCACGCTGGGCCGGGTGCTGGCCGGCATCGACGCCGACGCGTTGGATGCCGCGGTGTGTCGCTGGCTGCTCGGCCGGGCCGGTGTGACCGGGCGGGGTCGGCGGGTGATCGCCGTTGACGGCAAGACGCTGCGTGGCAGCGGCCCGGCCGGGTCTCAGGCGCACCTGCTGGCCGCGTTGGACCAGGCCGAGCAGATCGTCCTGGCGCAGATCGACGTTAATGGGAAGACGAATGAGATCAGCCGGTTCCAGCCGTTGCTCGACGGTCTGGACCTGGCCGGGGCGGTCATCACGGCGGACGCGCTGCACACCCAGCGCGAGCATGCCCGCTGGCTGGTCGAGGACAAACACGCCGGATACGTCTTCGTCGTCAAGCGCAATCAGCCACGGCTCTACCGACAGGTCAAGGCCCTGCCCTGGGGGAAGATCCCCGCCCTGGACGCCACCCGTGAGCGCGGGCACGGCCGCTACGACATCCGGGAGTTGCAGGCGGTCACCTGTCTGGGGCCGCTCGCGCTGGACTTCCCACACGCGGCCCAGGCCCTGCGTATCCGGCGCCGCCGACACAACCCGGCCACCGGACGTTGGTCCACCGTCACCGTGTACGCGATCACCAGCCTGACCGCAGCCGCGGCCGGTCCCGCTGACCTGGCCGACTGGCTACGCGGACACTGGGCCATCGAGGTCCTTCACCATATTCGCGACACCACCTACCGCGAGGACGCCAGCCGGCTACGCACAGGCAACGCGCCTCGCGCCCTGGCCACCCTTCGCAACACCGCGATCAGCCTCCTCCGCCTCAACGGCGCCACCTCGATCGCAGCAACCCTGCGCCGAAACAGCCGAGATCCATACCGATCCCTACAAATACTCGGACTCACCTAGACGAGTTGTTCCGAATTGCGGTCAGTGGTCGTAGGCGATCAGTGACCGGGTGACGGGTGCGCCGGTCTTGTTGTTGTGCCAGATCGCCGCGGTCATGGCGAGGAGGCGTTGGGCGACCCGGACGGCCACACCGTCGAAGGTTCGTCCGCCGTGTTGTTCCAGGTCAAGCTGGCCTTTGAGGGTGTCGTTGACCGACTCGATCAACTGGCGGACCTTCTTGAGCATCGGCTCGCCGTAGCGGGCCTTCTCCTTCTTGCGGGACGGGCGCAGCAGTTCGATGCCCTGCTCGGCCAACTGCCGCTCGAATGGCTTGGAGGCGAATCCCTTGTCGCTGATCAGCAGGATCCTGTCGTGCTCTGCCACCACGCCGGCCTCGACGTCCAGCATCGCGGCGAGGACCTCTCGCTCGCCGATCTTCGGGTTCGCGAGGGCCCACAGGATCGGCATCCCGGTCGGGGTGCAGACCAGGTAGAGCCGGAGTCCCCAGAAGAAGCGGGAATGGGAGGCGCAGTAGCCGTATCCGGCCCAGCCGGCGAGGTCTGAGCGCTGGGCGGTGGGGCGGGACATGCCGCACGGGATGGGGGTGGAGTCGACGATCCAGTGGTGGTCGAACCAGAAGTCACTGTCGCGGGCCAGGTCCCGGATGACCTTTTTGATCAGCGGCAGGGCAGCGCGGAGCCGTTTGTTGTAGCCCGGCCGCTGCGGCAGGTAGGGAAACCAGGGGCGCAGGTGGATACGGGCGTAGCGGATCCAGTGCGCCTCAGAGCGGGCACCGAGCAGGACCTGCGCCACCGCGAGGCATACCAGTTCGGAGTCGGTCAGTAGCGGCGGCCGTCCCCGCCACCGGGGGGTGCGGATGCTGTCGTCGATCTTCACGTACAGTGCGGTCAAGAGGGTATCCAGGTCTTGCGTCACACCATGATCTTGGATGCCCTCTCTTCATGCCCAGACATCGACCCCTGACTTCGGAACTACTCGTCTAGAACGGACATACCTCGACCTTGCGAACGCCCTGGCTGCAGACGGCGCTCAAGGCCGGTAAGGGTGCCCCTGACGTGGTGATGCTCGAGTTTCAGGAGCTGCCGACGTTCCAGCTCACCAAGCATCTCGTGGACATGGGTAAGTACGGGGCCAATGACCTCAAGGGAAACTACGTCGACTGGGCGTGGAAACAGGTCAGCAACGGCGACGCCGTCTATGCCATCCCGGTCGACGCCGGCCCGATGGCGATGCTGTATCGGCAGGACATCTTCCAGCAGTACGGGTTGAGCGTGCCGACGACCTGGGCGGAATTCAAGGAACAGGCGCAGAAGTTGAAGGCTGCCGCACCTGACACGTTCATGACCGACTTCGGGGCGAACGACGGCGGGTTCATGACCGGACTGATGTGGCAGGCCGGCGCGCGGCCGTTCGACTACGACGTCGCGAATCCGCAGCACATCAATGTTAGCGTTAACGAGGAGCCCGCCAAACGGGTGATGGCGTACTGGCAGGACATGGTCGACGCCGGTCTGGCCGACACCGCCGCCTACGGAACGACCGACTTCTACAACGGACTGGGTAGCGGGAAGTATGCGACCTATCTGGCGGCGGGGTGGGGTCCCGGCTACCTCGCGAGTGTGGCGAAGACAACCGCGGGCAAGTGGCGGGCAGCGCCGCTCCCGCAGTGGGTCGCCGGGGAGGACGCCCAGGGGGACTGGGGCGGGTCGTCGTTCGCGGTGACTGACCAGACGAAACACCCCGAGCAGGCGACGAAGGTCGCCATGGAGCTCTTCGGGATCAACAAGGACGCGTGGAAGATCGGCATTGACGAGGCATTCCTGTTCCCGACCGCCACGCCGATCCTCGAATGGGACTACTTCCGTACGAAGAGCTACGAGTTCTTCGGTGGCCAGCAGGTCAACGAGGTGTTCGTGCCGGCTTACAACGGCATCGAAGAGTTCGCGTGGAGCCCGTTCAACAGCTACAGCTTCAACCAGTTGACCACTGCCGTGGGCCAGGCGGTGGAGAAGAAGACGTCGTGGCCGGACGCGCTGGACACCGTCCAACAGAACATCACGACATACGCGTCGCAACAGGGCTTCCAGGTAGCCCAGTGATTCGGACCCGACCGGCCTCCGTAGCCGCCACTTCGGCGGCTACGGAGCCCGTGCGCCGCGATGGCGGGCGGCGTTCCGCAGCCAGCAGACGTCGAAACGGCCGGCAATCGGCTGTCGGATGGCTGTTCGTCGCGCCGTTCGCGGTGCTGCTCGTCGTGTTCCTGCTGTTGCCGATGGGCTACGCGGTCAAACTCAGCCTGTACCGCTCTACTCTGCTGGAGGGCGAGGTCTTCGCCGCGGCCGACAACTACCGCCAGGCATTCGGTGACCCCGAGCTACGGTCGGGTGCGGTGCGGGTGCTTGTCTTCGGGCTCGTGCAGACACCGGTGATGATCGGCGTTGCTCTCCTACTGGCCCTGTTGGTCGACGGGGTCGGCTCACGTCTCGGACGGACACTACGGCTGGCGGCCTTCGTGCCGTACGCCGTGCCGGTGGTCATCGGCACGCTGATGTGGGGTTTCCTGTACAGCGAGAACACGGGTCCGCTCCGATTCACCGGAATCGACTTTCTGGCCGGTGGCACCGTCCTGGCCTCGTTGGGCAATCTTGTTACCTGGCAGTGGGCCGGTTACAACATGATCGTGCTGTACGCGGCACTGCAGGGTGTGCCCCGAGAGATCTACGAGTCCGCCAGAATCGACGGTGCGGGAGCGGTACAAGTCGCTGTGCGGATCAAGACACCGATAATCTCTGGAGCCCTGGTGCTCTGCACCGTCTTCACGATCGTCGGCACGCTCCAGTTCTTCACTGAGCCACTCATCCTGCAGCCACTCAACCCGGGAGCGATCACCAATAGCTACACGCCCAACGTCTATGCCTACAACCAGGCGTTCTCGTACCAGCAGTACAACTACTCTGCGGCCATCTCGTTCCTACTCGGCGCGGTGGTCTTCGTGGGTTCCTACATCTTCCTTTTCGCCACGCGGAAAAGGAGTTCGCTGCGATGAGCACCCCGACCGAAAAGGTCATCCAGCGGGCGCGACGCAGCGGTGGCACCGTCGCCGCAAACGCAGTCATGGCCCTGTTCGTCGTCTATTTCCTGCTGCCGTTTTGGTGGCTGCTCGTCGCGGCGACCAAGGACAACGACGGACTGTTCGGCTCGGATCCGCTCTGGTTCGCCGACATGCAACTCCTCCGCAATATGCGCCTGCTATTTGCCCAGGATGACGGCGTTTACCTGCGGTAACTGGATAGGTGCTGGAACATCGGGTATGCGTGTACGCCGATTTGCTCAGGTGGTGGCGGGGATCCAGGGGTTTCCGGTGACGGCTTGGATCAGGGCGTCGAGCATGTTGTTGCCTTGGCGGATGGCGGTGGCGGTGTAGCTGCGGATGGCGGCGAAGTGTTCGGCGCCGGTCATGGTGCGCATGCTTCCGGAGACCTTGATCCGTAGTTTCGGCATACGGATGGTCTGTTCGGCGGCGTTGTTGTCGAAGGGGACGGCCGGGTCGGTGACGAATCGTAGGTAGTCGTCGCGGCGGTCGCGGAGCCGGACGAACAGGGCGTGGTGTTTGCGCTGGAGTTTGCCGTCGCGGCCGGCGGTGGCCTGCGCGCCGAGCACGACGGCGGAGCGCAGCAGGTACTGCTGCTCGCGTAGGGCGTCCGGGTTCGCTGTGTCCTGCCCGGTGTGGGCGTCGTCGGCCAGGCGGTTGAGCCGGCGCAGCGCGTTGATGGCTTGGGTGGCGAGGTCGGCGGTGGGGCCGGTGGCGGTGTCGGTGACGTAGACCAGTTCACGCAGCACGTGGGCGTTGCACAGGGCGTGGTTGGCGCTGGTGTAGGTGTCGTATGGCGCCCACGCGTCGTGCACGGCGACACCGGTGAAGCCGGGCAGGACACCGGCGTCGTCAATGGCGGCGGCGCCGCGTCTGCGGTGCGCCGTGAGGAGCACGTCGGTGCCGGTGGACGCGGAGTGCAGCCAGGCCAGACGGCCTTCGACGCGCATCCCGGTCTCGTCGAAGTGCACGACCGGCGCCTGCCGGATCCGGTCGCGGATCACCGGCAGCACCTGCTCGATGATGCCGAGGGCGGTGCGTTTGACCCAGGCGGTGACCGTGGCCGCCGCGACCGGCAGGCCGAACAGGTCCCGCAGCGCGTCGGCGGTACGGCCGATCGACAGGAACTGCCCGTGCAACAGGTAGACCCCGATCGCGGCGATCCGCGGCCCGTACACGGCAGGCGCGGTGGCCTCGGCGGGCCCGATGCCGGTGGTGCGATGTCCACACGGGCAGGCGAGGGTGACGATCTGATGCTCGGTCACCACGACCGTCGGTTCCGGAATGTCGAACACCTGCCGCCGGGTCACGGACACTTCGGCCGCGCCGGCCAGATCGTTGTCGCAGCCCGCGCACACCTCGGGGGTGTGCCGCACGATGACGTCGGGGTCGGCGACCTGCTCCAGAGTGGCGCCGGGCTGCCCGGCCGGGCGCCCCGGCCCCCGCCCGGACCTACCGCGCAAAGATTTGGGTGCCGGCTTGGCCAGCCCGTCCGTCGACGGCGGTTTCGAGGAGTTCTTCGACGACTGCTTCAGCTGGGCTTCCAGATCAGCGATCCGGCACTTCGCCGTACTGAGGTCAGCCTCCAGCTCCGCGATCCGCCCGAGCGCCTGATCCAACCGGGCGAACAGGTCCGCGTTCAGCGCAAGCAGCTGCTCATACGACGGCTGCGAAGGATCGGCGGGCACGAACGGTCAACCTCCCCGAGTCAGAGGCGATTTGACTGATCGAGGGCGATAAACGAAAGGTGCTCCTGACCTGCAAGGATTTGGGTGTCGAGTCCATGTCCACAGCAGAAGCGGGTGCACCTTTCTGGTGAGTAAGGGTAGCGGGTGGGATCAGCGGCTGGTCGTCGGCGCGGGCGGGAAGGGTCTGGTCGGTCACGCGGGTGCGGTCCTGCTGCGCAAATGCGCAGATCGGACCGGTCTGACCAGCGGTTTGAACAAGGTGCTACCGCGCGGCAAGGGCCCTGGGTGGTGGGATCGCGGCACGGTCCTGGTCTCACTCGCGGTCGCGATCGTGCTCGGCGCCACGAGCATGTCCGACATCGCGGTCCTCGCCCATCAGGGATTGGTCTTCGGTGATCGGCCGTCGGAGCCAACCGTCCGGCGAGCGTTGGCCGGTCTCGACGAGACCGCGCTGAAACGGATCGGCAAAGCGCGGGCGAAGGTCCGCGCTCACGTATGGGCCCTGCTCGCCCGCCGCCCGCAAGGGTTCCCGTGGCTGACGGTGGCGGGCAAGCTGCTGTCCGGGTGGGTGGTCATCGATCTGGACGCCACCCTGATCACCGCTCACTCACCGAAGCAGGGTGCGGCGGCCACGTTCAAGAAGGGTTTCGGGTTCCATCCGCTCGGTGCGTGGTGTGCGAACACCGCGGAATGCCTGGCCATGCTGCTGCGGCCCGGCAGTGCCGGCTCGAATACGGTCGCCGATCACATCCGGGTTCTCGGTGAGGCGATCGCTCAGTTGCCGGTCGCCTACCGGCGCAAGATTCTGATCAGGGTCGATGGGGCCGGTGCCACCCACGACCTGCTCGAGCACATCGAGGCGATGAACCGGCTGTGGCGCAGCGTGAAGTTCACCGTCGGCTGGACGATCACCGACGCCGACGAGATCGCGATCGAGCAACTGCCTGCTGAAGCGTGGACCGACGGCCTCGCCCAGGACGGCACGGCCGTCGACACCGCGCATGTCGCGGAACTGACCGGCCTCAACCAGCGCCTGGAGAACTGGAACGGCCGGCTACGGCTGCTCGTGCGGCGCACGAAGCCGTCGGCCCGGCACGCGAAGAATCTCACCGCGCTGGAGAAGCGGACCGGCTGGCGGTACGCGATCGTCGCCACCAACATCAGCCGGATCGCCGGGGTGCCGGGCTCGCACCAGCCGCAATGGATCGACGCTTTGCATCGTTCGCACGCAGGAGTGGAAGACAAGGTGCGCACGAACAAGGCCATGGGCCTGCGGAACCTGCCGTCGAAGGCCTGGACCGTCAACCGCGGCTGGGTCCTCGCCGCCAACATCGCCGCGGACATCACTTCCTGGACCCGGTTGCTCGGCCTGCACGACCAGGACGACCTCGCCCACGCCGAACCCGCAACACTGCGTTACCGGCTGCTGCACCTGCCCGCGAAACTGGCCGCCCACGCCCGCCGGCGTGTCCTGTCCATCCCCGAGACCTGGCCGTGGGCCGACGCGTTCACCCTCTGCTGGCAGCGCCTCACCCTGCTACCACTGACAACCTGACCCTGGACCCCTGTACCTACCAGTAGAAAGACCGTGACCGAGGGCCCGGAGAACTCGCGCTTCCACAGCGACACGTGGCGATATCACACCCAAACCGGGTGGACAAAACGGTCAAGCCGAAACGGTCAGGCAGGGAGCAAGACCCTCTGACGGATCGAGGTCAACGACCCACCCCGGCCAAACACCTCTGAAAGATCAACGACACCTATCCAGTTACTACCTGCGTTGGCTGGGAAACTCCGCACTGTATGCCGTGACCAGCGGTATCGGTGCCACCGCGATCGCCGCCCTGGCTGGCTACGCCTTCGCCAAACTACGCTTCGTCGGCCGCAACGCGCTGTTCGCGCTGCTACTCGGCCTCATCATGGTGCCGGCTACCGCCCTGGTACTGCCGACGTATTTGATGATGGCCGAGATCGAGCTCGTCAACTCGGTGTGGGCGGTGATCCTGCCCTCGTTGCTCAATCCGTTCGGGGTGTACCTGTTACGGGTCTACGCCTACGACTCGGTGCCGGACGAGATGCTGGAGGCTGCCCGGATCGACGGTGCCGGAGAGTTCCGGGTCTTTCGGAGCGTCGCGCTGCCCGCCATGCGGCCGGCGCTGGTCACGGTCCTGCTGTTCAGCATGGTGGCAACCTGGAACAACTTCTTCCTGCCGCTGGTAATGCTCAGCGACCAGGATCTCTATCCGCTCACCGTCGGCCTGCGGTCCTGGTACCTGTCCGCGACCATCGGCAACGGTGGGCCCGCCCTGTTCAATGTCATTGTCATCGGCTCGCTGGTGGCGATCATCCCGCTGATCGCCGCGTTCCTGCTGCTGCAGCGGTACTGGCGCGGCGGTTTGACCATCGGCGCTCTCAAATGACCGACTCGACCGACTGTCGTCGTCAACGCTCGCCGAACGAGGAGAAGGACTGTGCACATCGCTCGCGTCACGCTTGATCCCGCGGCTGTGGTGGCGCCGGTCAACCGGCGCACCTTCGGCACGTTCGTCGAGCACATGGGGCGATGCGTCTACACCGGCCTCTACGAGCCCGGCCATCCCTCCGCCGACGACGACGGCTTCCGTACCGACGTCCTGGCCCTCACCCGCGAACTCGGCGTGACGACGGTCCGCTACCCGGGCGGCAACTTCGTCTCCGGCTACCGGTGGGAGGACGGAGTGGGCCCGAGGGACCGGCGCCCGCGCCGCCGTGACCTCGCCTGGCGCAGCATCGAGACGAATGAGGTCGGTATCGATGAGTTCGCGCGATGGGCGACCAAGGCCGACGTCGAGATCATGTACGCGCTCAACCTGGGTACCCGGGGCGTACAGGATGCCCTGGACGTTCACGAGTACATCAACCAGGTAGCCGGCACCCACCTGGCGGACCTGCGCCGAGCCAACGGCGCCGACGAGCCTTACGGCATCCGGATGTGGTGCCTGGGCAATGAGCTCGACGGCCCGTGGCAGCTCGGGCACAAGACCGCCGACGCGTACGGGCAGCTCGCCGCCGCCACCGCGCGGGCGTTGCGTGCCGCGGAACCAGACCTGGAGCTCGTCGTCTGCGGCAGCTCCAGCTCCAGTATGCCGACCTTCGGAGCCTGGGAAGCCACTGTCCTGGAGCACACCTACGACCTCGTGGACTACGTCTCCTGCCATGCCTACTACGAGGAACATGACAACGATCTAGGCTCATTCCTCGCCTCTGCGACGGACATGGACCACTTCATCGACAGCGTCGTCGCCACTGCCGACAGCATCGGGGCCAGGCTGCGTAGCAAGAAGAAGATCCACTTGTCTTTCGACGAGTGGAACGTCTGGTATCTCACCCGATTCCAGAGTCAGGTAAGGGCGGATGAGTGGCAGGTCGCTCCACGCGTCATCGAGGACGAATACAACGTGGCCGATGCCGTCGTCGTGGGCAATCTGCTCATCTCCCTGTTGCGACACAGCGACCGCGTCACTGCTGCCTGCCAGGCGCAGTTGGTCAACGTGATCGCTCCGATCCGGACCGAGCCTGGCGGGCCTGCCTGGCGACAGACCATCTTTCATCCGTTTGCCCGCACCGCTGCCCTGGCGCGTGGTGACGTGCTACGCACGGATATCGACGGTCCGTCCTACCCGACCGTGCGCTACGGCGAGGCGGCGGTGGTCGATGCGGTCGCGACCCACGATGTGCAGACGGGTGATGTGGCGATCTTCGTGGTCAATCGCGACGAAAGCCGACCGGTCCAGATCACCATAGACCTGAGCCGCTTCGACGCTACTGTGTCCCGTGCGCAGGCGTGGACCCTTGCCGATGACGACATCCGCGCCAGCAACACCGTGGGTGACCAGGACAGGGTCACACTGCGACCCAACCGGAAGCTCTCGATCCACGCCAGCGGCGCCGAGGTTGTACTTCCACCGGTGTCCTGGACGGTGCTGCGGTGCTCCTTCCAGTCGCAGCCGGGCGGCTGACCTGCGAGTCCGCCCAGAAGGTCGGGCCCGGATGCGACGTCTGACTATGGCCAGTGATGTCAGACGTCGCATCCGCCGTCCTGTACGGAGTGTCGAACACGCCAGGCGGCTCCTCGGTGATCGAGCAGTCTCCCTACGTGATTGTTTCAATTATTGAAAATTTCGACGAGGTTCGACGCGCCATATGCTTGACAGGTGTCGATGTTAACGCGAACAATCATTTGTAACGGCAGCGTAACGTGGCGATGGCCGTGCGTTGATCGCCGTGTAATGCGAAGCAATAGTCGTGCGCCGATCTATGCGGGTCGGCTTCGATTGGCTTGCTGCCCGTTCTCCTGCTCGGGGTCCGAAAATGCTCGGTCCACAACTTTAAGGAGGTAGTGATGATGGGTTTGGGTGGGTTGCCGCGGGTGGGTTCGCGGTGGCGTGGCTGGCGGGCGGGGATGGTCGCCGCTGTGGTGGTGCTGCTGGCGGGGGTGGGGGTGGTGTTCGGGGTGCCGTCGGCGTCGGCGGCGACGGTGGATACGTCGGCGTCGTACGTGTTCGTGAATCGGCACAGCGGCAAGGCGATGGATGTCTTCGAGTGGTCGACGGCGGAGAACGCGCCGGTGAATCAGTGGGCGCGAAATGATCTGGCGGTACAGCAGTGGCAGTTCGTGGATGCCGGCGGTGGGTTTTACACAGTGCGGTCACGGCACAGTGGAAAGGTGCTGGAGTTGCCGGCGGCGGCTGACGGTACCCAGTTGGTGCAGACAACCGATCGGGGGGCGGCTACGCAGCAGTTCCGGTTGCAGGATTCGGCTGGTGGCTTCGTGCGGTTCGTGAACCGGCAGTCCGGCAAGGTTATCGATGTGTGGGAGTGGTCGACGGCGGACGGTGGTCGTCTGGCCGGTTACACCGATGTGGACGGCGCCAACCAGCAGTGGCAACTGGTACGCCTGGGTGCCGGCGGGACACCGACCACCCCACCCGGCGGCACCCCCACGTCGCCTCCGCCCACCGGTACTCCGCCGCCGACCTACCCGCAGCCGGGCAGGGTCTCCGGTGACGTCGGCGTCCACGACCCCACCGTGGTCAAGCGGCCCGACGGCACTTACCTGGTCGCGCACACCGGCAACAATGTCGCGCTGAAGACCTCCACCGACCGGATCACCTACCGCAACGCCGGAGCGGTCTTCCCCGGCGGCGCACCGTGGACCACCGCCTACACCGGCGGCGCGGCCAACCTGTGGGCACCGGACCTGTCGTACCGCAACGGCCGCTACTACCTGTACTACTCGGCATCGACGTTCGGTTCCAACCGCTCGGCGATCTTCCTGGCCACCAGCACCACCGGCGTTTCTGGAAGTTGGACCAACCAGGGCCTGGTGATCGAGTCGCGGACGTCGGACAACTTCAACGCGATCGACCCCAACCTGCTGGTTGACGACCAGGGCCGGTGGTGGATGAGCTTCGGGTCGTTCTGGTCAGGCATCAAGATGATCCAGGTCGACCCGGCGACGGGACACCGGCTCGGCACGACGATGCACAGTCTTGCCAACTACGGCCCGGGCATCGAGGCGCCCGTGATCGTCAAGCGCGGCGCCTGGTACTACCTGTACGTCTCGTTCGACCGCTGCTGCCAGGGCGCCAACAGTACGTATCGCGTCATGGTGGGCCGCTCGGCGAGCCCGACCGGGCCGTACGTCGACCGGGCCGGCAGGGCCATGCTCTCCGGCGGAGGCACCCAGGTCCTCGCCTCGCACGGCAGCATCAACGGACCAGGCCATCAGGCGTTCCTCGCCGACAACGACGGCGACCACCTGTTCTACCACTACTACGCCAACAACGGTGCCGCACTGCTCGGCATCAATCGCATCGGCTACGACTCGGCTGCCTGGCCCTACGTGTACTGATCCCTCGTCAGCGGGCCGTCGGGCCTGGTGAGGCTGTAGAAGGATCACTGCCCCGCTAGGCGGTGACCTTTGACAGCCGAGTGGCCCTTCGGGTATCTGCCTCAATTGGTCGGTCAGGCCAGCTATCGCCTGACGCACTTTCCATCATAGGAGTTCCCATGACACCCATTTTGGCTCTATCACATCGCCGCCGATGGTGGCGTAGCTTGCTGACGGCGGGCGTGACCGTGCTTCTCGCCATTACCGGGGTGGCCGTCGGGCTGCCCGCCGCCTCGGCGGCGACGGTGGACACGAACGCCTGGTACGTACTGGTCAACCGGCATTCGGGTAAGGCGTTGGACGTGTTCGAGTTGGCCACCGGGGACGGCGCTCGGATCACCCAGTGGACGCGTAACGACGGTGCATGGCAGCAATGGCAGTTCGTGGATTCCGGTGGCGGTTTCTACCGGTTGCGGTCGCGGCATTCCGGCAAGGTGCTGGACGTGTCCGAGGCGTCGACGGCCGACCGCACCCCGCTGGTGCAGTGGAGCGACAACAACGGCTCGCACCAGCAGTTCCGGCTGGCTGACTCCGATGGTGGTCATGTCCGACTGATCGCCCGGCATTCCAACAAGGCGGTGGACGTGTTGGACTGGTCCACCGCCGACGGTGCCGAACTCGTCCAGTGGCCGGACACCGGCGCCAGCAACCAACAGTGGCAACTCGTCCGGGTCGACGGCGGCAGCCCGCCGCCGCCGACGACTGGCCCGCCGCCGACGACCGGCCCGCCGCCCGCCAACGGTTCCCGGCTGATGGAGAATCTGGGTCGGGGCGTCGTGGCGGTGCGATCCGCCACGTCGAGCGTGCTCGTCTCGTGGCGGCTGCTCGGTCTCGACCCGCAGGGCATCGGGTTCAACGTCTACCGGTCCACCGGGGGCGGCGCTGCCGTCAAGCTCAACTCGACTGTGCTCACTGGCGGGACGAACTACACGGACACCACCGCGAACCTGTCGCAGTCGAACAGCTACCACGTACGGCCGGTGGTCAACGGGGTGGAACAGCAGGCGAGCGGCGCTTTCACGCTGCGGGCCAACAACGCCGTCGAGCCGGTGGTCCGGGTGCCGTTGCGCAACACCGGCACGGTGAAGTTCGTCTGGGTGGGCGACCTCGACGGCGACGGCGAGTACGACTACGTGGTGGACCGCCAGACCAGCCCGCAGCGGATCGAGGCGTACCGCAGTGACGGGCGGTTCCTCTGGGACGTCGACATGGGTCCGAACAGCACCAACCAGAACAACATCGAAGGCGGGTCGTCGACCATCAACGTCGGGCACAACGACGGGGTGACGGTCTACGACCTTGACAGCGACGGCCGTGCGGAGGTCGCGGTGCGGATCGCCAACGGCGTACGGTTCGGCAATGGCACCACGTTCAGCCAGGGAAGCGACAACAACCGTCAGCACATCGCCATCCTGGACGGCATGACCGGTGCGCCACGCGCCACGGCGCCGGTGCCGACCGACTACCTCAGCGACGGCCCGATGTACGCCCGCTTCGGCGTGGGTCACCTCGACGGCACGAACCCGAGCCTGGTCGCGTACATGAAGAACCGGATCGGCAGCGGGGACTTCAACCTCATGTTCACGGCATGGCGCTTCACCGGCAGCGCCCTGACCCAGCAGTGGAAGTTCCTGCGCGGTAACCAGAACCTGCCGGACGGGCACAACACCCGGATCATCGATGTCGACGGCGACGGTCGGGACGAGATCGTCGAGATCGGGTTCGTGCTCAACGGGGACGGCCGCCTGCGCTACTCGCTGGCACCGCAGGGCATCACGCACGGCGACCGGTTCCACATCGCGAAGATGGATCCCAACCGTCCGGGCCTGCAGGGCTTCGGTGTCCAGCAGGACAACCCCAGCGGCCTGCGCCAGTACTACTACGACGCTGCCACCGGTGCCATGATCTGGAAACACACCGAGGCCGGCACTGCGGATGTCGGGCGTGGCATGGCCGGTGACATCGATCCACGCCGGCCCGGCATGGAGGTCTGGTCCTTTTCGGGCGTCTACAACGCCGCCTCGAACCAACGCCTCGCGGACACCGCCCCCTGGCCGCAGCACGGCCTGTGGTGGGACGGCGACCTGACCATGGAGCTGTTCAACGACGGCAAGATCGAGAAGTGGGACCCGAACAACCCCACCCCCAGCAACCGCCTGCCACGGCTACTCACCGTGGGCCAACACGGCGGCCAGACGTACGGGGTGTACCCGACGCTGATCGGTGACATCCTCGGCGACTGGCGAGAAGAAGTGGTGGTCACCAACGGCAACTCCACCGAACTGTTGGTCTTCACCACCAACCAACCGACCAGCACCCGGCTGTACACGTTGGCGCACAACCCGGCCTACCGGAACGCCATGACCCTCAAGGGCTATCTCCAGTCGCACCATCTCGACTACTTCCTCGGCGCCGGCATGACCCAGCCGCCGCCACCGAGAATCACCTACACCCGCCGATAACGTCGCAGGAACTCCGCTCGTCGGGCACACGAGACGGCCGGTGCCCAGCACACTTGCTGGGCGCCGGCCGCCCGCGCGTGGGCATGCCGCTGATGGCTGCCCAGCGATTCAGCCAACCTCTGGCAGGCGCCTCCTGACAGTGACACAGGCATGCCACAGCGTGTCAAGCCCCGGGTTTGATGGAGAGTTGGTTAGCTGGTTTTCAGGGGTGCGGTGACCGGGTGGGTCATCGCGTGTAGTGCCTCGTGTTCGGCGGGTGGGACGTGGCGGAGTTCGCCGTGCAGCCTGCGGTTGTTGTACCAGTCGATGTACTCGACGGTGGCTATCTCCAGGTCGTCGAGCCCGCGCCACGGACCGGTGTTGCGGACGAGTTCGGCCTTGTACAGGGAGTTGAACGCCTCGGCCATCGCGTTGTCGTACGAGTCGCCCTTGGAGCCGACGGAGGTGACGGCGCCGGCCTCGGCGAGCCGCTGGGTGTAGCGGATCGCTCGATGTTGGACTCCCCGGTCGGAATGGTGGACCAGTCCGCCCAGGTCAGCGCCTTGATTCTCGCGGCGCCAGATCGTCATCTTCAGCGCGTCGAGAGCCAAATCTGTGGAGAGCGACGTGGAGACTTGCCAGCCGACGATCATGCGGGAGTACACGTCGAGGACGAAGGCGGCGTACACCCAGCCCAGGCTGGTGCGCACGTAGGTCAGGTCGGCGACCCACAGCTGGTTCGGCCGCACGGCGGTGAAGTCGCGTTTGACCAGGTCAGCGGGCCTGGCTCAACGCCGCAGGCACTACCCACCGACTCTCTGGCCCGTTCCTAGTGTTCTGTCTCAGTTTTGACTTGCCGTTTGTTGGAGGGTGACGCGTTCACGTCGGACCTTGGCGAGGATCGATTCGGCGGTGGCGGTCCATACGAACGGTTTCGGGTCGTCGTTGTGTACTCGCAGGTATTCCTCGATCGCGGTGGTGAGGTCGTGCACGCTGTGGAACACGCCTCGGCGGATCATCTTGTCGGTCAGGTCGGCGAACCAGCGCTCGACCATGTTCAGCCAGGACGAGCTGGTCGGGGTGAAGTGCAGGTGGAAGCGGGGATGTTTGGCCAGCCACGCCTTGACGTTGGGGTGGGTGTGGGTGCCGTCGTTGTCGACGATCATGTGGATCTGCAGCTTGCGGGGCGCCGATGTGTCGATGGTGCGCAGGAACCGCAGGAACTCGTCGTGGCGGTGCCGGGCGAAGCGCTTGCCGATGACCTTGCCGGTCAACACGTCCAGCGCGGCGAACAGGGTTGTGGCGCCGTGCCGCTTGTAGTCGTGGGTCATCGTGCCGGCCCGGCCGGGCTTGAGCGGCAGGCTCGGCTGCGTGCGGTCCAGGGCCTGGATCTGTGACTTCGTGCGCCACGAGGCGCTGTGTTACCGGGTGGAGATGGAAGGGCTCCACCGCCGGTCTGTCGCAGCAGGCCGGTGAAGCTGAGGGCAGCCGGAACCGGGAGGCGCCGGGGATGGTGGGAGCAGCCCTGACAACGGCGGGACCGGTCGGCACTGCCAGACGACCGGGGTCCGCCTAGGCCGTGTGTCATAAGTGCCCGTGGCCCTGCTGTGAGGTGATCGGCTGGGTGTGTCGGTGATCGATATGCGGTGAGGTCTCCGGTAGATGGGTTATCGACCAAGACAACCATCTGCACGGAGACCTCGTGGCCAGCGTAGTGGTGACGAGGCGGCACGACCTGACCGACGCGCAGTGGGCGGTGCTGGAGCCGTTGCTGCCCGGGCGGAAGAAGCCGGGTCGGCCGCCGAAGTGGAGCAAGCGGCAGCTCATTGACGGGATCAGGTGGCGGGTCCGTACGGGTGCGCCGTGGCGGGACGTGCCGGACTGCTATGGGCACTGGCGCACGGTGTACGGGCTGTACCGGCGCTGGCAGCGGGCGGGGGTGTGGGCGGGGATCCTGGCCGGGTTGCAGGGTAGGGCCGACGCGCTCGGGTTGATCTCCTGGGACGTGAGTGTGGACTCCACGATCGTGCGGGCGCATCAGCACGCCGCCGGCGCCCGCCGGGGCAGTCACACGCAGGTCGAGCCGCCGGGCGGCAGCAGCGCCGCCGAGCCGGCGGATCACGCGCTGGGCCGGTCCCGGGGCGGTCTGACGACCAAGCTGCACCTGGCCTGCGAGCAGGGCCGCATGGTGCTGGCGTTCGTCATCACCGGTGGGCAGCGCGGCGACAGCCCGCAGTTCACCACTGTGCTGGACCGCATCCGGGTGCCTCGTCTCGGTGTCGGGCGGCCCCGGTGTCGGCCGCAGCGGGTCCTGGCGGACAAGGCGTACAGCAGCAAGGCCAACCGCGGCTACCTGCGGCGCCGTGGTATCGGCTGTGTCATCCCGGTCAAGGCCGACCAGGCCGCGAACCGTCGTAAGAAGGGCTCGGCGGGTGGCCGGCCACCCGCCTTCGACCCCAGCGCATACCGGCAGCGTCACGCCGTGGAGTGCGGCATCAGCCTGCTCAAACAGCACCGTGCCGTGGCCACCCGCTACGACAAACTCGCAGTGCGCTACGAAGCCACCGCCACCATCAGCATGATCGACAACTGGCTCCGGCGCCTCGAACGGCACTTATGACACACGACCTAGCGAGACGGGAAGGTGCACGTGAGGAACCAGCGGGTAAATCCTCTCAAGAGATACACCGGCTCAAATCTGGTGGATATGGGCCGGGGTGCGATGCACGCCCACGGTGGGTGGGCGACTCCTGCGTCGGGTGAAGACGCCGGTAGGGAGGCCACGAGGAAGGCCTGCGGCGTACTCGTGGCGATGTCGCAGGGGCAAAGTTGGGCACCTCACCCGTCGACCGGTGCGCGGTGAACGTGGGAAGCGTCCCGGGCTCGACCCGTTGTCCGGCCGTCCAGGCCGGAGGCGGGCAGGCTCGCGCTCGGCTGATGGGTTCGGGACGTGGCGGAGCCGCCGTAGTAGTCGTGGGCGTAACGCCCCATCACGGAGGACGGGAAAGCCGTCCGCAGGGCCAAGGGCGGCAGCGAGTTCGCAGCGTAGGGACTGGCATGGCGGGAGATCGCCGGTGAATACCGGCGTGCCGGGACCGGAGGCCGAACTGGCCGAGGACCGGGTACTGCGGATCCAGACCAAGCTGCACCAATGGGCGATCGATGATCCTGATCGCCGGTTCGACGATTTGTGGAACCTCGTCTGTGATCCCGCCGTGCTGGTCGTGGCCTGGCGGCGGGTGCGGGGCAACCGAGGGAAGCGGTCCGCCGGGGTCGATGGGGTCAGACCTGACGCCATCGAGGCGCCGGAGGCGGGGTTCATCGCGGAACTACGAGCTGATCTCAAAGCCCGTCGGTTCACCCCGATGCCTGTGCGGGAGCGGATGATCCCGAAGCCGGGGGCGACGAAACGTCGCCGGCTCGGCATCCCCACTGCGCGGGACCGTGTCGTGCAGGCCGCCCTCAAGTTGGTGCTGGAGCCGATCTTCGAGGCGGGGTTTCGCCCGTGCTCCTACGGGTTCCGCCCGAAACGCCGAGCCCACGACGCGATCGCCGAGATTCATCAGTTCACCTCCCGCTCCTACGAGTGGGTGTTCGAGGCTGACATCGAGGCGTGCTTCGACCAGATCTCGCATCCGGTGCTGATGGACCGGGTCCGTCGTCGGGTCGGGGACAAACGCGTCCTGGGTCTGGTGAAGGCATTCCTGCGCGCGGGCATCCTCAGCGAGGACGGCCAGGCGCAGGCCACCGTTGCCGGCACCCCGCAAGGGGGCGTCCTTTCGCCCCTGCTCGCGAATGTGGCACTGTCGGTGCTCGACGAACACTTCACCGAGCACTGGCAGACCAACAGCGGCACCGACTACCAACGGACCAAGCGTCGCCGGGCTGGGCTGCCCAACTACAGAATCGTCCGCTACGCGGACGATTTCGTGGTGATGGTCAGCGGCAGCCAGGCACACGCGGAGGCCCTGCGAAAAGAGGTCGCCGAGGTCCTCGCACCGATGGGCCTGCGCCTGTCGGAGGCGAAGACGAAGGTCTGCCACGTTGACGAGGGCTTCGACTTTCTGGGCTTCCACATCCAGCGGAGGCACAAACGAGGCACCGATAAGCACGTGGTCTACACCTACCCGTCGAAGAAGGCGCTGGCCTCCATCGTCGGCCGGGTACGCGCGTTGACCAGCAGATCGTCACATTGAGGTGACCCGAGAACTCCGGACACGTCCCCAAGTAGGGTGACGAGGAGTCCGGGAGGAACAGTACGTGAGCAAGAAACCTGCGAAGTATTCGCCTGAGTTGCGGGCAGAAGCGGTGCGTTCGGTGGTCGAGGGTCGGCGTACCTATGCTGAGGTTGCGCGTGATTTCGGTCTGGTCGCCGAGACAGTCCGGAACTGGGTGATCGCCGAGAAGAAGCGTAATCCTGGGCAGACCGACGAGACGCGGGATGCGATCGATCGGGCGAGGGTCGCGGAGATGGAACGGCGTATCCGTGAGCTGGAGCAGGAGAACGCTTTCTTGAAAAAAGCTGCGGCCTTCTTCGCGAGAGAACAACGATAAGCGAGCGTTACGCGCTTGTCGCTGCGGAGAAGGCTGCCTTCGACGTGACGATGATGTGCCGCCTGGTCGGTGTTTCCCGGTCCGCGGTTTCTACGAATGGCTGGATCGGCCGCCGTCGGCCGGAGAGCGACGTCGTGTGGAGTTGACCGCGATGATCGAAGCCGTGTTTATCGGCTCGGGCCGCACGTACGGGTATCGGCGTGTGCACGCCGAGCTCGTCCGCGGTGGGGTCGAGGTCGACGATGACCTGGTGCGGCGGCTGATGGGAGCGAAGGGGCTGGTGCCGGTGCAGGTGAAGCGGCGGCGAGGGCTGACCGTGCCGGACCGTGCTGCGGGGCCGATCCCGGACCTGGTCGGCCGGGACTTCACCGCGACGGTGCCGGGCGTGAAGATGGTCGGCGACATCACCCAGATCGATACCGGCGAGGGGCCGTTGTATCTGGCTTCGGTTATCGATTGCTATTCGAAGAGTGTTATCGGGTGGGCGGTCGACGAGCGTTACCCGGCTTCTTTGGTGTGCGCTGCCGTGGACATGGCAGCGCGGCGTGTTCCGCTGCCGGACGGGGCTGTTTTTCATTCCGATCGCGGCAGCCAGTGAAGTTATCTCAACAAGATTCGGATAGGTATTTGTATTCGAAGTGGGTCAGGTGTAATGCGGCGGCGACGATGTCGCCGATTCGGCGTGGGCTGATGTTCGTGTGGCGGAGCGTCTTCCAGCGTCCGATCAGGATGGCGAAGCCGCGTTCGCCTTGCCATCGCAGGCCGCGGAGCAGCTGGTTGTAGGCACGGTTGTCGGGCGCGAGGCGGCTGCCGTCGGTGGGCTGCTTGATCGGGGTCTTGATGCCGTGGCCTGTGCTTTCGTAGCCGGAGTCGGCCAGGGCGGGCAGGTCGAGTTCGGCGGCGGACCAGTTCAGGGCGGCGGTGACGCCGAGTTCGCGGGCGCAGCTGGTGTCATGCAGATGCCCGGGCATCGCCGCCGATGTCCAGATCGGTAGCCCGTCCGGGCGCATGACGGCTTGGATGTTCGCGCCGAAGTCGCGGTGCTTTCCCGAATACCAGGCGTCGATGGTCTCGCCCTTGACGGACAGGGTGGTCTCGGTGAGCCGGTCGCAGTCGAACAGTTTGCCGTCGAGGATCACGTACGGCCAGCCGTCGGCGGCGGCCCGACGCAGAGCGGTGTGCAGGTCGGTCGCCTGGGCGGCGAGTACGGCTACGCCCTCGTCGCGGTAGCGGTAGGCGGTGGCCCGGGAGATCCCGAATCCGGCGGCCAGCAGGGTCAGGTCCTCGGCTTTGCGGAACCAGATGAGCACGAGAAGTGCCTGGTGGAAGCAGGTCAGGGCGCGGGTGTCACGCCGGGTTCCGCGGGCTCGGCGTTCGGCGGCCAGCAGCCGGCCGAGGTACTGCACGAGTTCCCTGGGGACATCGATCATGGCACGATAGGCGATCACGCGGAGTCCTCATGGTGTAGGTGATCTTGTGGTGAGAACTACCTACCGAGGACTCCGCGTCCTCTTCCAGCACAGTCCGATCTCAACAGCTTCGCCCGTGTCGCACCAATCAACACATTCGCGTCGCTGAGATCAGCTCTTGTGAACACGAACGTGGAAAGCGAGGCAAAGATTGATGACGGTCTCGTGGACTGCGGTGCTGTATGGGAGATGGAGGTTGTTTGGCCCTCCGGAGCCGGCTTGCGGAAGCAGGCTTCAAACCACCACGAGGGGCGTTGGCTGAAGACCGTCGTCCTGAGCGTCGTTGGAAAAGGCGTGACTGTGATCGCGTCAGGTATGGACCGGGAAGATGAGCGATGAACGTCGAGTTCTCTGCCGTTGACGTGTCGAAACTCAGTCAGACGACATCAGAACCGAGGCCGGAGGTGAGTCTCGGGATGAGCCTGGGGGATATCCGCTTACTGCCCAGGTGGTGTCCGGCATATAGGCAGCATGAGCCCGGTCCAGGCTCTCATACGGAACGTGTGAAGGCGGACCCCGATACCGTCCGTCGGTTTACCGGCGGCGAGAGGGAGGACTCCAAGCGGAGGAAACCGCGAGGAGCAGAGTACCGATGCGGGGACGCTGGCGGACTCGCCCGTAGTAGCTGTGAACCGCCTGCGTATCGCAGTGGGTCGGGGAGCGAAGGGGCGGGGTCGTTCAGGCTGGTTTGTGCGGTCAACCGTGAGGGAGGAACCGCGTGAGTCAGCCAGGGTTGACAGGCAAGTCGCACGATATCCCAAAGCGGCTGATCTGGGCCGCGTGGTTGAAGGTGAAAGGTAATGGCGGAGCGGCCGGGGCCGACGGAGTGACGATCGAACAGTTCGAAACGAGGTTGGCTGACAACCTCTACCGACTGTGGAACCGTATGTCGTCGGGCAGCTATTTCCCCGGCCCGGTCCGGGCGGTGGAGATCCCGAAGAAGGGTGGGGTCAGGATTCTGGGCATTCCCAATGTGGTCGACCGGGTGGCGCAGACGGTGGCGGTGCTGGTGTTGGAGCCGGAGGTGGAGAAGGTGTTCCACGACGACTCCTACGGATATCGTCCCGGACGGTCCCCGATTGATGCGATTCGGGTGTGTCGGCAGCGGTGTTTCAAGAAGGACTGGGTCGTCGATTTGGACGTCAAGGCCTTTTTCGACTCCGTGCGGTGGGATTTGATGCTCAAGGCGGTGGCGCGTCACACGACTCACCCGTGGGTCATGCTGTATGTGGAGCGCTGGTTGAGAGCGCCGATGCTGATGCCCGACGGGACCCTGACCCATCGGAACAAGGGGACACCGCAGGGTGGTCCGATCTCCCCGTTGATCGCCAACATTTTTCTGCACTACGGCTTCGACACCTGGATGGGCCGTGAGTTTCCCGGGGTCGGGTTCGAGCGGTTCGCAGACGATGTGGTGGTCCACTGCGTGACCGAACGTCAGGCGCAACAGGTGCGTCAGGCGATCGATCGTCGGTTCGCGGACATCGGGTTGCAGTTGCACCCCGACAAGACGCGCATCGTGTACTGCAAAGACGACCGGCGCCGTCTCGACTACGAGCTGGTGACGTTCACGTTCTGCGGGTACGCGTTTCGTCCCCGGAAGGCATGGGACAAGATCCGCGGAAGGGCCCGGACCGGGTTCCTACCCGCGGTTGCCCCGGGGAAGCTGACCGATATGAGCCGCAAGGTCGCGTCCTGGCGGCTACATCGACGCACGACCGGCAACCTGGCAGACCTCGCCGTAGAGGTCAACCCTGTCCTTCGGGGCTGGTTGAACTACTTCACCGTGTTTTACCCGAGCGCGGTCTACCCGATCGGCAAGCGCATCGATCGTCATCTGATGCGCTGGGCGAAGTGGAAGTACAAGCGACTCAAACGCAGCGACGACAGAGCTCGAGTATGGCTACGAGACGTCCGGCAACGGTCGCCCGACCTGTTCGCGCACTGGGCGATGCGGTACACGACCTGACAACCGAACGGCACGAGCCGGATGAGTCGAGAGGTTCACGTCCGGATCTGTGGGGGACGGCGGGTGAAACTCCCGCCGTCTACCCGGCACTAGGCCCTTGAGGACCATCGTTCGGGAAAGTCGCGTTAAGCGAAGATACGTGATCTTCAAATGACCATCGTAACTGGGGCTCGCCGCGCCACCGGCGCCGCAGTGATCCGATTACGTGGCGTTGCCCGGCGTCGCTGGGCGGTGAGGCGCTGGCGGCAGCCTAAGAGACCGTCGGGTAACCAGGTGACTACGTGGCGATAAGTCGTTCAGCGTTGATACGTCGGGCGGCTTCGCGTTCGGTAGTGTTGCTCCACCGGACCGCCTGCCCGGCCAGACGTATCGTCATGAGTCGAATCATCGCTACCTTGATCATGGCCTCAGAGTTGACGGTCAACCGCTCGTAGTCCCGGGCCAGACGCCGATTACGTACCAGCCAGCCGAACGTCCGAACGTCCTCTCCACCACCCACCTACGCGGCAGGACCTTGAAGCCCTTGACATCGTCGGTGCGCTTGACGATCTCCAGCAGGATTCCGAGCTTGTCCTTTGCCCAGCTCAACAGGCTGGAGTCGATGCTGTTGGCGTAGCCGCCGTCGGCCCACACCAGC
The DNA here is from genome assembly GCF_014764405.1 of Micromonospora craniellae. Classification (NCBI taxonomy): domain Bacteria; kingdom Bacillati; phylum Actinomycetota; class Actinomycetes; order Micromonosporales; family Micromonosporaceae; genus Micromonospora; species Micromonospora craniellae. Next base: position 322,384 of record NZ_CP061725.1, on the reverse strand, counting down.
GCGACGGTGGCGAATGCCTCGGCCAGTCGTTGCAGGATCCGCCGGCCTCCAGGACGGTCGTTGACGGAGGCGGAGGTGACCATCACCACCAGGATCAACCCCATCGTGTCGACAACCAGATGCCGCTTACGGCCTGTCGTCTTCTTGCCCATATCGAACCCACGGCATTCGCCACCCTCGCTGGATTTGATCGACTGGGCGTCCAACACCGCCGCGGTCGGCTCCGGCCCACGACCCGCCGCCACCCGTACCTGCCGGCGAAGCTCGTCGTGGATCGCATCCCACGTCCCGTTTCTACGCCAAGCGGTGAACCAGCGATGCGCCGCATCCGGCGGCGCCAGATCACGCGGCATCATTCGCCACGCACAGCCCGACCGCAGCACGTAGAAGATCGAGTCGAGGATCAGCCGGTCGTCCCACTTACGGGGCCGGCCGCCTCTACGCAGGTCACGCACCGGCATGAGAGGGGCCAGGATCGCCCACATCGCGTCGGTCAAGCTCGACGGATAGCATGAGCGGGCGTCATCCCCGCCAAGGTCTACGTTGCACACACAACCCGATCATGGCGGGGATGACCTATTTGTCGAGCGTCCCGCATCGACGTGTCTCGCCGTCACACAACGCCCCGAGCCGGTTACCCGACGGTCTCTAAGACATGTAAGGAGGGGGCCCTGGTTAACGCCTTAGGTAGAGCAGGGGTCCCGTACTAACATGAGGCAGCGCCGACTGGCGTCATCCCGTGCGGGGTGGCGCCAGTCGCCGCATGTGGGGGCATGCCGTGGTGAGAAGGGCTCCCTGCTCTACCGCAGGCGTTAACCAGGGCCCCCTCCTTACACCTCAGCGACGCTCGTCGCGGTCGCGGCGTACGGTGGCCTTGCGGCCCTTGATGGTGCTGCCGCGCAACCCGGCGATCACCTCGTCGGCCAACCCGTTGGGCACCTCGACCAGGGAGAACCGGTCGGCGATCTCGATCGAGCCGATGTCCCGGCCACGGATGCCGGTCTCCCCGGTGATCGCCCCGACCAGGTCCTGCGGCCGGACTCCGGCACGCCGGCCCAGCCCGATGAAGACCTGGGTCATGCCGCCGGTACGGGGTCGCGCCGGCCGGCGGTCGCCCCGGGTGTCCTGGCCGGGACGGGTGTCCCGGGGCGGGCGGACCGCCACCTGGGGGATCTCCTCCTCGGCCTCGTCGGAGCCGGGCAGGGTCGCCTCGTGGGCCAGCTTCACCGCGGCGAGGGCCACCTCCATCAGGTCGAACTCGTCGCTGAGCGTCTCGACGATGACCCGGAACGGCTCCAGGTCGTCCTCCAGCAGGCTCTCCCGCAGCGCCGCCTGGGTCAGTTCCAGCCGGCGGGTCCGCAGATCGGCGACGGTGGGGATCTTGTCGATCGTGATCCGCTGGCCGGTCACCCGCTCGATGGTCTTGAGCATCCGGTGTTCCCGGGGCTCGGCCAGGGTGATCGCCACACCCTCCCGACCGGCGCGGCCGACCCGGCCGATGCGGTGCACGTACGACTCGGGCGCCGACGGCACGTCGTAGTTGACCACGTGGCTGAGCTGCTCGACGTCGAGTCCCCGGGCGGCGACGTCGGTGGCCACCAGCAGGTCGGCGGTGCCGCTCCGTAGCCGGCCCATCACCCTGTCCCGCTGCTCCTGGCTCATCCCGCCGTGCAGGGCCTCGGCCCGGTAACCGCGCCCGTTCATCGTCTCGGTGAGCCGGTCGACCTCCTCCCGGCTGCGGCAGAAGACGATCGCCGCGGTGGGCGACTCGACGTCCAGCACCCGGCCCAGCGCCGCCGGCTTGTGCGCCCGCGCCACCAGGTACGCGCTCTGCCGTACCCGGGGCGCCGCGCCGGCCACCGGCTGCTCGCGGGCGATGAGGATCCGGACCGGGTCGGTCAGATGCGCCCGGGCCATGCCCTCGATGCGCGACGGCATGGTCGCCGAGAAGAGGACCGTCTGACGCTGCTCGGGGGCGTGCTCCAGGATCGCCTCGATGTCCTCGGCGAACCCCATGTCCAGCATCTCGTCGGCCTCGTCGAGCACGACGGTGATCAGGTTGCCGAGCCGCAGCGTGCCCCGGGCGATGTGGTCCAGGGCACGCCCGGGAGTGGCCACCACCACGTCCACGCCGGAGTCCAGCGCCCGCAGCTGGCGGCCGATCGGCTGCCCACCGTAGATCGGCAGCACCCGCGCACCGAGATCCTTGCCGTACCGGTGGAACGCCTCGGACACCTGCACCGCGAGTTCCCGGGTGGGCACCAGCACCAACGCGAGGGGATCGCCGCCGGGTCGGTCGTCCGGCATCCGTTGCAGCAGCGGCAGCGCGAACGCGGCCGTCTTGCCCGTACCCGTGGCTGCCTGCCCGAGCAGGTCACGGCCGGTCAGCAGGGTCGGGATCGCCTCCCGTTGGATCGGCGTCGGCTCCTCGTAGCCGAGTGCGGCGAGTGCGGCGAGCAGTTCGGACCGCAGGCCGAGGTCCGTGAAGGCGGGCGGATCCATGGTCGCGTCGGGGGGTACGGGCGTGGAACTCATGGGTCAAGCCTTTCATCACGCCCACCCGGCCGGTGCGGCGACCACCGCAACGCGTGGGTGCGGCCCGGCGCCGGGTGGCGGCGGGCCGCGCCGGGCGGCGACCGACTACGTGGTGACCAGCGCCAGGATGATGGTGATCCCGAGGACCGCGTCGATCACGCCGCACCACTGGGCGTAGGCGCGGGGCACCACCTGGCCGGTCCGGTGATGGATCACGTCCCAGCCCGCGTGGGCCAGCCACCCGATCGCGACCAGCCACTGCCCGGCCGTGCCGCCGACGACCACGGCGAGCAGCGCCAGGCCCGACCAGCCGGCCAGGCCGGCGAGCTGGAGCCGGAGCGCACCCGGTACGCCCCACTGCCGCCGGACGGTACCGATGATCAGATACCCGGCGGGCAGGACCAGCAGCGTGTACCCGGCCAGCGGTACGGGTGAGCTCCAGGTGTCGGCGGTCATCAGCAGCGCCAACCCGGCCGGCCAGCGGTGTGCCACCGCCCGTGCCCACGGGTGTCGCGGCGCGGCGCGGCGCGGTTCGGACGGTGTACGCCGTACTCGGCCCGACGCCGCAGCACCGCGCCCGTGCCGGCCACCATGGCCAGCGCCATCTCCATCAGGTGCCGGGCCACCGGCGGCAGGCGCGAGTGGCGAACCGGCGCGGCCGGTTGCCCGGGGATCGTCGGGGTGGACGGGTTCGGTCCGCCGGTGACGGCGAGGGCGTCGGTCATGACGTCGATCGTCGTGGCGAGCGGAGGCGACGACCATCCGCGTGGTGTCACCGGTCGGCCGGGCACGATGCCCGGTCGGACCGGGCGGAACGGGGACTCCGCCGGTGGGGCAGCGGGATCTACCCTGACCGGCGTGGTGACGGACGCGACGGTGCCGGGCGGCGAACGGACCCTACGCCGCGCCCGGACGGCGACGATGGTCTCCCTCGCCACCGGCATGATCGCCACCCTGCTCCTGCCGGCGGTCGGTCTCGGACGGGAGCCGGACCCGTGGCGAACGGCCTGCGGCGTACTCGCCATCGGCACGTTTGCGCTGGTCCTGACGGCGGCGGTGGGCGCGGCCGTGACCACCGGGTGGTCTGTCGCGCGGCGCCGACGCCTGCGGATCGGGTACGCCGCCGTCGCGGTGCTCGGGGTGCCGCTGGCCGCACCGGTCGCCATGGGCGACTGGCCCACCTGGGCCTGGCTGGGCGCGGCGACGGTCGGCGGGGTGCCGTTGCTGGCCCCGCTGCGGGCGGCCCTTCCGGCCACCGCGCTGGCGATGCTGGTCGCCGGGGCGGTGGCCCAGGTGACCGGCGCGTCGATCGGGCAGGCGGTGCTGGTCGTCGGCGCCGCCGGCCCGGGCGTCGCGCTGGTGAACGGCTTCCAGGTGTGGTTCTGGCGGCTGCTGGTGCAGGCGGAGCGGGGGCGGGCGGCCCAGGCCCGGCTGGCCGCCGCACAGGAGCGGTTGCGTTTCGCCGGGGACGTGCACGACCTGCTCGGGCATCACCTGACCGTGATCGCGCTGAAGGCCGAGCTGGCCGCCCGGCTGGCCACCGCCGACCCGTCGCGGGCCGCCCGGGAGGCGGGCGAGGCGCAACGGCTGGCGGCCACCGCCCTGACGGAGCTGCGCCGCACCGTGCACGGCTACCGCCGGGTCGACCTCGGCGAGCAGTTGACTGCGGTGGCACAGGTGCTGCGCTCGTCCGGGGTACGGTGCACGGTCGTGCCGCCCGCCGGTGAGCTGCCGCCGGAGGCGGCCACCCAACTCGCGGCGGTGCTCCGCGAGGCCGGCACCAACGTGCTGCGACACAGCCGGGCCGGCTGGTGCCGCATCGAGATCACCCAGCGGGAGGACGAGGTGCGGATGACCGTGACGAACGACGGAGTGACCGACACCGGGACGGCGGACCGGCACAGCCACGGCCTGCGCGGGCTGGCCGACCGGCTCGCCGGCGCCGGTGGACGGCTGCGCGTCGACCGGGCCGACGGCGTGTTCACCGTCGAGGCGACCGTACCGGCCGTCGCATGATCCGGGTCCTGCTCGCCGACGACGAGGAGCTGATCCGTACCGCCCTCGCGGCCCTGCTGGAGCTGGAGGAGGACCTGACGGTCGTCGCGCAGGCGGCCGACGGGGCGACGGCGGTCGCCGCCGCCCTCGCTCACCGTCCCGACGTGGCCGTGGTCGATCTGGCCATGCCCCGCCAGGACGGCTTCGGAGTCGCCGCCGAACTGTCCCGGGTGCTGCCGGACTGCGCGGTGGTCATCCTCACCGGGCAGGGACGCCCGCCGCACCTGGCCCACGCGCTGTCCGCAGGAGCGCGCGGCTTCCTGCCCAAGGGCGCGCCGGGCGGGGCGCTTGCCGACGTGATCCGCCGGGTGCACACCGGTGGCCGGTACGTCGACCCCGCGTTGGCGGCCGACGCGCTCACCATTCCGCCGTGCCCGCTGACCCCGCGCGAACTGGAGACGTTGCGGCTGGCCGAGGAGGACGCGTCGGTCACGGCCATCGCCCGCCGGGCCAGGCTGTCCCCGGGCACGGTGCGTAACTACCTTGCCATCGCGGTGCAGAAGCTCGGTGCGGACAGCCGGGCGGAGGCCCGGCGGATCGCGCGGGACAACGGCTGGCTGTGACCGTTTCGCCCGAGACCGGTGGCGGTACCACTGGTCCGGGTGGTCTCGCCCTGCCCGGCCCCCTTCGGGGGAGAGAAGAGGAATGTCGGACCTGTCCCGATCGGCGTGATTACCGTCTGCAACAGGCGATCACCGTGCGACGGGAGAGGGGACCCACCATGCGAGTGCCGAGCCGAAGCCCGGGACACCAGTCCGGTCCGCCCTCGCCGGCCGGTCGGCATCCCCGCGTGGCGGCACGTCCCCGGTCGGCGGACGGGCCGGACCTGGACGCCTACCGGGAGGCCGTGGGCGAACTGCTGGTCGAGGTGGGTGCGCTCGCGGCGGCGAGCAGCACGAAGGCCCGCCAGGTGCTGATCGACCAGCGGCTGCGGGAGCCGGCCATCACGGCGGTGCTCGACGACACCCCGCAGGGGGCGATCGGCGCGCGGGAGACCCTGCTGCTGGAGATGGCCCGATACCAGCCCAACGCGCGCAGCTCCGCCAGCGACCTGGCCGCACTGGTGCGGATCTACCTGCTGTCGCGCATCGACGTGATGTGGTGGCGGGACGCGTCCACCTTCGTCACCGACGCCGAGGTGCACCACAGCACACAACTCGTCGACCTGGAGTGGCTGCGCCGCCGTGGGCTGCTGAAGTTCCGCTACACCGAACAGCCCCGGACGGTGCTCGGCCGGGGGGTGCGCGCGGTGCGTCGTCGGGTGCTGCCGGACGCCACCCCGCGTACCGCCGGGCTGCTGTTCCGCCGGGCCAGGCGGGAGGTGGTCGCCCTGCTCAACGACATCGCCCGGGAGTTCAGCGCGGCCACCGTGGTGGGCACCCCACCGCTCTGGGTGACCAGCCTGGTCCGCAGCGCCGAGCACCAGTACCGGCTGCGCCGCCTCGGGTATGCCGCGATGCTGCCGAGCGGGCACTGCCTGGGCTGGGCGGTGGACGTGGAGATGGCCTGGCACCAGCGCTTCGGCGCGCGGGACACGTTGGCCGGGATCCTGCTGGACCGGCAGCGTGCCGGCGAACTGAACGTGATCGACGAGGGGCAGGCCTGGCACATCTGCCTCGCGCCCTCGGCTACGCGGCGGCTGCGCCGCGCGTACGAAGCCGAGATGGGGGCCTGACGATCTGTGGCATCGTGCTGAGCGTCGGTCCGGAGGCCGGCCCGGCGATCTTCCGACGGCGCGGGGTGTACTCGGCCGGGCCCGGCCCCCGAGGCGGGGACCGGGCCCGGTGAGCGCGGGTGGTGCTACCAGCTCAGGTAGCTGGGCTGGGTCTGGACGTTGAACTCGCGGTAGTGGACCAGTTTGGCCGACCACGTCCGCCAGTCGTTGAGTTCGAGCACGTCCAGCCCCTTCTGAATGTCGGAGGAGTAGATGTGCCCGTTGTAGTAGTAGGCCGACCAGGAGCCGCCGACGATCAACTGGGTGTCCGAGATTGGACCTCGCTCCCAGAAGCCGATCTCCTTCGGCTTACGGGAGTCGCTGAAGTCCCACACCGAGATGCCGCCCTGGTACCACGCCTGGACCATGATGTCCTTGCCGAGGACCGGGATCAGCGAGCCGTTGTGCGCCACGCAGTTCTCGGTGTCGCCGTTGGTCCGCGGGATCTTGAAGTAGCTGCGGAACTCCAGCTTCCGGTTGTCGCCCCGGCCGGTCAGGTCGTAGATCGCGTTGGCGCCCCGGTTCGGGCCGATCTCCTCGTTGCAGGTGGCCCCGCTACCGCCGCCGAGCTCGTCGGTGAAGACGACCTTGGTGCCACGGTTGTTGAAGGTGGCCGAGTGCCAGAACGCGAAGTTGACGGTGTCGCGCACCGTGTGCAGCACGCGCGGCGCCTCCCGCTTGCTGATGTCCAGCAGCACGCCGTCACCCATGCACGCCCCGGCGGCGAGGTCCTTCTCCGGGTAGGCGGTGATGTCGTGGCACCCGCTGGTCGCAGACCCGCCCGTGCGGCCCTCGTAGCCGCCGTCCGGGAAGAGGTTCGGCGTGGCGACCACGGCCGCGTCGGTCGGCTTTCTCACCGGGACCTTGACGATGCTGATCGAGTCGTGCGGCGGCTGGCAGTCCGGGAAGGTGGCCTGCGGGCTGTACGAGGAGACGTACAGGTAGACCGACTTCTTGTCCTTGGCCGGCACCAGCGTGTGGGTGTGCGAGCCGCAGGCGGTCTCGACCGCCTTGAGGTAGCGCGGCCGTTTCTTGTCCTTGACGTCGAAGATCTTGATGCCCTCCCACGACTCCTTGATCGTGGCGGACTGGGAGACACTGCTGCACGAGTCGTCGCTGCGGGACGAGTCGGTCGACAGGAAGAGCAGGTCACCGTAGATGGAGATGTCGTTCTGCGAGCCGGGGCAGTGCACCTGCGACACGATCTTCGGCTTGCTCGGCCGGGCCACGTCATAGATGACGAAACCGTCGTAGTTGCCGACGAAGGCGTACTTGCCCTGGAAGGCGATGTCGGTGCCGAGCGCCGCCGTGGTGTCGAACGGCGCCTGCTTGGGCAGGTTGGCGATCTGCCTGAGGTTGGGGCTGTGGGAGATCTCGTCGACACCGAGGGGTGCCTCGACCGCGGCGGACTCGGTGGCCGTCCGCGTGACCGTCTGCGCGTTGCCGGGTGAGGCGACGGCGATGCTGGCGAGGAGGAGCCCGGTGGCGGCCACGCTGACGACGCGTAGTTGCCGCCTCCGCGGCGGGGTCAATCCGACCATCGGTGATGCCCTTCGAGAGGCGAGTGGCGATAGGCCGTACCATATATCCACGACGACACTCGTCGATGTGACCTGGGTCACATCTGACGAACATCGTGAATGGATACGATCGCTGCGACCTCGACCCTGAGGGGGTGTCGCATGACCGCCCGACGCGGACGCCTGCTGGCCGTCGTCACATCGGTCGTGGTGGTGCTGGCGGTGTCGGCCTTCGCGCTGCGCGACCGCGACGAGTCCGCGCCGCGCGAGCCGGCACCCGCCGCCACCGCCCAGGCGTTGCCGCCGGTCGATCCGTCACCGGCGGATCCCGACGCGCCGCTGGTGATCGTGCCCGGCCGTCCCGGCGAACCGGCCGTCGAGCGCCCCGGCGCCGAGGTACGCGACGACTCGCCGCCGCGCTTCAACACCCTGGACGCCTGGTTCGCGCGGATGATGATCCCGCACCACGAGCAGGCGCTGGAGATGGCGGCGCTCGCCCCGGACCGGGCCGCCGACCCCCGGGTACGCGCCCTGGCCGACCGGATCCGCGCCGGCCAGCGGCCGGAGATCGGCGTGCTGCGGGCCTGGCTGGCCGAGCGCAATCTCTCCACCGAGGTGTCCGGGCACGACCACGCCACGATGAAGGGCATGCAGTCGCCGGAGGCGATGGGCCGGCTCGCCGTCGCCCGGGGCGTCGACTTCGACCGTCTCTTTCTGCGGATGATGACCGAACATCACGAGGGCGCCGTGGTGATGGCGACCGACCTGCTCAAGGTCGGTCTCGACCTACGGATGTCGGAGTTCGCCACCTCGGTCGCCACCGAGCAGGGCGTGGAGATCGTCCGGATGCGTGACCTCGCCCCCTGAGCACCGCCGGCCGCCGCGGCCGGACCCCGCACCACCCGTACGCTGGGTGACGATGAGAGCGACGGTCCTGGGCCGCCCGCTGCGCGGGGTCGCCTTCGACGTGGCGGTCTCCGGCCTGCTCGCCGGGCTGGACCCGTCCGCCACTGCGGCCGGCGCGTCGACGCGGGGGCGGTGACCGTGCTCCGGCTGACGCTTCGTTCCCTGCGTGCCGAGGCGGCACGGATGGTGATGTCCACCCTCGCCGTGGTGCTCGGCGTGGCATTCATCGCCGGCACGTTGATCTTCATCGACGGGATGCGGGCCGGCGCGTACGACCGGGCCGGCACCTTCGACCGGCACACCGACGCCGGGATCTACGCCGCCCGGGAGCCGATCGACCCGGCGCTGGTCGACCGGGTACGCGCGGTCGACGGGGTCCGCGCCGCCGAGGGTGAGCTGACCGGCGCCGCCGGAGTGGTGGGCGGCGACGGGCGACCGGTCCTCGGCTTCGGCGTACTCGCCGCCGTGCCCACCGATCCGGCACTCCGGTCCTACGACGTGGTGGCGGGGCGGCTGCCCGCCCGGCCGGGCGAGGTGGTGCTCGACCAACGGACCGTCGACGCCCAGTCGTTCCGGCTCGGCAGCACGGTACGCGTCGGCGGCGCCGCCGGGGCGGCCGAGCCGTACACCCTGGTCGGCGTCGACGTGGCCGACACCCCGCACGACATCGGCGGGCCGTTCATCGGGCTGGTCGGCGTCGACGCACTCGCCGTCACCGGCTCGTCGGGATACGGCCGGATCATGGTCGTGGCCGAACCCGGGATCGCCGACACGGAGCTGGCCGCCCGGCTCGCCGACATCGCCGGGGCGGACACCACCGTGCGCACCCGCGCGGAGATCCTGGACGCCGCCGTCGCCGCCGCGGTCCGCGACGTGGACCAGTTCCACATGGCGCTGCTCACCTTCGCCGCGGTGGCGGTGGTGGTGGCGGCCTTCGTCATCGGCAACACCTTCACCATCGTGCTGGCCCAGCGCACCCGCCGGACCGCGTTGTTGCGCCTGGTCGGGGCCACCCGGGGACAGGTCTTCCAGGCGGCCGTGCTGGAGTCGGCGGTGGTGGGCCTGGCCGCCTCCACGCTCGGCGTGCTGGCCGGGGCCGGGCTCGCCGCCGCGCTGACCGCCCTGGCCGGCGCGGCCTCCGCCGGGCAGATCGTGCTGGTCGCCCTGGGCGGAGTGCTGAGTATTTTCGGCGTTGTGCTGTTCGGTCCCCGGCGGGTGGCGGCGACCGCCACCGCGCTGGTCATCGGGATCGGTCTGGTCTCGTCGTTCCTTGTCGGGGCGCAGAGCACCAAGGCGGCCATCGAACGGACCGTGGACGCCGAGGTGGGGGTGGACTTCCTGGTCACCGGCATCGGCGTGGAGCTGCCCGCCGGGCTGACCGACGCGTTGGCCACCCGACCCGAGCTGGGCGTGGTGCACGAGGCACGGACCCGGTCCGTCGACGACGTGGAGTACCGGGCGATCCACCCGGCGCTGGTCGGCGACCAGGTCGAGCAGGTGATCTCCGGCAGCGTCGACCGGATCGGTCCGGGACGGATCCTGGTGGACCGCGAGCTGGCCCAGCGACGCGGCTGGTCGGCGGGGGACCAGGTCACCCTGCGGTCCCGGACGTTCGAGGTGGCGGCGGTGGTCGTCGGACTCGGCTCCGGCGGCACCGGGTCGACGGTGCCGCCCGGGCACGCGGTGGGTCTGGTCGACGCCGACCACACCCGGCTCCTCCCCGACGAGCGTGGCGTCCTGGCCGAGGTCGAACCGGCCCCGGGCGTGCCGGCCGGCTCGGCACGCGCCGCGATCGAGGCGGTCCTGGCCGACTACCCGACGATCAACCTGATGGACCAGGCGGCGTACGAGCGGATGCTCACCTCTACGGTGGACATGCTGCTCGCGTTCGTGGTCGCGCTGCTCGGGCTGGCGGTGGTGATCGCCCTGGTCGGAGTGGCCAACACGTTGAGCCTGTCGGTGGTGGAACGGACCCGGGAGAACGCGGTGCTGCGCGCCGTCGGGCTGACCGGCGGGCGGATGCGCGCCATGCTGGCCGTCGAGGCGGTCCTCACCGCGCTGGTCGGTGCGGTGCTCGGTGTCACGCTGGGCACCGGCGTCACCGCCGGGGCGATGGCGTTGCTGGCCCGGCTCGCCGGGGAGTTCACCCTGGTCGTGCCCTGGGCACGGCTCGCCGGGGTGCTCGCCGTCGCGATGCTGGCGGCACTGCTGGCGTCGGTGCTGCCGGCTCGGCGGGCGCTGTCCCGGCCCGTCGTCGAGGCGCTGGCCGACCAGTGACGCGGGGCCTCCTGACGCATGATCGTGGCAGTGTGGCTGCTCGACACGCCGACACGGGAACAGTCACACCGCCACGGTGAAACGTGCACCGCCACGGCCTCAGGCGTCAAAGGCGTTCTATGGTGGGGCCGGTGCAGCGGTTGCGGGTGTCGAAGACGTAGCGGGCGTGCCGTGCCACCAGGTCGTAGTCGAACGCGTCGTGGTCGGTCACCACCACCACGCCGTCCGCCTCCCGCAGCTCCCGTTCGGTCAGGTCCACGGTCGCCACCCCGTCCGGCAGGTGATGCGCCTCGGCGTACGGCTCCACCGCGCGGACCTCGGCACCGAGGTCCCGCAGCCGCCGGGCCACCTCCACCGCCGGGGAGTCGCGCATGTCGCCGGTGTTGCGCTTGTACGCCAGCCCGAGCAGCAGCAGCCGGGCGCCGCTGATCGCCCGGCCGGACCGGTTCAGCCCGGCCATCACCCGCTGCGC